>JAJEIW010000146.1 GCA_022828045.1 Acidimicrobiia bacterium | reverse complement strand
CGCCTGGACGTGAGGCCTACCCGGGCGACGTCTTCTACCTGCACAGCCGACTGCTCGAGCGTGCCGCCAAGCTGTCCGATGCCAACGGTGCAGGCTCGCTGACTGCGCTGCCGATCATCGAGACCAAGGCAGGCGACGTCTCGGCGTACATCCCGACCAACGTGATCTCGATCACAGACGGCCAGATCTACCTCCAGGACGACCTGTTCAAGTCCGGCGTGCGGCCTGCGGTGGACGTGGGCATCTCGGTGTCGAGGGTGGGGTCCGCTGCGCAGACCAAGGCCATGAAGAGCGTGGCCGGCACGCTCAAGATCGACCTCGCCCAGTTCCGCGACCTTGAGGCCTTCGCCACGTTCGGTTCCGAGCTCGACGCCGTGTCGGCAGCGCAGCTTGGCCGCGGCTACCGGCTGGTGGAGCTGCTCAAGCAGGGGCTCAACTCGCCGATGCCGGTCGAGGAGCAGGTGGTCGTGATCTATGCGGGCACCAACGGCTACGTCGACGGTATCGACGTCGAGGACGTCAACCGCTACGAGGAAGAACTGCTGGCCTACATGGGCACCCGCCACAGCGCATTGATGTCGGACATCCGCTCCACCGGCGATGTCGACTCAGCAGCGCTGCAGACAGCCGTCGAGGCATTCACCGCCCAGTTCGTGAGCACGGCCGATGCTGCCGACGCTGACGGCGAGGACTGAGCGGGGGACTGAGCATCGATGGCAAGCGGTCAGGAGCGCATTCTTCGGCGTCGCATCAGGTCGATCGACGCCACCAAGAAGATCACGCGCGCCATGGAGCTGATCGCAGCCTCGCGCATCGTCCGGGCCCAGGCCCGGGTGCGGGCAGCACGGCCCTACAGCGACAAGGTGACCGCCGTCATCGCCAACCTGGCGTCCGCCGGCGGCGAAGCCGACCACCCGCTGCTGCGCGAGCCGGCCGAGGTGACCAAGGTTGCCTACGTGGCGATCGCCGCAGACCGCGGCCTGTGCGGCGGTTACAACAACAACGTCCTGCGGGCCACCGAGCGGGCCATCGCTGCCGACGCAGCGGAGGGCCGCGACTACGAGCTGGTGCTGTCGGGGCGCAAGGCGCTCGGGTACTTCCGCTTCCGCAACTACCGCATCGCAGCCGGTTTCGAGGGCTACAGCGACCAGCCCAGCTACGCCGACGCCCAGCAGGTTGCCATGGCGGCGACCGAGCTGTTCGAGAACGGCTGCCAGCGAGTCATGCTGGCGTACACCCAGTTCCACTCCATGGGAAATCAGTCGGTGGCCATCGTGCCGTTCATGCCGCTCGACTCCGGTGAGTTCGACGACGATGACGACGCCGAGAGCTCATTGGGTGGCCCCGAGGGTGGCTACGAGTTCGAGCCCGAACCCGCTGTCATCCTCGAACGGCTGCTGCCGCGCTACGCCGAGGCCCGGCTCTACTCGGCGCTGCTCGAATCTTCGGCATCGGAGCACGCGGCCCGCCAGCGCGCCATGAAGGCGGCCACCGACAACGCCGAGGAACTCAAGACCAACCTGACCCGCATCATGAACCGCGCCCGCCAGGACGCCATCACCACCGAGATCATGGAGATCGTCGGCGGCGCCGAGGCGCTTGCGCAGACCGGCGGCGCAGTCGACCTGCTCTCCGACACCATCGAAGCCCGCACCGTGGACTTGTTCCGTGCACGCGAGTAACCCCACCGACCCTCCGCTCTGGCACAAGGAGTGACAGACATGACGATGACCGAAGAACGAACCGCCGCACACGCCGTCGAGCACGCCGATGGCCGCGTGGTGGCCATTGCCGGGCCCGTTGTCGACGCGGAGTTCCCGCCCGGGGAGATCCCCGAGATCAATACCGCCGTGGAGATGCACGTCGAGCTGGAGGGCCAACCCGTCACCATCACCGGCGAGGTCGCCCAGCAGATCGGCGACAACCGCGTCCGCATCGTGTCGATGAAAGCCACCGACGGGCTGACACGCGGCATGGCGGTCGTGAACACCGGCCAGGGCATCACCGTGCCGGTGGGTGACGGTGTGCTCGGCCACATCTTCAACGTGCTCGGCCAGCCGCTCGACGGCGCCGATGTCACCGACGACATCGCCGATCGCTGGGAGATCCACCGCCCCGCACCGGCGTTCGACACCCTCGAGCCCAAGGCCACGATGTTCGAGTCGGGCATCAAGGTCATCGACCTGCTCGAGCCCTACGTGGAGGGCGGCAAGATCGGCCTGTTCGGCGGTGCCGGCGTGGGCAAGACGGTGCTCATCACCGAGCTGATCAACCGCGTCGCCTCCCAGCACGGCGGTGTGTCGGTGTTCGCCGGGGTGGGGGAGCGCACCCGCGAAGGCACCGACCTCTATCTCGAGATGGAGGAATCCGGCGTGCTCTCCAAGACGGCGCTGGTCTTCGGGCAGATGGACGAGCCGCCGGGCGTCCGGCTGCGGGTGGCGCTGTCGGCGCTGACGATGGCCGAGTACTTCCGCGACGTGCAGGGCCAGGAGGTGCTGCTGTTCGTCGACAACATCTTCCGCTTCGTGCAGGCAGGCTCCGAGGTGTCCACCCTGCTGGGCCGCATGCCCTCGGCAGTGGGCTACCAGCCCAACCTCGCCGACGAGATGGGCGAGCTGCAGGAACGCATCACCTCGACGTCGGGCCACTCGATCACGTCGTTGCAGGCCGTGTACGTGCCGGCGGATGACTACACCGACCCGGCGCCGTTCACCACGTTCACGCACCTCGATGCGACCACCGAGCTGAGCCGGCAGATTGCCTCGCTGGGCATCTACCCGGCCGTGGACCCGTTGGCATCCACCTCCACCATCCTCAGCCCTGAGGTGGTGGGCGACCGGCATTACAACGTGGCGCGGCGCACCCAGGAGATCCTGCAGCGCTACAAGGAACTGCAGGACATCATCGCCATCCTGGGCCTCGACGAGTTGTCCGAGGAAGACCGCATCACCGTCGACCGGGCCCGCAAGATCCAGCGCTTCCTGAGCCAGCCGTTCTTCGTGGCCGAGGTCTTCACAGGCTTGCCGGGCATCTTCGTGCCGGTCTCGGAGACGATCGAGTCGTTCGAGATGCTCTGCAACGGCGACCTGGATGACCTGCCCGAGCAGGCGTTCCTCAATGTCGGCAACGCCGAGTCGGCGATGGCCAAGGCCCGCGACCTCGCGCAAGCCGGGGCCTGAGCGGCGCCGGCGCCCCGAGACGGACCCGATGAAGGTCGAGCCACATGCAGGTTGAACTCGTCTCGCCCGAGGCCGTGCTGTTCAGCGGCGAGTGCAGCCAGGTGGTGACGCGCACGGTCGACGGCGACATCGCTTTCCTGGACCACCACGCGGCCTTCATCGGCGCACTCGACATCGGGCAGACCCAGCTGTGGGCATCCGACGGCATCGTGACACTGGCGCTCAACCGTGGCTTCGTCGAAGTCAGCAACAACGTCGTGACGATCCTCAGCGACGCGGCGTACGCGGCCGACGAAATCGATGTCGCTGCTGCGCAGGCCGACCTCGAAGCCGCCCAGGCCGCAGTCGCGGCCGATGCCGACGATGACGAGGCCAAGACAGCCTTGGCTTGGGCCGAGACTCGCATCGCTGTCGCCACCGCCGACTGAGCGCCGCATCTTCCTGAGCCACCAGGCGTCGCCGTTGATCGCGGCTTGACCGTTCGGCCCGCGCATGCCACAAAGAACATCGGCATCTACTCGATCTCCGGTCTAGCGTTCTGTTTCCTCGGCTGCGACCTCATGTATTCGGCCGCCGACGCGACTCAGCGGCCGAGGTGACGCAGCTCGGTGGGGCTGTCGACAGCTCGGTAGTAGCAGCCCGGCCGGGAGTTGCCGTCGGCGTCGCGGGTGTGGCAAGCGCCGCCCCCGTCGCGCCGCACCCGGTACAGCAGCGAGTTCTGCTCGCAGTTCACACACACCTCGACAAGCGAGAGCGTGTCGCCCGAGGTGGCGCCCTTGTGCCAGATCTCGTTGCGCGACGTGGAATAGAGCACAGCGCTGCGTCGCTCGAACGTGAGCCGCAGCGCTTCCTCGTTGGCATAGCCGATGAACAGCACGTCACCGCTGTCGGCATCCTGCAGCACCACGGGCACGACCTGGTGGCCGTCACGGCCGATCTGGGAGACCTTGCCGAAGTCGATGCGGGCGACTGTGCCCTCTTCTAGTTCGTCGACGACTGTGCCCGTTTCGAGGTCGCTGCCGACCGGGGCGCTCGGCGCCGGCTCGCTCCCTGGGTTGTGATGCTGGGTCCCAGGCATGGCTCAGGTGAAGTCCACTGCGGCGTACGCGCTGAGTTTGTCGATGTCGTGCGTGGCCTTGATGTGGCGCACGGTGCCGCTGCGGGAGCGCATCACGAGCGAGTCGGTGGTGGCGCGGTGCGCCGAGAACTTCACGCCGCTCAGCAGCTCGCCGTCGGTGATGCCGGTGGCCGCGAAGAAGACGTCATCGGACTGGACGAGATCATCGATGTGCAGCACCTGATCGAGGTCGTAGCCGGCAGCGACTGCAGTCTGGCGTTCGTGGTCGTTGCGGGGCCACAGCCGGCCCTGCAGCTCGCCGCCGAGGCACTTCAGCGCTGCTGCCGAGATGATGCCTTCAGGCGTGCCGCCGATGCCGAACAGCACGTCGGTCGAGTCGCTCGCAGCCGCAGAGATGGCGCCAGCCACATCGCCGTCGGGAATGAGCCTGATGCGGGCGCCTGTCTCGCGGATCTCCCCGATCAGCTCGGTGTGGCGGTCGCGGTCGAGCACTACGGCGGTGAGGTCGCGCAGACCTTGGCCGGTGGCCTCCGCGATGGCTCGCAGGTTCTCTGCGGGCGACCGGTTCAGGTCCACT
>JAJEIW010000138.1 GCA_022828045.1 Acidimicrobiia bacterium | reverse complement strand
GTACTTGCGCTGCGCTTCGTAGCCCTTCTCGAAGTACTCCTTCACCCAGCGTTCAGGGGCACCCACCTTCAGCCGGTAGTGCCGCATCTCCACAAAGCTCATGACTGTCTCCCTCGACGTGCCGCACCCCGCCGGCCACGCTCCCGCCCGGCCAAAGCGCGGCCCGAACCGTAGCGCCCGCACCACAGTCGCGCCGCCCGCACCACACCCCACGATGCAGCCCCCGCCGCCGCTGATGGACGGCCCGCTCGTGATGGCGCTCGACGAGGCGATCCGCGCGCTCGGTCGGTTCGACGGCGCAGTACGTCACCTTCCCGACGCCACACTGCTCATCTACTCCTACGTGCGCAAAGAAGCCGTGCTGTCGTCTCAGATCGAGGGCACGCAGTCGTCGTTGACTGATCTGATGCGTCACGAACTCGGTGCTGCCCCCGGGGTGCCGCTCGACGATGTGCTCGAGGTGTCACAGTACGTTGCGGCGCTGGATCACGCCGTCGCACGCATGGCCGATCCAGCAGGGTTGCCCTTGTGCAACAGATTGCTGCGGGAAGCTCACCGCATCCTGCTCACCGGCGCTCGCGGTGCAGACAAACGGCCCGGAGAGTTCCGGACATCCCAGAACTGGATCGGCGGCAGGCGTCCCGGTACCGCAGTCTTCGTCCCCCCGCCAGCGACGGAGGCGCATGCGGCCATTTCGGAGCTGGGCGTTCAGCAGGATCCGCGCTCCGCGTGCATGCAGCACTCGCTCGCACGCCCATCGTGAACGTGCGCGCTGCCATGCAGCAGACCGAGCTCTCCAAGCCGGCAGTTCAGAACGCCCTGCAGCGCCTGAGCGAATTCAAGATCACTCGGGAGATCACCGGTCAACGGCGCCATCGGCTCTTTGCGTACAGCGAGTACCTGGACATTCTCAGCGAGGGCACTGAGCCGCTGTAGCGCCGGATCGGCCCGGACGACAGCCCCGCGAGGTGGCCCGGCGGGCGGCCCAGGCGAGGCGGCCCGGCCTCTCGGGATTCCGCCGCTCGCGGCCGGGCTCAGCCTCGGAGATCTCGGACTCGCTGGGCTTTGCCTTCTGAGCGGGGGATGCCGCCGGGCTCGACGGTCCGCACCTCCACAGAGATGCCGATGCGCTGGCGGACGGTGCTGGCGAAGTCTGCGGCGATCGTCTCGTGGTCGCCGGCACCGGGCTTGGGCTCGAGCACCGCAGTGATGCCCTCCATACGACCAGCAGAGTGCACTTCGAGAAAGAAATGGCCGGTCAGCCGCGCATCGGCCGAAACCAGCTCCTCGAACTGGCTCGGAAACACGTTGACGCCGCGGATGATGAGCATGTCGTCGCTGCGAGCGGCCACACGGCCCATGCGACGCATCGAACGAGCCGTCCCCGGCTGCAGCGAGCAGATGTCGCGGGTGCGGTACCGGATCACCGGCATCGCCACCTTGGTCAGCGAGGTGAAGACGAGCTCGCCCGTCTCGCCCTCAGGCAGCACCTCGCCCGAATCGGGGTCGATGACCTCGGGATAGAAGTGGTCCTCCCAGATCGTCGGCCCGTCCTTGGTCTCGACGCACTCGTTGGCAACGCCCCCGCCGATGACCTCCGAGAGGCCGTAGATGTCGACGGCGTCGATGCCGAAGGCCTCCTCGAGTTCGGCACGCATCGCCTCCGACCAGGGTTCCGCGCCGAAGATCCCCACCCGCAGCGACGTCGACGCCGGGTCGATGCCCTGGTTGCGGAACTCGTCGGCGACCACCAGCGCGTACGACGGCGTAGCGCACAGCACATCGGCATCGAAATCCACCAGCAGCTGCACCTGCCGGGCCGTCTGGCCCACCGATGCGGGCACCACGGTGCACCCGTACTGCTCGGCTCCGTAGTGCGCCCCCAACCCGCCGGTGAACAGCCCGTAGCCGTACGAGACGTGGACCACATCGCCCGGTCGCACTCCCGCCGCCATCAGCGAACGCCCGAACACGTGCGCCCACATGTCCAAGTCGGACTGCGTGTAGCCGACCACGGTCGGCTTTCCCGTGGTGCCCGAGGAGGCGTGCACCCGCAGCACCTGCTCCCGCGGCACGGCGAACATGCCGAAGGGGTAGTTCTCGCGCAGCTCGGTCTTGGACGTGAACGGGAAGCGCGCCAAGTCGTCGAGGGTGCGCAGATCGGATGGGTGGACGCCCGTCTCGTCGAACAGCTGCTGGTAGGCGGGCACGTGTGCGTACGCGTGCGCCAGGCTCCACTTCAGCCGCTCCAGCTGGAGCGCTCGGATCTCGGGGATCGGGGCATCCTCGATGGGATGCAATCCCCGCCCGGCGGTGGGCTCGAACTTGGGCATCTGGCGGTTCCTCTTGTTGTCGGCGGATGGCAACCCTTGGCCACTACCGACAGTAATGGGCTTCGCCTAGGTCTCCTGTGAACTCGTCACGTCGCCTCGGTACAGGGCGAGCAGTTGGAGAGCTAGCACAGGGGTTAGCACTAGGCCTAGACGCGTGATAGTTGCCACGAGGCAAGCTCCAACGGCCACTGAACTTATGCGGAGGGCAACAACAAACGTCTTGATCGGCCAGACGACAGGGACTCCGATGACAATCCCGACGACCATAAGAGCCAATATCACGGCGAGCGGTGGATTACTCGGCGTCGAGTCGTGCGAGACTGTCATTCCACTGCTTTGCCCTACAATAGGGAACATACTATCCAAGTCAAGTTCATCTCCGTGTAGAATCAGCAACAGGCCTGAAACCAAGAGCCAATATACTAGCCCTGCCAATGCGAAGTACCGCATTATCGCTTCTCGCCTGCATGTCCTGTACCGAGACATGATTGCTCTATTCCCCGCAATCAGCACGCGTGCACTACTGCAACTGTCGGCAGACTCACATTGCCAGACAAGACAGTCTCGGATGACTCCAACAATGCATCTCGTACCTCGTTGGGAGTAGTGTTCACATGGCAAGCTATGTATACCGCCGCGGCCCCAGCCACATGAGCGGCTGCCAGCGAGGTACCGCTTGGAGCAATGTCACCCTGCAGAGCCTCGAGTCGAGTTGTATGGATACAGACACCAGGGCCATATATGTCTACGCTGGTGCCAGTGTTGCTAGAGTCAGCGATTTGGTCATCTACCCTTGGGCCACACGTCGGTGACCCTAGGCCACCAAGCGCACCATCAAAGTCAACGATAGCCCCCACGCTGATCACCTAGTTTAGTTTGGCCGACACAAAGCCTGAAGCATCCGCTTTCTGGTTCCCGGCCGCCACCACTACAGTTACTCCAGTTTCATGCAGACGACACACTGCTTCGCGCAGACGGTCCGACTCGCAGTCGGCACTGTCGGCCGTAAGGTCATCTGGTCGGTTGAAGGCTGTCAGCGCGACATCGATATCCTTGGCATTGTCGTATACCCACGCTAAACCACACAGGATGTCGTCTTCCGAAGCCAAAGTCTCGTTGGCAAACACACGGACGGCGTACAACGCTGCTCCCGGCGCAACCCCGACTATTCCTTCGCCATTGTGTCTTGCGCCTACAACTCCCGCCAGCGAAATACCGTGACCATCTGTATCGATCCAGTCATCGTCGTCATCTGTCGCACAGCTCACGCCGCCAACAACATTCAGATCTGGGTTAGATGCGTCGATCCCGGTATCCAAGATTGCTACACGAGGGGGCCAACCGGGACCTTTCGGAACCTTGGGGCCACCACGAACTCGAGTAATATTGCTCGGGACAATCTCGCCTTCCAGTGTAGCAGTGCCACGAATATCGGCTGTCTCGATGCCTCGATGATCAGTGCCGCACGACACGGAGAAGCATAGAATTCCTCCGACCGCGATCTCCAAATAGAGCAAGGTCCGTGCATAAGCGTGTTCAAAAATTGCCGAAAGAGAGCACTTCTTGGCCTCGCGAGTTCGGTAGTCCGCACTCTCCGGCATCATTGACTTCCGCGTATTGGGCTTGAACACAGGGAGCGTAGCATGTGCTTGCTGTGAGCTTTGCGAAGTTTGGGAAGGTGCCGTGCCATCGCGGCAGACGACTGAGTACCGCTGCCGTCAACGTTGATCGGCAAACTCCCTCGCTTATCGCCGTTACTCGGTTCCCACGGCCAGCATGCAATCCGCTGATGCTCCATGACTGACTTCCGCTTCACGATCCTCGTGGTGCCGTACATGCGCCGTCGTGGCGAGCAGATCGGCCTCGCCGGGTCGATGCCCGAGCGTTGGCAGTCCCTCATGGATCACGTGCGGACCCAGATGCAGTTCGCCGAGTCGGTGGGGTACGACGGCTTCGCCATGACCGAGCAGCACATGCAGGTGGAAGGCATCGAGACCACCACCAACCCGCTGTTCTGGGATTACTTCGTGGCCCAGCACACCGAGCGGATGCGGGTGGGCCAACTCGGCATGAACCTCACCGCAGTGAACCCCATCCAGCTCGCCGAGAACATCGCCATCCTCGACCACTTCACCGGCGGGCGCACCTTCGTGGGCTTCACGCGCGGCAACACTCCCCGCTGGACCGGCACGTTCGGGCAGCACCTCGGCATCACCTCCACCGAATCCGACAAGTCCGAGGCCGACCAGCGAAGCCGTCGGGCCCTGTATGAGAACTGGCACCTGGTGAAGTCGCTGTGGACGCAGGACAAGGT
>JAJEIW010000109.1 GCA_022828045.1 Acidimicrobiia bacterium | reverse complement strand
AGATGACATCCACCACAGCCTTGGTCAGAGCGCGCATGATGAAACCGGCCTCCACGGTCGTCAGGTCAAGGACGACCCCACCAATACACCGGGGAACCAGACGACCCGTGGACGGCCACCTATTGACGCGGCCTCTTAGTGTCGCCCCAACATGCAGCAGTCCTGTCTGTACGAATCGCGCACGCCACCTTGCCGCCAGCATCGACGTAGATTTCCACGAACGGTCCCCTCGGAGGCTTGGCCGACCGCAACGCACTGCTGTTGCTTTCGCGAATGTCGCCCCAGCATGATGCTGTCCCGTCCGCGTCCACAGCACAGATCGCTCCGTATCCGGCCGCTATCGCCGTGAATCTGTGTGTTCCGATCCCGCGAATGTCTGGATTCGTCTCGCCCTCCGAGCACACGAGCGCGCCATCCATGCGCAGCGCGCACAGCCGGCGGGCCGACAGCGCAACCGTCATATGGGGGCCGGAGGGATCGTCAAAATCGAGAAAGTCGTCCAATCCCCAGCACACGAGTTGACCACTCATATCGATTCCGCAGGCAGTGTCCAGTCCAGCTTCAACTAGCGAGAAGCGCTGTTCGGTCGGGGCAGAATCTGCTGCGCTGTCTTTACCCCAGCACTTGACACGTCCATCACTCAGCAAGCCACAGGCGAGCTCCGGGCCGATGTCGATCTCGACGAACGGTCCCTCTAGGAGCGCAGTGATATCTGGCTCGAGGGAACTCACTTCAGGTTCGGGCCAAGTTTCCTCCGACTCAAGAGACGGAGCCCGCGGCTCGGTCGTCGGTGTGAGATCGGCGGCGAGGTCATCGTCTACCGGAAGGGCTTCAGCAGCACTCGTCGTTAGCTCACCTGATGCAGGCGTTGGCGCAGCGTCGTTCGAAGTTGACTCCGTTGGAGGAGCTACTTGAGTGGTATCCGGTACGGAACTCGTCGATGTCGGTGTGGCATTTGCGACGCCAGCGTCGTCGGATTCTTGAGGTTCTGGCACCGGAGCCACTTCTGGAGCGACGTCTGCGCCATCACCCGCTGACTGCCCCACGATGACTGCCAACACCACCGATGCGCCGAGCGCAAACAGCACACCGATCTCGACGACAGCAATTGCCCGCCTGCGCTTCGGGGCGTCGTCGGAGCGCTGCGTCGGCATCATCACCTGCTCACTTGACCAGTCAACGCCACCCGGAGCGGCGACGCGACCGTGCTGACGTATCCGATCAGGGCACGACCTGGAGGGCTCGGCGACGTCCTGGGCCGTAGCGGTAGATGCGGAAATCGCGATCTAGCGATACCGCCTCGCTGAGACCGAGTCTCTCCATGATTGCCCAGCTCGTACGGTCCGAGAGCGAGAAGTCTTGGTCGCCGAACGCAGCGCCGATCGCAGCAGCTACTTCGAGATCGGCGAGCAGCGAGACCTCGATGCGGGCGATGCCCCCGCGGATCGCGTTGACCAGCGCCTCGGCTGCGGTCGCATCGTGCCGACATCGCATGAACGTCCAAGTTTCCTGCAAGACGTGATCGGATGTCAGCAGACGGCCTCGCCGCTCCCGCAACGCATCAGCGACTCGAACGTGCGTGGCCTCCGAGCTGTCGGCCATCGATACCCAGGCAGAGGTGTCGACGAAGCTGAGTTCCATTTCTCAGCCTGAGCGTTCAGCCAGCTCTGCCGTAACCGCCGCCTCGACAATGCTGCGACCGTCGCGCGCCATGTCGAATGGCGCACCCTGCACCATGCCGCAGATCGACTCAAGGTCTCCTTGAGGTGCCGAGGCATCGAGTTCCTTCTCGAAGAGCCTTCTGGCGAATTCAGCGAAGCTGATGCCGAGCTCCGCGGCGCGCTGCTTCGCTTGGGCGTGCATCTGATCCGGCAAGGTTATGATCGTCCGCATAGGATGACATCATAGCATCAGCATCTTGACGTTTCCCCGACGACCGATCACAAGCAGCGAGGTCCGAGGCAGCTCCCGCAGATGCCTCGGTTACGTCAGCGGGCGCTGCGGGCGGTGACGAAGTCGCGGAGGGTGGCGAGGTCGTTCGGCAGCGCGGTGAGGTGCTCTTCGCGGTCTGCGAGGGCCGCCAGCGCTGGCGGGAGATCGGGTAGGCGACCTGTGGCCTCGAGCACTGCTTCGCCGAACTTGGCGGGATGGGCTGTGGACATGACCGCCATGGGCGTACTCCTGCCGCCGGAGGCGGCGCGCACGCGAGCCACGCTGAGCGCGACCGCAGTATGGGGATCGATGAGGCGACCGTCGGCTTCGTTCACTGCCGCGATGGTGGCCGAGACCTCGCCTTCGGTCGCTGAACCCGCATCGAAGCCTGCTCGCAGGCCTTTCAGCACTTCCGGCGCGAGCACGAGAGAATCCTCGGTCCGGAAACGGGCCATGTCTGCCGCCAGTGCGGCGCCTCGGCGGCCGTTCAGCTCGAACAGCAGCCGCTCGAAGTTGCTGGACACCTGGATGTCCATCGCAGGGCTGGTGGAGGGGCGGACCTCGGCGATGACCATCTCGCCGGTGCGGTGGGTGCGGGCCAGGATGTCGTTGTGGTTGGTGGCTACCACGAGCCGGTCGATGGGCAGACCCATGCGCCGGGCCACATCGCCTGCGAGCACGTTGCCGAAGTTGCCGGTCGGCACGCAGAACGAGACGGCCCGCCCAGGCGCGCCGAGTCTGACTGCAGTCGTCACGTAGTAGACGGTCTGCGCCGCGACACGAGCCCAGTTGATGCTGTTCACCGCACCCAGGCGCATTCGCTCGCGAAACGGCCGGTCGGCAAACAGCGCTTTCACCAAGTCCTGGCAGTCGTCGAACGTGCCGTCGATGGCCACGTTGTGGATGTTCGGGCTGTCCACCGTGGTCATCTGGCGCCGCTGAATCTCGGTGACCCGGCCAGCCGGGTGCAGCATCACCAACTCGATGCCCGCCCGGTCCCGGCACGCCTCGATGGCGGCCGAACCGGTGTCTCCCGAGGTAGCTCCGACGACGGTCATGAAACTGCCGCGCCGGTCCAGCTCGTGCTCGAAGAGCCTCCCGAGCAGCTGCAGCGCGACGTCCTTAAACGACAGCGTCGGTCCCCAGAACAGCTCCACCAAGTGCTCGCCAGCAGCCAGCGCGCTGAGGGGAACGACATCGGTGTGGGTGAACGTGGCGTAGGCGTCTTCAACGAGAGGCGCCAGATCGTCGGGGCTCAGTGACGGCGCCATGAACGGTGCCAGCACCCGTGTCGCCACCTCGTGGTACTCCAGCCCGGCAAAGTCCCTCAGATCGCTCGCGCTGAGCGCGGGCAGTTCACGAGGCACGTACAGACCGCCGTCGGCGGCCAAGCCTTCGAGCAGCACGTCGCCGAAGTCCAGAACCGGGGCGTCGCCCCGGGTGCTCAGGTAGCGCATGGTGACTTTGGCCGATCCCGGCGATTACTCGCCGATCACCCGGATCGCATTGCCGATGCGCCGCACCGCGTCGAGCTCGCGCACGTCCCGCAGCGTGGAGGCCACATCGGCTTCGCGGGCACGGTGAGTGATGAACTCCAGATGAGCGATGTCGTCGGCCGTCCCAGCCCGTGTGGTCTGCTCAACTGAGCGGATCGACACACCGTGCTCGCCGAACACGCCAGCCACGGCCGCGAGCACGCCGGGCTTGTCGGTGACGTCGAACTGCAAGTGGTAGGCGGTGTAGGTCTCGTCAATGGGCCGCAAGCGGGCGGCGGTGAGCGGGCCGAATCCGTCGCTCACCCCCCGGCGCAGGTTCTGCGACACGGTGATGAGGTCGCCCAACATGGCGCTGGCTGTGGGGAATCCGCCGGCTCCGCGTCCGTACAGCATCAGGTCTTCGACAGCCTCGCCCTCGAGGAACACCGCGTTGAAGGCGTCGCGCACCGAGGCCAGCGGGTGGTCGGTCGGCACCATTGCGGGGTGCACCCGCACGGCGATCTCGCCGTTCTGGCGCTCAGCTACGGCAAGCAGCTTGATGACGTGGCCCATCCGGGCGGCTGCCGCGATGTCGCCCTTGCCGATCCCGCTGATGCCCTCCTGGTAGACGTCGCCCGCCACGACCTTGGCGCCGAATGCTGTCATCGCCAGGATTGCCGCCTTGGCACCCGCGTCGAAGCCCTCCACGTCAGCGGTGGGATCGGCCTCGGCGTAGCCCAGCCGCTGCGCCTCGCCGAGCACATCGGCATAGTCGGCGCCGTCCTCGGTCATGCGGGTGAGGATGTAGTTGGTAGTGCCGTTCACGATGCCCATCACGCAGGTGATGCGCTCGCCGATGAGCGAGTTTCGCAGCACGCCGATGAGCGGGATACCGCCTGCGACAGCCGCCTCGAATGCCAGGTCGACGCCGTTGGCAGCCGCCAATGCGAACAGCTCCTCGCCGACATTGGCGATGAGTTCCTTGTTGGCCGTCACGACCGGCTTGCCCGCACCGAGAGCGGCGCTGACCAAGTGCCGGGCGGGCTCGATGCCGCCCATTGCCTCCACGACGACGTCCACATCGTTGGCCACCACCAGCGACTCGCTGTCGCGGGTCAGCACGCCGTCGGGCAGTTCCACTGACCGCTCAGCACTGAGATTGCGGACCGCGACCCGGCCGACTTCGAAATCCAGCCCGGTGCGGCTTGCCAGGTGCGCTGCGTCGCGTCGCAGGATCGCAACAAGCGCAGCGCCCACGTTCCCGCAGCCCAGGATGCCGACGCGCAGCGGGCGCGTCTCACCCGCATCGGCGGTAAGAGGAAGTGCGGGCTCGGCAGCGGGTTCAGGCACGGCCGAAACGGTACCGCCAGCGCCCCTGCACCCCCGCAGCGTTTTCTGCGACGCTCATCCCGAGGCCCGTACGAACCCGCCGAGTAGCGGGGCACTACGCCTGGTCCTGGTCTCCTCCTGAGAATGCCAGCTCAGCAGCGAACCGTCGCTTGACGTCGCCGAGCTGTTCGTCACGCTGGTGATCGCTCCATGACAGCAAGTGCGCCATACGATCAGCAACGGCTTCGGCCAGTTGCAGGCGGTGTCGGGGCAGATGCCAGGCAGCCAGAGTCCGGCGATAGATGACGTCTTCGACAGTTGTCGCGGCCTCGACGTTGACCGCCCAGTCAACTTCGCCGGTGACGACTGCGGCACCTTCAACCAAGTTCTCTGCGCCCATGCCGACGACCTGCGACGCATCACTGCCGTACAGCTGGTGCAGTCGCTCATCGTCGACATTGGGCTCAAGGGTTGCCCCCGGGAGAGGCGTCGTACCGGGTCCCGGAACGAGATCGAACTCCCCGAGCCGGCCCACGAGTTCCACGGTGCCAGTTGCCAGTCCAGCGAATCCGGTGAGCTTGCCGCCTGAGACCGACAGCAGCATTCCGGGACCTACTCGCAGCTCGGCTTCGCGAGACATACGGATCGACTTGCGCACGCCGCGTGCTGGCAGTGCGCGCAGACCAGCCCACGCTGCCAGCACATCATCGGGCCCTAGTGGGTCTGTCGTGAAGTGTCCCGCGAGCGCCTCCAGCAAGTAGCGCACGTCGGCGCGGTCGATAGCGGGCCACACGACGCGCTCGCCGTCGTAGACCGTGTCAGTCGTACCGATGTACACGATGTCGCGACGCGGGATCGCGAAGATCCACCGCCGATCCGACGCCATGCACAGGATCGGATGCTCGACCGGGAAGCGGGAGCGATCCACCACGAGGTGCACTCCTTTGGACACTCTCACCTCCGCAGCCGGCGGTTCGGCCTCGAGCTTGGCGAGGTGATCGACCCAGGGCCCGGCCGCATTGACGACAACATCTCCTTCGACTCTGACCTCGCGGCCGGTGACAGGGCAATGCACCATCACGCCCTTGATGCGGGTCTGGCGATGCAGCAGTTCTCGCACCGGCGCTCTGGAGCACACCGCCGCGCCCGAGTCTGCAGCGGCTCTCAGCACTGCGAGGACGAGCCGTACGTCATCGGTGAGGTATTCGCGGAAAGCGACGGCGCGGTCGTAGCGATCGAGACTCAGCGATGGTTCCCGCATTGCCAGCTCAGCGCTGTCCCAGCTGCGGTGAATGTCACCTCGGCTGATGCCGCCCAACCGCTCGTACACCGCGAGAGCACACCGGAGTCCTTGGGTCTGCACCCAGTTGTGAGCCGGCATCACCATCCAGCAGGGACGAGCCAGATGTGGCGCCATCTCACGCACCATGTCCCGCTCTCGGGCAGTTCGGCGGACGAAGCCGAATCGCCCTTGAGCGAGATATCGCAGACCGCCGTGGATGAGCTTGGAAGATCGAGAGGATGTTCCCACCCCGTAATCGCCAGACTCACAGAGGGCGACTCTCAGGCCCCGCGCTGCAGCTTCACGAGCGATCGCAGCGCCAGCGATGCCGCCGCCAATCACGACGACGTCGAAGTGCGTGTTCTCGAGTTCATCGAGCAGCCCCGTGCGCGACTTCGGCGTGAGAGTGGGTGTCATCCAGGCACTTCATCGGCGTCGGAGGGCGTTGGTTTCTCATCGAGTGGCCAGCATCGGAGCTCTCCAGCACCTTGCCGCTGCAGTTCGCTGGAGACTGCCGCAGCGAGGCGGTCGAGCACTCGGTCCGGCATGGCCGGATCGAACGGGAGATACACCGCATGTTCCAGCAGGTGACGCGCGCCCAGCGGCGGCGGCCCATCGTCGGGATGATCGTGTTCGACCACATCGAACGCACGCCCTTGGGTCGCATGAAAGCCTGCGCCAGCGAGATGGTCGACCAATGCCGGCGCGTCCGAGGCGAGCACCGGGATGAGCCAGTAAGCGTGTTCGGCAGCGTCCGCAGTGGGAACAGCCGCATTGCCGAGCCCTTGAACTAGCCGCCTGGCCGGTCCGACGCGGACGCGTGCAGGTGTGTCACCTTCATCAAGGCGGCTGTCAAGCGTCCGCACGAGTGGTGCAGAGGGCCGTCGGCGGACCCGGGCCAGCAGGTCGGGACCTGGGAACCCTCGGGTGAGTCGCTGCAACATCGCATCGTGGCCGGGTCCCACGAGGTCGAGGGCTCGCACTGCCAACCCGAATGCCCGAGGCGACGCGAGCGCGTTGAGCAGCCCGAACTTCATCAACCGCCGGAGCTGATCCGTCCGGCGTTGCATTGGCATCGCGGCAGCCAGACGAAGCATCTGGTGTCTGACTTCGACGTCGCGCACCCGAGCGAGCCCGCCTCCGACGGCCGTGGCGGTCTTGATCGGACCGAAGCTGAAGAGTGCGACATCGCTCTCCGGATGGCCTCGCCACTGTGGCCCGGCATACGCCTCGGCACAATCCTCAACGAAGAACGATCCGTTGGCATGGGCCGTTCGGCGGACTGCGTCCGTCTGGGTTCGGGCACCGAACAGATGGGTGTACACCACTGCTCGCGTTCGCTCATCGAGCAGGTCCGCGAGCGCTTCGGCGCTCGGCTCGCCGCTGAGCGGATCGATGTCGAGCGAAACAACGTGGAGGCCGTTCGCACGCGCGATCGCGGGCATGTCGGCGACCGTGAAGGCCGAGAACACGATGCGGTCGCCCCGCTGCCAACGTTGAGCCCGGATCCAGAGATCGAAGAGCGAGCGCACCGAGAGCCCGACCACACCAGCGCCGTCGGGATCCCAGCGATCGGCAAGCAGCGATGCCGCCTGCGAAGAAGCAGGCCGAGCGCAGGCAAGGACCGCGCGCGACCAAGCCGGTATCGACATGTCGAGTCGCTTGTTGGCCCAGACGGTCACACAGCCGTCCCGCTCGAGGATCGGCTGTGCGTTTCTGGATCACCTTCTGGTCCCTCAGCCTTGGCTTGCGAAGGCGGAACCGGGGCCAAATAACCGACGACCAACAGCACAATTCCGACGCCGATGAACGAACCTGCCTTCGGCAGCGCGGCCAGGCTTGCGAGGTCGATCAAGAACAGCTTGACCACCACGACGCCCATCCAGGACGCGCCGACGATCCAGATGCGTCGGTCGGCCGCCCTCACACCGACGACCATCGCCGCCAACGCGGTCGCAGCCCACAGGATCGACAGTGCCACCTGCAGCTCAGTGGAGTACACGAGTGACCTCAACTCGAACGGCACGTCCGCCCAATGGTGGACCGTCCGAGCAGCGCTCATCGTGAGTACCGCCACACCCGCCACGCTGAGAGCCGCAAGCCAGGACGTCGCCGCCAGGCGCAGCAGGCTCCCGATGGCAGGCGTCAGACTGTCCTCATCAGCAGACAGCTCCGCGACCATCTTGCGCTTCCATCTCAGCAGCAAGATGACCGAGGCTGCAGCGAAGATGTCGATCGGATTCAGGATCGGCAGGAACAGCAGCGGATCGACGCTTCCGTGGTGGTTCAACACAGCAAGGCCGACACCCGCCGCAACCGCCCAGGCAACCGGAGTGACGCCGTACAGCAGGCAGCAGCGCCAGCCGTCGCCCACGAACCAAGACGCAACCGGGCGGGCACGCAGGGAAGCCTCCAGCCACAGCAGCACCGCAGCCGCGGCGCCGTAGAGCGGCCATTCCCCACCGGCGACCTGCTCCAACTGGCCGTACACCTCCGCGGCCAGGAACACGCTCAGCACGCCGTACAAGCCGCCGTACAGCCCAGTTGCGTTCAGCTTGTCGCCGCCGGTGCGCAAGAACGCCACGTAGGCCACGATCATGACCGGCCAAGCTGTCCAGCCCCAGTCCGCAGACGGGTAGTCCTTGGTGGCCAAGGCGATCACCAATGCCACGCCGAGCGTGGGCAGCATCAGCACGCCCGCCCACTCCAACTCGTTCCACCTCAGCGCCCGGCCTGCGGCCACCAACGCTGACAGGGTGCCGACCGCCAGCAGCGACAACCCCCACAGCCGGTAGTCATCGGTCTCCACCCAGATCTGCGCCGCGGCGGCGTACAGCCACCAGCCGACGCCCCACAGCAGCGACAGCCACATCAGCGGCGCACGAAGCTCTCCGAGCGCCGAAGATGACCGGTACACGATCACGGCGCCCGCGATGCCGCAGGCGGCCAGCAGCACGGCAACGCCGAAATACAGGTTGAGCAACGGGATCTCGTCTGTCCAGAAGCTCAGTGCAACCGAGCCATCCGCATTCTCGGTGGCCGAACGGTC
Source organism: Acidimicrobiia bacterium (assembly GCA_022828045.1). Taxonomy (GTDB): domain Bacteria; phylum Actinomycetota; class Acidimicrobiia; order Acidimicrobiales; family Poriferisodalaceae; genus Poriferisodalis. Next base: position 9,981 of record JAJEIW010000109.1, on the reverse strand, counting down.
CTCAAGCGACCGGACGGCATAGACCCCGGCGGCAGCGAACTGCAGCAGCGTGCCCCCCACCGCGCCAGGCGCCATGCGGTGCCGCGTGGCGAACCACACCAGCACCGCTCCTTCGACCGCCCACAACGCCGACACCGCGAACGGCCCTGCCCGCACCCACATCTCCGCTGACTCGGCGAACAGGAACCAGCCTCCGCCGAGTCCCAGCGCCGAGTACATGACGGCACGCCAGGCATCATCACGGTCGCCGACCAACCGGGAGACAACGCTGGCGCTGGCGATGCCGCACACCGCCAAGAACACGGTGACGGCGAAGTACCGATTGACGACCGGCAGCGTGTCAGCCCAGAAGTCGAACGAGCCGGGCGACAGACGTGCAGCGTCGTCGCTCAGCCTGGACACAGCGGCCACCGCAGCCACGGCCTGCATCGCGATGCCGACGACGGCTACGGGCATCGAGCGGCGCCTCGACGCAATCCACGCCACGACGGCGCCTTGCGCCGCCCACAGCACGACAGTGGGCAGCAATCCGAGCCGCAGCCAGACGGCGACCGTCTCAGCGAACAGGAACCAGCCGGCACCCCACACCAGCGCCACGTTCTGCGGCCATGGACGCCAAGCTTCGAAGTACGACGATCGGCGCAACGACTCTGCGCTCGCGAGCCCGCAGGCCGTCAGCATGGCCGCGCCGAGCGAGTACACGTTGACCACCGGCGCGGCATCGGCCCAGAACTCGAACGCCACAAGAGAGTCCCAGTTCACCGAATCGACCGCGAGTCGCACCCCGTACGCGACGGCAGCGATGACCTGCAGGACAGTGCCGCCGAGCAGTGCCAAGCGCGAGCCCCACCGTGAGGCCGCCCACACGAGCACCGCACCCTGCACGGCCCAGATGGCCGAGGTGGCCGACGCGCCCAGGAACAGCGGAACGGCCGTTGCGCAGAACACCACGGCGAGCGCCGCGTATGCGAGTTCGATCTGCTTGCTCGTGCCCGCGAGCCGCCGGGACAGCTGTTGGTAGGCGGTGTGCACGACAGCGAGCACTCCGCTGCTGACCGCAACCCCGTAGCGCAAGTGGCCGACCAGCAGCGCCTGCATCGCCAGCCCGGCGAACGGCGTGCAGAACACCAGCGGCGTGATCCATGCGTCCTTGAAGCCGGCAGGCTCGCTGCGAGACGACGGCGCCGGAGGCCACGCCAGCGGCACGAGCGTGTACAGCAGCACGAAGAACGCCACGAACGGCTGCAGCTGCACCCAGTCGCTGTGCTCGTCGCGGGCAAAGAGCCACAGGCCCGCGACGGCGAACGTGAACACGTAGCCCGACAGCACCAGGGTCGGCCACGCCATTCGCCTGCTCACCGCGACCACGGCCACGCCGAGCACTGCGTAGAAGCCGAACACCTCGAAGTGATCCTGGGGCCATGCGAAGGCCAGCAGGGGTGCAGAGAAGCCGCCGATGAGCCCCAGCATCGCCAGCGTCAGCGAGCCCTGGATCATGGCCAGCGCACCGGCGGCAACGGTGATCAGCACCACCGCGACCAGGGCCGGCAGCGGCGCCAGCAGGTCGTACAGGGCGTACGCGGCGAGCGTCACCAAGTACAGAACGGCGATCCCGCCGCCCTGCAGGCTGAGGCCGTAGCTCGGTCGGCTCGTGCGTTGATGCCAGCCGAAGCCCAGCAAGCCGAGCCCGAACACCGTCGCGGCGGCCAGACGGATCTCAATCGTGAAGTCCACCCAGCCGCGCACGGCTGCTTCCCGCAGCAGGAAGCCCAGCCCGATCAGCGAGACGATGATCCCGATCTTCACGGGAGAGTTGCCGGTCAGCAGCCACGTGCGGGCACGGGCAATAGCAACAGACACCCAACTGGGCTCGGGTGGCCCTGCCGGCCGACGAGGCACCCGCTGGGTTCGCGTCGCAGGCACTTCCGGCCGAAGCGCCGGAGTCGGCCGCCGATCCGGGTCGGCCGCCGGTGCAGGTCGATGCGGCGGCGGTGCTGGCCGTGGTGCCGTTGCCGGACGCGGCGCTGGTGCCGGCCGCGGTGCGTGGATCGGAGGCGCCGGTGCGGTATCGGGTTCCGTCACTTCGGGAGGCGGCTCCGGCTCACGCTCCGGTTCAACCCCATGTTCGGGTTCCCGTGCACCTTCTGATCCAGATTCGAGCTCAGGCGAGTCGGGCTCGCGTTCGGGCTCAGGCACACGCTCGGGTGTCGGTGAACTGTCTGGGTCGGGCGTGGGAGTCGGTTGCGTCGTTCCAAGAACCTCTTGCAACGTCTCCGACGCAGTGGACGGAGAATCAGAGCGGCGCAGGCCCTCGACCGACCGTTCGAGCGAATCCAGGCGAGAACGCATCTCACGAGACCCGATGTCTCGTCCGATCAAGTAGCCGATGGCAGCTCCTACCGGGATGCCGACGGGACCAGCAGCCGCGCCGACGAGCGCACCAACGACGGCAAGTACAGCCGGCAGCACTCGGTGAGCCTCAGCTACTTCGAGGCACGAGGCACCCCGGCGGCGCGGCCTGAGAGACAACACCCCGCGGCGCCGGACCGAGCCGGTAGCGAGGGCATGAGCTATCGCTCATTTCGCAAATCTATATGCAGAACCAGTGATAGGGCATCTGAGCGACGCCCGATCTCAAACCACCGTCGAGTCTGCCCGGTCCGACATCTGTAGATAATTTGTATACACTTATGCAGCCGACCGCGGTAGCGTTGCCCTATGGACACCACCACCATTCGTGTCGATCGGGACACCCATGCCCGACTGGTCGAGATGAGCCGTTCGAGTGGTGACAGCCTCACCGACACGGTCCGGCAGGCCGCCGACGCCCTGCGCCGGCTGCGATTCGGGCTGCGGGTACAGGCGCAGTACACCGACTTGCGCGACGACCCCGAATCGTGGGCCGGCTACTTGGCAGAGGCCGAGTCGACCCATGTGAGCGATGGCGTCGATTGACGAGATCTGGCTTACCGATTTCGGCGAGCCGTACCCGAACGAACCTGCCTCGATGCGGCCTGCGCTCGTGCTCGGACCGCCGGACATTTTCGGTTCCGACTTCCCGATCGCGATCGTGGCGCCGTTCACGACGACCCGGCGGGGGCTGGACCTGCACGTCGAGGTCCCCGCGAACGAGCGCACAGGCTTGGACCAGACGAGCTTTGTGCAATGTGAACTGCTGCGGTCTGTCAACGCCAATCGCCTGGTCCACCGCCTCGGCGCCGTTGACGTCGACATCAGCTGGCACGTCAGCGAGATCGTCAGAACACTTCTGAACTACCCCTGAGGTGCCGTGGCGGGAGTCAGAGAACGTCGAGGGCGAGCATGTCGTCGACGGTTTCGCGGCGGATGACGAGCCGGGCGTCGCCGCCAGCCACGAACACGACTGCCGGGCGACCGATGCGGTTGTACGGCGCACCCATCGAATAGCCGTAGGCCCCGGTCACCGGCGTGGCAACGAGATCGCCCGTGGCGAGTCCCGCCGGCATCGGGGCAGAGCGCACGATCACATCGCCCGACTCGCAGTGCTTGCCCACCAGCCGCACTCGATCGGGACGGGGCTCGCCCGCACGAGCGGGCATGAATGCGGTGTAGTCGCTGCCGTACAGCATCGGGCGCGGGTTGTCGCCATAGCCGCCGTCGACGGCGACATAGGTCCGCACGCCCGGCACCTCCTTGATGCTGCCCGCCGTGTAGAGCGTCACGGCGGCCGCTGCGGCAATGGCTCTCCCCGGCTCGGCAACGAGCCGTGCTCCAAGGCCGTGCTGTCGAGCGAGCGCAGCCCACCTGCTCGACAGGACATCTCCCCATTCGGTGATCGTGGGCGCCTGCTCCGATTCGACGTACGCGACGCCGAGTCCGCCGCCGATCGACAGCTCCTCGAGGCGGCCAGCCGCTGGACCACCATCACCGAACAGCGGCGCTGCGAACTCGGCGACGACATCAAGCGCCCTGGCCAGGCTCTCCACGCGGAACACCTGGCTGCCGATATGGCAGTGGATGCCCACGAGCTCGATGGACGACATCGCAGCCGCACGTTCAACGGCAGCTATCGCGACGCCCTGGCCGATGCCGAAGCCGAACTTGGAATCGGCCTGCCCGGTCGAGATGTACTCGTGTGTCTCGGCCCGGACACCCGGAGTGACCCGCAGCAGGACCCGCGGTACTGCCCCATCGGCACGGTGCAACTCGTCGAGACAGTCCAGCTCGGCAAAGGAGTCGACAACGATGCGACCCACGCCTGCTTCGCGAGCCATTGCCAGCTCGGCGACCGATTTGTTGTTGCCGTGCAGCACGACGCGCTGCGCCACGTCATCGTCGAACGCTCGCAATACCGTCTGCAGCTCTCCGCCGCTGGCTACGTCGATGTCCATGCCCTCGGAGATCGCGAGCCGAGCCATGGCGGCGCAGAGGAACGCCTTGGCGGCATAGGCCGCTCCCCCATCGAAGGCCCCCACGACGTCGCGGCAGCGGGCGCACAAGTGCGCCTCGTCGTACACGAACAGCGGCGTGCCGAATTCGGCGGCGAGGTCGACGAGGTCGCACCCACCGATGTGCAGGTGGCCCTGCCCGGACACGCGAGCTGTGTCGGGGAGCAGGCGCAACGGGATCGGACCGCTGGGATCATCACCCGGCACCTCGCCTTCAGCGGCTGCCGCGCTGTGCGGCTCAGTAGTCATCGCCGGACCGTCGCTTCCCGCTCACATTGCCTCGGGCGCGTCCACGCCGAGCAAGTCGAGGCCGATCGCCAAGCCGATGCGCGTGCCCTCGGTGAGGCAGAGCCGGGCGTCTCGCACCTCAGGCGGGATCTGGCTATGCAGGATCGGGCAGTCGTGGTAGAAGCCGTGGAACGCAGCCGCCAAGTCGCGCACCCAGGTCGTCACCTTGTGCGGCGCGCGCTCTCGCAATGCGGTCTCCACAACCGACGGCAGCACTTCGAGCGCCCGCAAGAGCGCCAATTCCCGGTCGCCGCTGAGCGGTGAGAGATCCGTGCCTGGCGGCGGCACGGAAGCAACGCCGTCCGCTTCAGCGCGGCGAGCGACCGATGCGATGCGGGCGTGCGCGTATTGCACGTAGAAGACCGGATTCTCCGCAGCCTGCGCCGACAACAGGTCGATGTCAATGGTCTGGCGTGAATCAATCGACTGCAGCAGGAACGCGAAACGCGCCACATCGGGACCCACCGCGTCGATGAGCTCGCGCACCTCGACAATGGTGCCGGTGCGCTTGGACAGCTCGATGACCTTACCGTCACGCATCAGGGTCACGTTCTGGCCGACGATGGCCTCATAGGACTCGGGCGCGTGCCCGAGCATCTGCATGGCTGCCGCGATGCGCGGCACATAGCCATGGTGATCGGCGCCCAGCACGTCGATGACGCGATCACCGCGGCCGAACTTGGCGTGGTGGTAAGCGATGTCGGGCACGAAGTACGTGGGCTCGCCGTCACTGCGACGCAAGACCCGGTCCTTGGCGTCGTCGAACTCGCTGGTCGCGAGCCAGACAGCGCCGTCCTGTTCGTACACCCGCCCCGCATCGCGAAGCCGCTCGATCACATCGTCCATGGCGCCCGAATCCACGAGCGATGCCTCGCTCTGCCAACGGTCGAAGCCCACGTTCATGGCCGCCAGCGACTCTGCGACGTCGCGCAACGCCCGCTCGCGACCCCACGATGCCGCGAAGGCGGTGCCACCCCGGGCCTCAACTACGGCCAGAGGACCTGCATCGCCAACAGCGGAGTTGGCCTCAAGCTCGACGGCCAACTCGTTCGCCCACTCAATGACGTACTCGCCGTGATAGCCGTCGTCGGGCACCGGTTCGCCGGCCAAGCGAGCCGCCAGCGACCGTCCGAACAGTTCCATCTGCGCGCCGCGGTCGTTGACGTAGTACTCGGTGACGGTGGCATAGCCGCAGCGGCGGAACAGGCGGGCGAGGCTGTCGCCGAATGCGCCCCAGCGGCCCCCGCCAGCGTGCAGCGGGCCGGTGGGATTGGCAGAAACGAACTCCAGATTGACGGTCTGTCCGCTGCCAATGTCGCTGCACGCGTAGCCGTCGACTCCCTCGAGCAAGACCTCGGCCAGTACCTCGTGCAGCCACGACGGCGCCAGGTGCAGGTTCACGAATCCGGGACCGGCCACCTCGGTTCGTTCGAGATGCGGCAAGCCGGCACCGTCGAGCTCCGCGGCGAGTTGCTGGGCCAGCTCGCGAGGCGGCAACCCCGCTCCCTTCGCGCTCACCAACGCGGCGTTTGTGGACCAGTCGCCGTGATCGGTGCGAGCCGGACGTTCGAGGCCGATGCGCGACGGATCAGCGTCGACGCCGAAGCGCGTCAACGCTGTCGAGATAGCGCCAGCCAGCACTGCTTCCATCACCACAGCTCCGTCACCGAAGCGAACCTATCCCTGCCGGGTGCCGAACCTCGGGACAATTTTGGGCGCCAGCCTCGGCCTCGTCGCCGGAGTGGGGCGCGACGGCGGTCGGTAGCTTGACCGGGCATTGCGCCTGGAAAGCGGTCCGGGCGTTCAGCCCTCGTAGCTCAGGGGATAGAGCAGTGGCCTCCGGAGCCATGTGCGCAGGTTCGAATCCTGCCGAGGGCGCTGTGCCGGCACTATGCCGGCTGGGGCACTCAACCCGTAGCGGACCAGCCAGTGAGCTCGGTGCGCTGGATCACGATGGAAGCGCCGACGGGCGGTTCGGCGGCGTACTGCGGATAGCGCTTGCACAGCAGCTCGATGGCATGCCGGTGCTGTGCGCCCTCGGTGTGCACTGCGGCGCGCCCGCGCAGGCGCACCCACCACAGCCGCTCCCAGTCCGTGTCGTCGTAGTGCTCGATCAGCATGGTGACCTCGGGAAAGCGTCGAACGTTGTCGAGCCGCTTGAGGTCCATGGTCGTCTTGGGCTTGTGGTCGACCGCTGTCACCACCACATCGTCCTCGAACGCGTAGGTGCATGGCACCAGGTCAACGCGCCCGTCGGACCGGATCGTCGCGAGGGTCGCCACCCGTCCCTGCTCGAGCAGCTCCAGCTGTTCAGCCTCTGTCACGGCGCGCCACCCTAGAGCCCTGAGCAGCGGTTTCGGCTACCGGGCAATCGACCCGTAGCGCTGCGGGGCACCTGACGTAGCCTGTGGCCATGGCAATGACCGAGGCTCCCCCAGCTTCCAACGGAGCACCGCAGCGCTGGACGTTCCAGTGGAAGGAGCTGTACGACGAGGTCATCACCACCGGGCTGTGCACCGGCTGCGCCGGCTGCGAGATCTCCTGCCCGCATGACGTCATCGGCTACGAGCACGTCCAGGGCGGGTTCACCCCGTTCCACCTCGAGGAAGAACTCGGGCTCGAAGACTGCGGCCATGGCCAGAAGGGCTGCACGAGCTGCACCCGTGCCTGCCCTCGCTTCCGCACATGGGAAGACGAGGCCGACGACTTCATGTTCGGCCGCCACCGCACCGCCGACGAGCCGTCGGGTGTGTTCAAGGACATCATCCTGACCAGGGCCTCCGACGACTACGTCCACGAGATCGGCCAGGACGGCGGGCTGGTGTCGGCGATCCTCATCTGGGCGCTCGACCACGGCTATATCGACGCCGCCCTCACGTCGTACGTCGGCGAGGGCGAGGGCAACCAGTGGACTGCCTCGCCGGGCGTGGCCTTCAACCGCGACGACGTGCTGCGCGGTGCGGGCAGTCGCTACACGTACTCAGCCAACACGCTCGCCTACGACGAGGCAATGGAGGCCGGCGCACAGAAGATCGCGCTGGTCGGCATGAGCTGCCAGAGCTCGATCGTGCCGGTCGCCAAGTCACGCAAGGTCGGCAAGGTCGGCAACCGGTTCGTGCTGAACATCGGCTTGCTGTGCTCGAAGTCGTTCGACGAGGCCATCTTCGAGGAGTTGTTCGAGCAGAAGTACGGCCTCGACCGCCACCGGATCCGCAAGACCAACATCAAGGGCGTCTTCCAGATCTGGACCCACGACGGCGGCTACTACGAGATCAACCTCAAGGAGTGCCACGCCTGGACCCGCGAAGGCTGCAACCACTGCCCCGACTTCGCCGCCGAGCATGCCGACATCTCCACCGGCGGCATCGGCAAGTACAGCGACTGGACCCTCACGATCGTCCGCACCGACATCGGCCGCGAGATCATCATGAAGATGCTCGCCGACGGCTCGCTGATCGGGCGCCCCGGCGACGAGGATCCGGGTGCCATCGCGCTCATGCACAAGCTCAGCGAGAAGTCGCGTGTCCGCTGGCCGAAGTTCGCGTGGGACAAGCCCGCCCTGCTGCCCGAGCCCACCAAGAAATAGGGGCTAGAGGCAGAGGTTCAGAAAGTCGACGATGCCGGGCTGAACCTCGTTGCTCGCGAGGAAGTCGTTCAGCCGATGGGCGGGGATGACCTCCTGAGCACGAGCCAGCGAGCAGGCGCACAGGCTCCTCAACCGGTCTGAACCGGCAGAGCATGCGTCCAGGTACGTCTGCCGCTGAGCATCGGACCATCCGGGAGGCGGCCCAGCCTCGCGGCAGTCCACCAACGCTCCCGCCAGTTCAGGAGAGAACTCCAGCGCACCCGACATGCGGTCCTCGAACACTTCGAGATCGATGTCCGTCAGGCTGCCCTCCATGCGGTCGGCCGCACAGTGACAGGGCCCGACGAGACCCGCGTCGGCCACGCACGCATCCATGAAAGCGATGAGCGGTTCGATCGCGAGCAAACCCGGTGCGCCATCGACGGTGACGGTCGGCGGAACCAGCGTGCCAGGATTGCCAAGCAGCACATCAGCGTCGGTTTCGCCGGTTGCCGGCTCCACTTCGATCACGGTGGCCGAGCACGCCAACATTCCCGCCGATGCCAGCAAGGCAGCCAACAGACATGCACCCCGCTTCAGGTGGGGCCTCATCGATTCAGCCAGGCGACAGATTCGCCAGCCGACGCGCATCGCGGAGCACCGTATCGGCCATGTCCGCAGTGAGGCGGCCGGTGAAGGTGTTCTGCTGGCTGGGATGGAACGAGCAGATGATGCGGGAGATGCCGCCGAGCGGCGGGGGCTCGGCTGACCCGTCGGCGGCAGGCACGTCGGCGATCACACCGTGGCCGAAGCGGGGCCGGGGACGCACGCCGCCGATCGTGCACAGCACGCCGTACGCGAATGCGCCCAGGGCGACTGCGACGCGAGCATTGACCAGCAGCGCCAGCTCGCGCTTGAGGAATGGCCGGCAGGCGTCCCGCTCGGCGGGAGTGGGCTTGTTGGCCGGCGGCGCGCAGCGAACCGCCGCCGTGATGTAGGCGTCGCGCAGCGCAAGGCCGTCGCCGGCGCGCACGGATGTCGGCTGGTTGGCGAAGCCACAGCGATGCAGTGCCGCGTAGAGAAAGTCTCCCGAGCGATCGCCGGTGAACATCCGGCCCGTGCGGTTCGCGCCATGTGCAGCCGGCGCCAAGCCGACGAGCACTACCGCTGCGGCAGGGTCGCCGAAGCCGGGCACGCCGCGGGCCCAGTACTCCTCCTCGGCGAACGCCGCCCGCTTGTCGGCGGCGGTCTGCTCGCGCCACGTGACGAGGCGGTCGCAACGCCCGCATGCCACGACCTCGTCGTTGAGCAAGCGCAAGGCCGCGGTGCTTGTGACATCGCCGGGCTGGCTCGGTGGAGCGCTCACCCTGCGAGTGTGCCAGGCAAGTAGCTTCGGCCCGGTGCCGAACCGAACTCGACCCACACTGCTGCTGTTCGTCCGGCACGGACTCACGCCGACCACCGGCGCCGAGCTCTACGGCCGGCGACCCGGAGTGCACCTGTCGGAGGCCGGAACGCAACAAGCGCAGCGCGCTGCGGAACGCATCGCCGCAGGCGGGCGCCGGGTGGCGGCTGTCTATGCCAGCCCACTGGAGCGTGCCCAGGAGACCGCCGCGCCGATTGCTGCCGCGCTCGGACGCCGCGTGCGCACCCATGACGGCCTCAACGAAGCAGACATGGGCCGCTGGACGGGCCGCAAGC
>JAJEIW010000096.1 GCA_022828045.1 Acidimicrobiia bacterium | reverse complement strand
AGCGCAGCACACGCGCGACCTATCTCGCGGCGGACCCTTAGAAAACTGATGGTCTTGGACTCAGGATCGGCCCGAACCCGCTGTAGCCACAGTGCTCAGCCCGGTATCTGTGCGGACAACTCGACTCCTGGTGATGGACTTACGGATACCAGGAAGGCGGCAGACTGACAGCAATGCAGTGCAGTCCCGCGCGTCCATGAGAGATTCAGCAATGCCCTCGTCGCCGGGATGCAGCCCGACTGCGGCAACGAGTTGCGGGTGGGTCTGGCCGCACATCTGCGTCGCTGGCGTGACGTTGCGCCGGGCGCTCGGCGCGTGCGCTGTGGCAGTGCTGCTGTCGGCGGCCTGCAGCGGTTCGGGGCTGACGCCCAGCGGCGGTGAGTCGAGCAGCCGTGACGACCTCACGGCATGCGAGCGCGAGCGCCTGGCCGCCGCCCTCGGCTTGGCCGATGCGGCGGAGCTGTCACTGCCGCTCGAACCCGCTGATGAACCGCTCGCCGACATCGCCCGCGACATCTGCGCGCTCGACACTGGCGCTCCACGATCCACGACACCGCCGGACACCGGAGTGCGCTCCCCTGCGCAGGAGCATGACGCGGCCTTGCCCGCAGCGCTGGTGCGCGCGCCTGCGCTCTTCGATCCAGACGACAGCCCGCCCGGAGATGATCCAGCACTCGACGAGCTCTGGGTGGTGTGCGGGCAGGGCTCGGCCAGCGCCTGCAATGCCCTGCTGTACGAGTCGCCCGCGGGCAGCGACTATGAGGCCTTCGCATTCAGCTGTGGGGGGCGCGAGAACCTGCACTGCAGCGTGTTGCTCGGCGATCCGGGCGCCGACGCCGGCCTGCTCGGCATCGAATTCGATCCCGAGTCTCCCGCGCCAGGGAACATTCCCGAATTGGACGGCTGGTGGGCGGCTTGCGGCGACGGCAGCAGCCGTGCCTGCTCGCAGCTGGTGCTGTCGGCACCAGGCGGTTCGGCCTACGCCAGCTTTGGCTGGACCTGCGGCGGCCGCACCACCCGAGACTGCGTTTTGCTGGTGGGCGACGACGGCGCTCCGCCAGCACTGGCTGGCCGGTCGCCCCAGGATCCGCCACCCGGCGACGACGAGTACCTGGATCAGTTGTGGGAACGCTGCGGCGCCGCCGACGCGCCGGCCTGCCGCGACCTGGCCACCTTCGGACCCCCAGGAAGCGACTACGAGCGGTACGCCCTGTCATGCGGCTGGCGAGCCGTCAGGGCGTGCGCCCGACTCTTCGCCGAGCTTTCCGGAGGCTGAGCCCCGGGCCCAAGCGGCCCGCGAGCGAAGCGAACAAGAGCGGCAAGCTCAGTGCGAAGCCGTGGCCCGAGCGGCCCGTGAGCGAAGCGAACAAGAGCGGAGAGCACGGGTGAAGCGTGGGCGAGTTAAGTGGTCGTGCGCGTATCTGGCGCCCGATGGGGCTAAACAACACGTCGTGATCGCCGACGCGTTGGCCGCAAAGCGCATTGCCATCACCGGTGCAACCGGTTTCTTGGGCACGGCGCTCGTCGAGCGGCTGCTGCGCTCGGTGCCCGATTGCGAGCTGGTGCTGCTGGTGCGGCCGGGCCACCGCACCGACGTGAACCGGCGGGTGGAACGGGAGATCCTGCGCAACGACGCCTTCGAGCGTCTGCGCGACGCGTGGGGCGACGAGTTCGACGACATCTGCTCCCGGCGCATCACCGTGGTGTCGGGCAATGTGGGCGTCGACGGGCTCAACCTGTCCGAAGACGACCGCGAAACACTGTGCAGCTGCGACGTCATCGTCCACTCTGCGGCCACCGTCAGCTTCGACAGTCCGCTCGACACCTCGATCGAGACCAACCTGCTGGGTCCGAACCGGCTGCTCGACGCGTGCCAGCAGGTCGGCAGCTCGCCTCACTTCATTGCCGTCTCGACGTGCTATGTGGCGGGCAACCGACGGGGCTCGGCCGACGAGGTGTTCCTGGCAGACACGCCGTTCTCGATGGACGTGGACTGGCGCGCAGAAGTCGCCGCAGCACGTCGGACCCGCGCCGACCTCGACGCCACCAGCCGCGCACCCGATCAGCTGCGCCGCTTTCACCGTGACGCCCGCGAGGAGCTCGGCCCGGCCGGTCTCCCGATGCTGGCCGCCAAGACCGAACAGCTACGTCGGGAATGGGTGGATGCCGAGATGATCACTGCCGGGCGCAGCCGCGCCAGTTCGCTGGGCTGGCCCGACGTGTACACGTACTCCAAGGCGCTGGGCGAGCAAGCGCTGGTGGAGCTGCAGGGCGACGTGCCGCTCACCATCGTCCGCCCCTCCATCATCGAGTCGGCCTTCGCGGAGCCGTCGCCGGGCTGGATCCGCGGATTCCGCATGGCCGAGCCGCTGTTCGTGTCCTTCGCCAAGGGCGAGCTCGACACGTTTCCGGGCTACCCCGAAGGCGTCATCGACGTGATCCCGGTGGACATGGTGGCGGCAGCGATCATCGCCGTGGCCGCCCGCGGCCCCGCGCCCGAGCCGGAGATCTTCCAGGTGGCGTCGGGCGCTGTGAACCCGCTGCGCTTCAAAGTGCTGACCGAGACGACGATCACCTGGTTCGACGACCATCCGGTCTATGACGCCAAAGGGCACCCCACCGCGAGCACGCAGTGGAAGTTCGCCGGCGCCAGCGGGCTCGAGGAGCAGCTCGACCGGGCCATGTCGCTGTTCAACACGGCGGAGAAGGTGGTGAACCGGCTGCCCATGCGCGGGCGCAACGACTTCACCGTGCGGCTCGCCCAGCGGCGGTCCAGCCTGGAGCAGCTGCGCGACTACGTGCAGCTGTACGGCGCGTACGGCCGCTGCGAGGCGCTGTACAGCATCGACCGCACGCTGGCCCTGTGGGAGTCGCTGCCGGAAGCCGACCGCGACAGGTTCGGCTTCGACCCGCGCGTCATCGACTGGCCGACCTACATCGCGGACGTGCATCTGCCGTCGGTCATCGCTCAGGCACGCGTCAAGACCACCCCGCAGCCGCGCACCGGACCGAGCCGCAACGAGCGCCTGCGCGCCGCCGTGCTGGACCCGGCCCGGCACTTCGCGGCGTTCGACCTCGAGAACACCCTCATTGCCAGCAACGTGGTGGAGACCTACGCCTGGCTGGCCACCCGTCGCCTCGACACGCCCCAGCGGGTGCGCTTCGCGCTGCGCACGCTGGCAGAGACACCCGGCCTGTGGCGGCGCGACCGTCGCGACCGCACCGACTTCCTGCGCTACTTCTACCGGCGCTACCGGGGCGCCTCGGTGAGCCAACTCGATGCCGACGCCGCCGAGATGCTCAGCTACCTGTTCCTGACCAAGGCATTCCCGGCAGGGCTGCGGCGCGTGCGCGAGCACCGGGCGGCGGGTCACCGCACCGTGCTCATCACCGGCGCGCTCGAGCTGGCAGTGCAGCCGCTGGCGCCGCTGTTCGACCACATCATCGCGGCGCGCATCGACAGCCGCGGCGGGCGCTATACCGGCGAGATGATCGACGTGCCGCCCACCGGCGAAGTGCGCGCGCAGACGATGGTGGACTGGGCGGCGGCCGAGGGGCTGGACCTGGCCCAAGGCGTCGCATATGCCGACGCGGCCTCGGACATGCCGATGCTGGAAGCCGTGGGCTACCCCGTTGCCGTGAACCCCGAGACGCGCCTGGTCACCATTGCCGACAAGCGGGGCTGGCTGTGCGAGAGCTGGGAGCGCTGGCCGGGCGGGCCGCGGCCGCTGCTGCCGATCGCGCCGCCGAGGCGGGTGCGCGCCAGCGCTGCCCGGCTGGACCGGTCCCACCGGCCGCGTCGCACACGGACGGCAGTGCCCGGCGAACGAGCAGGGGTCCGCGCATGACCGCGCGCAAGGGCCTCGTGCTCGAGGTGGATCGCACCACCCCGCCGATCCTGTTCCACCACGGCGAGGGGCTCCGTCTGGAGAAGCTGCCGGTCGGCAGCCGGGTCGTCTATCCCAACGAGCCGCTGGATCCGGTGCGCGATCCCGAGCGTGCCATCGCCGAAGCCCTCTCCAATCCGCTGGGCGATCGCGACCCCCTCGCCGCATACATGCAGCCAGGCATGAAGCTGACCATCGCCTTCGACGACCTCTCCCTGCCGCTGCCCCCGATGGCCGCCCCCGACATCCGCGGCCGGATCATCGAGCAGGTCCTGGACATGGCGGCCGGCGGCGGCGTCAACGACGTCGAACTCATCGCCGCCCTGGCGCTGCATCGCCGCATGACCGAAGCAGAGCTGCGCCACGCCGTCGGCGACCGCGTGTACGACGCGTTCGCCCCCCACGGCCAGCTCTACAACTTCGACGCCGAGGATCCCGACGCGCTCACCCACCTCGGCACCACCGACGCCGGCGAGGAGGTGGTGATCTCCAAGCGCGCCGCCGAGTCGGACCTGCTGGTGTACGTCAACATCAACCTGGTGTCGATGGACGGCGGCCACAAGAGCGTCGCCACCGGCCTGTCGCCCTACACGGCCCTGCGCCACCACCACAACGTGCACACGATGCTGCACTCGACATCGTTCATGGAC
>JAJEIW010000167.1 GCA_022828045.1 Acidimicrobiia bacterium | reverse complement strand
CGGCAGGCCCTCCTCCTCGCGCTGTGCGGCCGAGCGGGCCCGGTCGAAGCGGCCCTTGCTGGCGATCACGATGCGCTCGGTGGTGTCACGCAGCGTCGGGTTGGACGGGCTGCGGAACGACCCCCACGCGCACGACCCGCTCGATCCCTTGCTCTTCTGCCACACGATCTCTCCGCGCAGCAGCAGGCCGAGCTCCTCGAAGATCTTCGCCACGTCGCCCGACAGGCTGCGGTAGGGCTTGCGGCCCAGGTTCGCCACGTTGACGGCGATGCGACCTCCCGGCTCGAGCACCCGCACGCACTCCGCGAAGACGTCCCGCAGCATGCCGAGGTAGTCGAAGTAGCTCGTGGGGATGCGGTCGTCGCCGTCGGCTGCCACGGCGTCTTCGTAGGACTTGCCCACGAAGTACGGCGGTGAGGTGACCACCAGCGCCACGCTCGCGTCGGGCAGCTCGGCCATCTGCCGGGCGTCGGCGCAGATGCAGCCGTCGCCGAGGCGCTCGGCCAGCCTGGTGTCGATGTCGGGTCCCCGGGCCACCGTGTCGTCATCGGACAGGACGGGCGGCGTGAAGCGGGCGTAGAACGCAGACGCATCGTGGCCCTCGCGCCGGGAAGCGCCGAATCGCGATGTCGCCGTCCGGCGAGCGGCCGGCGTGGCCAGGCGCGTTCCGCCCAGCGGCTCCCGGGGAATCATTTTCCACAGGGTACCGAAATGCCCCGTGATGGAACAGACGCGCGCCTCGCCGAGGTGCCGGACGAAAGAGGCGTCAGCCGATCAGCACAGATGCCAGAGCTGCGCAGGCGGCTGACGACGTCGCATGGGCCGCTGTCAGGCGTCGTGCAGCACCATGCGGACGCGCTTGTTGCCCTTGCCCTTGGACTCGGTCTTGGTGATCTCGAAGCGGCCCACGGCGCCGGTCGACGCCACATGAGTGCCCCCGTCGGCCTGGCGGTCAAGCCCGACGATGTCCACCACCCGGATGTCGGTCACCCACTCGGGGATCAGGTTGACCTTGGTGCGGATCAGCTCGGGATCGGCGAGTGCCACCGAGCGCTCCAGGAAGCTCACCTCGATGGGCCGATCCGCCGCGATCTCGGCGTTCACCAGCTCGGTGACCCGGGCCGCAAAGCCCTCGGGCAGCGGGCTGAACTCGAAATCCATGCGGGCGGCCAGCGGCTCCATGTTCCCGCCGGTCACCAGCACGCCCCACTCGTTCCAGATGACCCCGCACAGGATGTGCAGCGCCGTGTGGGTGCGCATGAGCTGCAGGCGGCGCTCCCAGTCGACCGTGCCGGTGACTGCAGTTCCGGTCTGCGGAGGCTGGCCGTCCACCCAGTGCCAGATGAGGTCGCCTTCCTTGCGGACGTTGTGCACCTGCCAGATGCTGCCGCCCTGGTCGGCGAGCGTGCCGGTGTCATGGGGCTGCCCGCCGCCAGTGGCATAGAAGACCGTCTGGTCGAGCGCGACCGCGTCTTCGCGCATGGCGACCACCGTCGCCTCGACGGTCTGCTGGTATGCATCGCGCAGGTAGATCTGGTCGGTCTGCTGATCGGAGTTCTCGTCGGCGCTCATCGCCGCAGACGATACGTCGCCCGGCCCGCGCATCGGTCAGTCGGCTCAGTCGGGATGGCGGCCGTTACGGTGACGCCGTGCGGATCGTGACGTGGAACCTGTGGTGGCGCTTCGGCGACAACTGGGAAGCCCGCCACGAGGCCATCACGGCCACACTCGCCGAGCTCGACGCCGACATCGTGTGCTGCCAGGAGATCTGGGCGGAGCGTGACGGCCCGAACCAAGCCGACCTGCTCGGCGAAGCGCTGGGCATGAACGTCGCACACCACCCGCGCTTCGGGCGGCAGGGGCTGTCGTTCAGCAACGCCATCCTGAGCCGCACGCCGATCATCGAATCCAGATCGCACTCGCTGGCGGTCGGCGACCCCTCGTCACCCGAGGGCCAGCAGTCCGGGCACCGGACGGCGGTCGTGGCCCGGATCGACCGCGGCGACGGCGAGATGACCGTCATCTGCACCCACCTCGAGCACCGCTTCCACCTCAGCGAGATCCGCCAAGCACAGGTGGCGACGCTGTGCGAATTGGCAGCACCTCATCACGATCCCGAGGGCTTCCCGATCGTCATGGCCGGCGACTTCAACGCCGTCCCCGGCTCCGAGGAGATCCGCCTGCTGACCGGCGAGCGTCCCCCACCGGTACCCGAGTTGGTCTGGAGCGACGCTTGGGCACAGGCCGGCGACGGCGCAGGCCACACCTGGAGCGGCCAGAACCCCTACCTGTCACAGGCCATGTGGCCGAACCGCCGCATCGACTACCTCTTCGTGTCGACGCCACGCCCGGTGCCGCTCGGCAACATCGGGGCGATCCAGCTCGTCGGCACCGAACCCGCCGACGGCGTGGTGCCGTCGGACCACTACGGCCTCGTGGTCGACCTCATCGACTGAGCCCGAGAGGCGAAGCCGAGGCCCGAGCGGCCCGTGAGCGCCAGCCAACAAGAGCGGGAGACGGTGGGTGCAACGACGAGAACGCGCGCCGATCTGCGCGGCCTCCGAGACGTCAGGTTTCGTAGAGCTCCAGGATCGACGCGGCGGCGGTGCTGCCGGCTTCAGCCAGCTCGAGCGGCAGGTCTGATGCGTTGACGGCGTGCGTGTCGGCGCCGAGGCGCAGCAGCATCTGGCTGAGCACGGACGGGCTGCGGATCGCATAGGTGACGATGCACCGGTCGCCGTCGTCGCGTAGCTCGCGGGAGGGGTACGCCTCCACCCGCCACAGATCGTCACGGGGAATCGACAGCACCACATCGGTCGTCTCGTCGGATTCGGCGGGTGCAACTGCACCGAGCGCTGCGCGCGCGTCGCTCGGCTGGGCCGAGCTGCCTGGCGCCTCGCGAAGCTCGGCCGAACGGCCGTGTGATTCGCCCGTGTCGTCGCACGCCTCGATGCGGTCGACCCGGAACGAGCGCAGGTCCTGACGCAGGTGACACCAGCCCCGCAGGTACCAATGGCCGTCGGCCAGCGAGATTTCCAGCGGGTCCACCCGGCGCTCGGACACCTCGTCGGTGCTCGGGGTGTAGTAGTGGATGCTCACGGTGGTCCCCGATTGCAGCGCCTCGCGCAGCGTCGGCAGGCTGCGCGGCGACCGCAGCTCCACCGAGACCCGCACTCGCTCGCCGTAGGCCTCGCGTAGCTTGTCGAGCGCTGTTGCGAGCGCCCCCGAACGGTCGGCGCCGCGCAGCGCCAGCGCCGACTGCCCCGCCACCAAGATGCCGAACGCCTGCGGCACCGACAGGTTGAGCGGCCGATCCAGCATTGCCCCCGGCTCGGCGTGCACCGTCGCCTCGCCGGCATCGTGCTCGTCGCCGAAGACGACGATGCCGAGGTTCTCATAGGCGCTGGCGCCCACGACCTCGTAGCACATGGCCGCGAGCAGCAGGTCGTACACGGTGGCCGGCCGCATCTCGAACCGCTCCGCGATGTCGCTCACCTTGGCGCCGCCTCGTTCGACCACCCAGGGGATGATGGCCAGCAGACGCTCGATCTTCGCCGAGGCGCCCGTCCTCACGACGCTGCCTCCGGGTCGGCGGCCAGGGCGCGCAGCCACGACGTGATCTCGGCGACCAGTTCGGGCGGCGACTCCACGACGGCGTGGCGGCCCATGTCCAGCACCCACACACGAAACGCTGCACGGTTGCGAACCCGCGCCGCGACCGTCACCGAGCCGTCGTCGTGCCGCTCGACGACGCGGCCCCGTTCCGCCGTGGGCTGGTGCGCCATGGTGGCGTCGATCCGCACCCGGGCCTCGAAGTCGTCGCCGAAGTCGATCTCCATCGGCTCGCTCGGCAGCAGCGACGCCACGTCCACGTCGGCTCTCGCAAATGCTCCCGGCTCGCCGACATTCGCGTCGCTCTCCATCCGATCCACCCGGAAGGTCTTGACCGTGCCGGCTTCGCGCGCCGCGAGATACCAGTAGCCCTCCCGGCACAGCAGGCCCAGCGGCTCCGCATCCCGCCGTCGCCCGCCGTAGGCGAAGCGCACCGTTGCTCGCTCGGCCGACGCAGAGGCCAGCTTCGGCAGCAGCGACCCGGCGGTCTGCTGCGCAGCAGCCGTCGCCAGCGCCACGTCGGCTGTCAGGGCTCCGGCATCGGAGCCGAGATCATCGACGCCCTCCGTGCCGCCGCGGGCCCCGGCGGCGTCGCCGCCTCCGGCGTCTGTGGCGCTCTCGCTGCGTGCTGCGGCCTCGGTGCCCGTGAGCTTGGCGACGGCCTCGAGATCCCACGTCTCGCCGATGTCCACGCGAGCCGCAGCGAAGCGCAGCGCGAGCCGCTCGTCGGGGGTGAGCTGCAGGTCAGGCAGGAAGTAGTCCTGGCGCCGGATCGTGTAGGAGGTCGCGCCGTCGTGGGTGACCGCCTCGGTGATCCGTACGCCGAGGTTGCGGACCAACGCCTTGTCCCGCTCGAAAGAGGTCCGGGCGCTCTCCAGCGCCCGCCGGTCGGTAGTGCCCTCGGGCGCATACAGGCCGGTGTCGCGCCAGATCTCCTCGCGGGTCTTGGGCACATCGCGAGCAAGCAGATACATCATCAGTTCCATCACGCGCTCGGTTGCGTCCGGGCGTGGTGCCGCTGCCACGCTCGGGAGTGTAGGACGGTGCGATCGGGCGCCCCGCTGAGTTTCGGGGCCGATGGCAGAGCGTCGTGGCAGAGCGTCGCAGTCGGCGTGTCAGCCGTTGACGCCGGCAGCGCGGAGCGATGCCCAGACCCGCTCGGGGGTGAGCGGGAAGTCGTCCATCCAGACGCCCGTGGCGTCTGCCAGCGCTGCGGTCACGGCCGGGGCGTAGGGGATGACGCCCATCTCGGCCATGCCGCGGGCACCGAAGGGACCCAGCGGGTCGGCCAGCTCGAGCACGACGCTCTCGGTGGTCACCGGGATGTCGCCGATGCCCGGGATCAGGTAGGTTCTGAACCTGGGGATCAGCAGGCGACCGTCCCGGCTGCGCAAGTGCTCGCTGAGCACGTGGCCGTGGGCTTGGGCCACCGCGCCCTCGATCTGGCCGACCACGAAGCGCGGGTTGATCGCCCGCCCGACGTCGTTGGCGCTGATCACCCGGTCGATGCGAATATGGCCGGTGTCGATGTCGACGGTCAGCTCGACATGCTGGGCGACATAGCCGTAGGTGAAGTTGGGGGTGCCCTCGCCGGTCTCGGGGTCGAGCTCGGTGGTCGGCGGGGGCGTAAAGCGGAAGTGCCCGAT
>JAJEIW010000091.1 GCA_022828045.1 Acidimicrobiia bacterium | reverse complement strand
ATCGAAAAAGAAGTCTTCTGGCTGCGCCGCAACCCGCCTGCTCATGTGCAGGGCGCTGCACGCTGTCGAGCCTCCGTATGACAATGCTGTGATACGCATTCAGGCCATGAGCATGCTGACTGTCAGAGTCTCGCCCGAACTCGAGGCCCGGTTGGGAGCGGAAGCTCGTCGGCGTCACACCACGCGATCGGACCTCGTGCGGCGACTCATCGAAGACGGCCTCGGCGACCCAGAAGCCGAGCGGTCCAGAGTGAACTGCGCCGATCTCATGCGTGATCTGATCGGCTGCGTGGACTCCGGCATCGACGACTTGGCCACCAATCCGGCCCACCTCGAGGCCGCCATAGTCGAGGACTTCGAACGTTGCGGTCGCAGTCTCGCTCGTTGACACCGGCCCTCCGGTCGCCGCGCTGGATCGTTCCGAATCTCACCACGACTGGGCGGCAGCGCAACTGGAGAGCCTCGAACCGCCGCTGTTGACCTGCGAGGCCGTGCTCTCCGAGGCTGCCTTCCTGCTGCGGCGTGCGGGCGCGAACGAGGCCTTGCCGCTGCGCCTCGCAGAGCGCGGCACGGTGCGCACTGTTGCTGTCACGGAGTCCGAGCGCGACATCGCGCACCTGCGCCGCCTCATGGAGCAGTACAGCAATGTTCCGATGTCGTTCGCAGACGCATGTCTGGTGCGGCTGGCGGAGCGCTTCCCCGCTGCGCAACTTCTGACCCTCGATTCCGATTTCCGCATCTGCCGAGCATCAGGCCAGCGCACAATCTCGCTGCTCACGCCCGAACCCTGAACTGCCGTTGCATTGAAGGCCGCTACGGTCGGCTCATGCACCGTTCTGGCTTCCCCGACGGTTTCGTCTTGGAGACAGGCGACGGCTGCTGCGCGGTGTTCACCATCGACCGAGACTCCGACACGCTGATCGTCGAAATCAAGAAGCAGGACACCGAGTGTTGCAAGCTGTATCTCGACAATGAAGGCGAGGATGACAACCTCGACGCGTTGCGCAGGCTGATCGGCAACGCCTGAGTGGCAGCAAGCACCCGCGCCTGTCCGATGCGTACAGCAGCGCCAGCGTCGGCACGGTGATACGCGATGCGGGTCGGGGTCGCGTGATTCTCCTAGAGTCGCCCGTCATGAGGCTCCCCGCACCGGCTCTAGCTCGCGCCCACGACCCCAAAGTGCCTCTTCGCCTGGAGCGCTGCGGCACGTCTCGCCGTACGACGGCAGTGATCGCCCGTGCTGCGGTGCTTGCAGGGCAGGCCCGAGCATCCGATACTTGAGAGTGATGGGGGAAGCGGCCGACATCGGCCGTCGAGTGCAGCAGATGCGGGTTGAAGCCGGAGCGGCTCTCGACGATGTGGCTGGCGCGCTCGGTTTGAGAGCCGAGCAATTGTCTGCCATCGAGCACGGCGATCGCGACATCGGTGACGCCGAACTCACGACATTCGCCGATCTCGTCGGCGTCTCAGAGCTGGCGATTCTCGAGCCGGACTCGTTGCTCGGCCGACTCGCAGTTGCCCCTCGCGTTGGAGACGCGACCGCACCCGCACGCAAAGCTCACCGGAGGCTCACCGCGCTCGCAGAGATCCATCACGTACTCCGCGAAGGCGGCCACGAGGCCCAGCCAGAAGTTGCGGGCGTGCCAGAGGGCGACGACGAGCGGTGGCTGAATCGGGCGAACCAGTTGGCCGAATGGGCCGGCCAGCGCCTCGGTGACCTGACAAGCGACCCGCCAGAAGCGGACAGATTCGCTTCCCTCGCCGCGGCGATTGAGTACCGGTTCGGCGTAGACGTCATGGTTGAGTCGTTAGCCGAAGACGGGCCGCTGGGAATGTCCCTGACAGACCCCGAGTTTCCCTTCATACTCATCAACGCAGACGTGATTCGGCCTCGAGCGATGTTCACGTTGGCCCACGAGCTTGGCCATGTGCTCGCCGTGGATGGCTCTGAGATCAAGATCGACGAAGACCTGAGGGGCGACAACGACGAAGAACGCTTGGCGAATGCCTTCGCCGCAGCACTGCTGATGCCTCAGTATCGAATCAACTCGCTGATCGAAGAACACGGGCGCGGCGCCAAGTGCTTGGCGATGATGATCCTCTCCTTCGGGGTGAGCTTCGAGTCGTTGATCTACAGGCTGCACAACCTGCAGGTCATCAACGCCACCGGACGCGATGCACTCAAGAACGCCGGACTTCACGGCCTGCTCAGAGCGCTTGATGACACCGAGGAATCGGCAATGCTGCTGGCGGCCCGCGAGCGGCCGCCTCGTAAACCGCCGCTTCACCTCACCACCCGCTGCATCAGCGGAATCTGGGACGGAACCATCAGCGCGGCACCGCTGGCAGGACTGCTGGGTGTGGAGACAGACGATCTCATCGAAAAACTGAGCAAAGCTCGGGAGACGGCCGACGCCATCACCGAGGACTACTCAACGCCCAAGGACTCACCCGATGTCGTGGAACGGGCGTACGACGCCGACCCTGTAGCGGTATAGCGGCGACACAACCGAGGCGACATGGTGGATGAAAGACCAGTACTGCACGACGCCGTCACCTTGCGTCATTCCTCAGCAGCGAACAGTCTCGACATTCTCGAGGGCATTCATGGGTCACTGCCCGAGCCGAGGGTGGCGTCGGCGGTGCTTGATGAGATCGGTGCTGCTGCGAACCAAGGCGAGGCGCATTGCACGCAGATCCTGGCAGAATCGTGGCTCGGTGATCCTCCAGAGCTCACGCTCGCAGAGCGAAGACTCGTCAACAGCCTGCGCATCGCCCTCTCCGACGGCCGACGGCCGCCTCAGGGCCACCGAGGCGAAGCACAGAGCATCGTGCTCGCCGAGAAACACGACGGGATACTCGCGACCGACGACAACGCGGCCTACCAGTTCGCGAGCCGCCGTCCGGGACTCGGGCCGTCAAGGGTGATCGACAC
>JAJEIW010000042.1 GCA_022828045.1 Acidimicrobiia bacterium | reverse complement strand
GCAGTGCGGGCAAGTGCCCCAGCCGCCGAGCCTGCTGGAAGGCCTTGCCTACGTGACGCTGCAGGAGTTGGCCACCCGCATCGCGCACTTCAACACCGGGCGCCACATCGACGACCCCGCCGGCAAGGCCATCATGCGGCGGGTCGCTTTCGATGAGAACCTGCATTTCCTGTTCTACCGCGACGTGATGAGCGCTGCTGTCGAGATCGACCCCTCCAGCGCAGTGGTGGCCATCGCCAACCAAGTCAAGAGTTTTGCGATGCCCGGAGTGGGCATCACCGATTTCGACACCCACTCCCGCATCATCGCCGAAGCCGGGATCTACGACCTGGCCATTCACCACGACCAGATCCTGCAGCCCGTCGTGCTGCGCGACTGGAACCTGCCCGGCCTGACTGAGCTCTCCGGCATCGCGGAGGCAGCGCGCGACCGCCTCATGAAGATGATCGATCGGATCGGGCGTGTGGGTCAGCGCCTCGCCGAGCGCTACGCCGAGGCTCGCGAAACACTGCACCACAACGCGGCACTCGTGCAATAGCCCCGCCGCAGCGGGGCAACAACGCAGCTAGTGGTCGCTTTTGGGGTCGAGCAGCTCAGCAGTCATGCTGCGAGAACGTCAGACCAGCTCGATGAGCGCCATCGGGGCGTTGTCGCCCCGGCGGGGACCCAGCTTCAGGATGCGGGTGTATCCGCCCGGCCGCCCCTCATAGCGAGGACCGATCTCGTCCATCAGCTTCTGGGCCATCTCCTGGTCGCCGTTGAGGCTGGCGATGATCTGGCGGTGGCGTGCCAATCCGCCCTTGCGCGCCTTGGTGATGAGCTTCTCGGCGTAAGGCCTCAGCGCCTTCGCCTTGGTCTCGGTGGTCTCAATGGCCTCGGCGGCGAACAGCGACGCGGCCAAGTTGGCCAGCATGGAGCGCTGGTGGCTCGGGCTCCCGCCCAGTCGGCGACCCTTGGTGGGCGCGGGCATCCTCAGCTCACCGCCGCTGGGGTGGCTGAGGGGTCCTGCTCGGCCGGCTCCTCGGTCGGCGTCGGGCTCATGCCACGCAGTGCCAAGCCCCGCTCGTCGAGCTTCTCGATGACCTCGTCCAGCGACTTCTGGCCGAAGTTCGGCACGGTCATCAGCTCGTCCACGGATTGATCGAGCAGATCGCCGATCGTGTTGAACTGCGCGCGCTTGAGGCAGTTGCGTGCTCGCTCGGACAGGCCCAGATCCTCGATCGGCCGCTCTAGGTCGCTGGCGCGGCCGTCGCTCACCGCCACATCGGCAATGTCAAGTCCGAGGTGCTCCGGCGACAGCTCGGCAATCATGAGCATCAACCGGAACAGGGTGTCGCCAGCAGATGCGAGTGCCTCGCGGGGCGTCATTGCGCCATCGGTCTCGATGTCGAGCACCAGCCGATCGAAATCGGTGGACTGCTCCACGCGCACCGGCTCGACTTCGACGGCCACACGCCGCACCGGGCTGAACAGCGCGTCGATGAGAATCACGCCGATCGCGCCGCCGATGCGGTCGCTGTCGGGCGCCGAGTAGCCCCAACCGCGCTCGACCGTGAGGTCCATCGCGAGGCGCGCACCCTCGCCGAGCGTGGCGATGTGCAGATCGGGCGTCAGGCACTCGACATCCACACCCCAGTCGACATGGCCTGCGAGCACCGGGCCCACGCCGCGCTCGTCGAGACGCACGGCAACGGGCTCGTCGCTGTGGTACCGCAGCACGATGTCCTTGAGGTTCAAGACGATGTCGGTGACGTCCTCGACCACGCCTTCGATGGTGGTGAACTCGTGGAGCGCATCGTCGAATTGGACCTGAGTGATCGCAGCACCGGGGATCGACGACAGCAGCGTGCGACGCAGCGAGTTGCCCAGCGTGTGCCCGAAGCCGGGCTCCAGCGGGCCGATGGCGAAGCGCTGCCGGTTGGCATCGGGCTCGCCCAGGATGTCGATTGTCGGTCGGTGCATGACCAAGGCGGCGGAGACGGACACATTGACCCCTTCGTGGGTGATTACTTGCTGTAGAGCTCGACGATGAGCTGCTCGCGCACCGGGATCTCGATCTGAGACCGGATCGGCAGCTCGCGCACGGTGACCTGCTGGCTCCCGTCGCTCGCCTCGAGCCAAGGCGGCGGCGTGCGATCCAGCACGTCGAGATTCCACCGGATGGTGACAATCTCGCGGGACCGCGAGCGCAGCGAAATGACGTCGTCGGGGCGTGCCCGGTAGCTGGGAATGTTCACCCGGCGACCGTTGACGTCAATGTGGCCATGGCTCACGAACTGGCGGGCCTGCGGGCGGGTCGCGGCCCAGCCGACCCGGTACACGATGTTGTCGAGACGCAGTTCGAGCAGCCGCAGCAGGTTCTCGCCGGTGACGCCCCGCTGGCGGGCAGCTTCCTCATAGAGATTGCGGAACTGCCGCTCGGTCATCCCGTAGGTGAAGCGGCACTTCTGCTTTTCCTGCAGCTGCATCAGGAACTCGGAATTCTGGCTGCGTCGGCGTCCACGGCCGTGCTCGCCGGGCGGGTACGGGCGCCGGTCGAGGGCCTTCGTCTCGCCCTCGGTGCCCCAGATGTTGGTGTTGAGCCGCCGCGAGACGCGAGCCTTGGGACCTGTGTAGCGAGACATCTCAGACCCTCCGGCGCTTCGGGGGGCGGCAGCCGTTGTGCGGCACCGGCGTCATGTCGCGGATGCCCTTGATCTCGATGCCGGAATTCTGGATGGAGCGAATCGCGGTCTCGCGGCCCGAGCCGGGACCCTTCACGTGCACGTGCACCCGGCGCACGCCATGTTCCATGGCGCGCTCGGAAGCCTGCTCAGCGGCCTGCTGCGCGGCGAACGGCGTCGACTTGCGGGAGCCCTTGAAACCGGCATTCCCGGCCGAGGCCCACGACACCACGTTGCCCTGCAGGTCGGTGAAGGTGATGATCGTGTTGTTGAACGAGCTCTTGATGTGCGCCACGCCGTCGCCGACGTTCTTGCGCTCCTTGCGACGCCCGCGACGAGCCGGCTGCTGCTGGTTCACTTCCGTCCGCCTCTCATGCGTCCAGTCTGGGGTTGCCGACAAACTCGGCCGCGCACGTTCACTTGCGTACCTTCTTCTTGCCCGCCACGGTCTTGCGCGGACCCTTGCGGGTGCGTGCGTTGGTGTGGGTTCGCTGGCCCCGCACCGGCAAGCCGCGGCGGTGGCGGACGCCCTGGTAGCAGCCGATCTCGATCTTGCGCTTCACGTCCTGGGCGACATCGCGCCGCAGATCGCCCTCGACGGTGAGGCTGGCGTCGATGTGGTTGCGGATGCGAGCCACCTCGGCATCGGTGAGGTCGCGCACACGGGTGCGCTCAGCGATGTTGAGGTCCTCGCAGATCTGCTGGCTGGCGGAACGTCCGATGCCATAGATGTAGGTCAACGCGATCTCCACACGCTTTTCGCGCGGAATGTCGACGCCGGCAATTCTGGCCATCGATACGGGACTCCTGTCTCAGCCTTGCCGCTGCTTGTGCCGCGGGTTCTCACAGATCACCCGGATCCGCCCGTGGCGACGGATCACAC
The DNA here is from genome assembly GCA_022828045.1 of Acidimicrobiia bacterium. Classification (GTDB taxonomy): domain Bacteria; phylum Actinomycetota; class Acidimicrobiia; order Acidimicrobiales; family Poriferisodalaceae; genus Poriferisodalis. Next base: position 12,257 of record JAJEIW010000042.1, on the reverse strand, counting down.
GGCACTTGTCGCAGATCTTCTTGACGCTCGGACGGACTTTCATCGGGGGACCTGCGCTGTAGACGAGCGAGCAAGTATAGGGGTCACGGTGCCGCCTCAATTGCAGAAACTGTGCTGGATGGCGCGGCCTCGATGGCCGCCACGATGCGCTGGTGCACCTCGGCGGGAGTGCCGAGGCCGTCGACGGCGACCAGCACGCCTCGATCGGCGAACAGCCTGCGCAGCGGCGCCGTCTCGGCTTCGTACAGCTCCAGCCGACGGGCAATCGCCTCCGGAGTGTCGTCGGCTCGGCCGCGATCCAGCATCCGCCGCGTGACGATGTCGTCCGCCACATCGAGGTCGATCGCCCGGCTCACCGCGTGCGGCGCCAGCAGAGCGAACAGTCCGTCGGCCTGTGCTTCGGTGCGCGGAAAGCCGTCCAGCAGAAAGCCGGCGGCGGTATCGGGCGCCTCGAGGCGCTCGGCCACGATGCCCAGTATCAGCTCGTCGCTGACGAGCTCGCCGGCGTCCATCACCTCTTTGGCTTGGCGGCCCAGGGGGGTGTCGGCGGCCACCGCGGCACGCAGCATGTCCCCCGTGGAGATATGCGCCACGCCGTAGCGCTCGACCAGCAGTTCGCACTGGGTTCCCTTGCCGGCCCCCTGCTTGCCCAGGATGACCAGCCGTCGGACGGCAGCGACGGACATCAGGCCAGGAACCCTTCGTAGTTGCGCATCAGCAGCTGGCTGTCGACCTGCTTCATGGTCTCGAGCGCCACGCCCGAGGCGATCAGGATCGACACGCCGCCGAAGCCGATGGCCGCGCCGGCGCCGCCCGTGCCCAACGCATCGAGATCGCTCGTCAGCGACAGCAGCACGCTGGGCAGCAGCGCCACCATGGCAATGAACAGCGCGCCGGGCAGCGTGATGCGGTTCAGCACCCTGGCCAGGTAACGCTCGGTCTGCGGCCCGGGCCGGATGCCGGGAATGAAGCCGCCCTGCTTGCGGATGTTGTCGGCCTGGCGCACCGGGTCGAACGTGATGGCCGTATAGAAGTAGGCAAAGCCGACGATCAGCCCGCCGAAGAACAGGATGTAGGCGATGTTGTCGGGCTGGGTCAGGTACTCGTCGACGGCGGTCTGCAGCCAGCCCCAGTTCGCCACGTTCGACAGCAGCACCGGCAGGAACAGGATCGAGCTGGCGAAGATGACCGGGATCACGCCCGACTGGTTGACCTTCAGCGGGATGTAGGTGTTCTGCCCGCCGTAGAGCCGCCGGCCCACTTGACGCCGGGAGAACTGCACCGGGATGCGGCGCTGGCCCTGCTCAATGAAGATGATGGCGACCATCATCCCGATAGCGACGATGATCGCCGCCGCGAGATACACCGTGCCCTGCACCGCCATCAGGCGGGCCCCGTCGAAGGGAATCGTCGACACCACCGAGGCAAAGATCAGCAGCGACATGCCATTGCCTACGCCACGCTGGCTGATCAGCTCGCCCATCCACATGAGCAGTGCCGTACCCGCCGTCAGCGACAGGATGACCAGCGCCACCCGGTTGAAGGTGAAGTCGGGAATGACGATGACGCCGGCGGTGTTGCCCAGTGCGGTCCCCTGACCGCGCCCGAAGATGAAGGTGATGCCGGCGGCCTGCACGAAGGCGATGCCCAGCGTCAGGTAGCGGGTGTACTGGGTCAGCTTGCGCTGGCCCACGGCTCCCTGCTGCTGGAGCTGCTCGAAGCGCGGGATCGCCACGGTCAGTATCTGGATGATGATCGATGCCGTGATGTACGGCATGATCCCCAAAGCGAAGATCGCGAAGTTGGTGAGCGCGCCGCCCGAGAACAGATTCAGCAGCGCCAGCACGCCGCCGGTGGATGAAGCCTGCTCGCGCAACGACACGATGGCGTCAAAGTCGATGCCCGGCACGGGAACCTGGGAGCCCAGCCGGTACGCCGCAATGATGAACAGCGTGAACATGATCTTCCGGCGCAGATCGGCGATCCGGAAGATGTTGCGCATGTGGCCGAGCACGACGAGCCCCTAGCGATTGGTGTGCTGGTTGCCCTGAGCGGCTGGCCGCGGGCCCTTGAATGTGGGCGGCAGGATCTCGATGCTGCCCCCGGCGGCCTCGATAGCCGCACGAGCCGAGGCGGAGGCTGCGTGAGCCTTCACCGTGATCGGCCGGGTGATCTCGCCGCGGCCCAGCACCTTGACCATCGAGCCCGCCGACACCAAGCCACGCCCCAGCAGTGCCTCAGGCGTGATGTCGTCGAGGCCGCACGCATCGAGCGTGTCAAGGTTCACCGGCTGGTAGGCCACCCGGAACGGGTTCGTGAAGCCCTTCCGCTTGGGAATGCGCACTTGCAGCGGCAGCTGGCCGCCTTCGTACCAGACGGGCACGGTTCCCCGTGCCCGGGTGCCCTTGGTGCCGCGGCCTGCGGTCTTGCCGCCCTTGCCGCCGGTGCCGCGGGCCACCCGCTTGCGCTTGCGCCTCGCTCCCGGCGGCGGGGTCAGGTCATGCAGTCTCAGCATCGCCGACCTCCCCTGCAATCTCTTGAACGGTGATCAGGTGGCTGACCTTGCGCAGCATGCCGCGGATCTCGGGTCGGTCAGGAAGGGTATGGCTGCGGCCGATCTTGTTGAGCCCGAGGGCCCGCAGGGCACCTCGCGCCTTGGGCTTGGCCCCGATGGCCGAACGCACCTGGGTCACGACGATCTGGTTCATGACCGCGCTCCCGCGTCCGCACCGGTCAGCTTGCGAGTGCGCTCGGTCTCCCGGTAGGCCTCCAGCAGACCGGCGGGGATGCACTCCTCAGCCGACAGCCCGCGCAGCTTGGCAACCTCATCTGGACGCTTCAGCGCAGCCAGCCCGGCAATGGTCGCGCGGGCCACATTGATGTGGTTGGACGAGCCCAAGGACTTGGCCAGCACGTCGCTGATGCCAGCCTCCTCCAGGATCGCCCGCGCGGCGCCTCCGGCGATGACGCCGGTACCGGGCGCGGCGGGCTGCAGCAGCACCTTGCCGGCACCCATCACCCCCAGCACGGGATGGATGATCGTGGAGCCGGCCAGCGGCACGTCGAACAGGCTCTTGCGCGCCTCCTCGGTGCCCTTCTGGATGGCCAGCGGCACTTCCTTCGCCTTGCCGTAGCCCAGGCCCACCCGGCCGGCGCCGTCGCCGATCACCACCAGCGCGGAGAACGAGAAACGGCGCCCGCCCTTGACGACCTTGGCCACACGGTTGATGTCGATGACTCGCGACTCGCGCAGGCCGTCATCGCCGCTGTTGCGGGGGTTGTCGAGCTGCCGCTCACGCGGGCGCCGGCCGGCGCCGCGCTCCCGTGGAGCCTCGGTCGTAGGTGCATCTGCCACGAGTTCTCCCTCAGAACTTCAGGCCGCCCGCGCGGGCGGCATCTGCCAGGGCCGCGACGCGGCCGTGGTAACGGTTTCCGCCGCGGTCGAAGACCACGGCCGTGGCGCCGGCCTCGCGGCCTCGCTCGGCGATCAGCCTTCCGACCTCGTCGGCAGCGGCGACGTTGCCGCCTCTCGCGGTGGCCAGCGGAGCTTCGCGAGTCGACGCGGCCGCCAAGGTGCGGCCTGCATCGTCGTCGATGAGCTGTGCGCTGATGTGCCGGTTCGACCGGAAGACCGCAAGGCGCGGGCGCTCGGCAGTGCCCGACACTCGCTTGCGGACGCGATTGCGGCGTCGAGCCCGTCGCGCTGCCTTGGGGGGAACGCTCACTTGGCGGCCTTTCCGGCTTTGCGCTGCACGCGCTCGTTGATGTAGCGGATGCCCTTGCCCTTGTAGGGCTCGGGCTTGCGCAGCTTGCGAATGTTGGCCGCGACCTGCCCGACGAGCTGCTTGTCGATGCCCTTGACGATGATCGAGGTCTGGCTCGGCACCTCGAACTTGATGCCCTCAGGCGCTTTCACCGGCACCGTATGGCTGAACCCCAGCGACAACTCGAGTGCCGACGGTCCCCGGGCCGCGGCCCGGTAGCCCACGCCGACGATCTGCAGCTCCTTGGAGAAGCCCGTCGAGACGCCTTCGACCATGTTGGCCACCAGTGCCCGGCTGAGCCCGTGCAGCGAGCGCTGCGAGCGGCTGTCGTCGGCCCGGTCCAAGGTGGCAGCGCCGTCGTCGACGTTCACGGTGATGCCCGCGGCCAGCTCACGGGTGAGCTCACCCTGCGGGCCGCTGACCGTCACCACGGCACCAGCGCCCGAACCGGCGGCATCGGGGGTCGCCTGTGCAGTCACCGTCACCCCGTCGGGGATCGAGATGGGCGCCTTGCCCACGCGTGACATCGTCGCCTCCTACCAGACGTAACAGAGGACCTCGCCGCCCATGCGGTTGCGGCGGGCTTCGCGGTCGGTCATCAGGCCCCGGCTCGTGGACAGCACGGCAATGCCGAGGCCGCCGAGCACGCGGGGCACCTTGTCGGACTTGGTGTACACGCGCAGCCCGGGCTTGGAGACCCGCTGCAGTCCCGAGATCGTCCGATCCCGGTCCGACGTGTACTTCAGGTTGATGGTGAGCTTGCGGTCGGGGCTGCCATGGGAGCCCTCCACCTTGAAATCGCTCACATAGCCCTCGCGCTTGAGGATCGCCGCGAGACGCTCCTTCTGCTTCGAGGACGGCATGGCCACCTCGTCCTTGAACACGAGGTTTGCGTTGCGGATGCGGGTGAGCATGTCCGCTATCGGATCAGTCATCGACATGTGCGCACCTCCCTCACCTGCTGGCCCCTCACCTGCTGGCCCCTCACCAGCTGGCCTTCGTCACGCCGGGCACTTCGCCGGCATGGACCATCTCTCGTAGGCACACTCGACACAGCCCGAACTTGCGGTACACCGACCGCGGTCGACCGCACACGCGGCAACGCGTGTAGGCGCGCACCTTGAACTTGGGGGTGCGCTGCTGCTTGTTGATCAGTGCCTTCTTGGCCATCAGTACTGCCTTTGCTGCCTGAGTGAAGTGGGGTGCTAGGGGGTCGGGCCCTGGCGGAACGGGAATCCGAGCGCATCGAGCAGGGCACGTCCGCCCTCGTCGTCGACAGCCGACGTCACGAGCGTGATGTCCATGCCCCGGATCTGGTTGACGCTGTCGTAATCGATCTCTGGGAAGACCAGCTGTTCGGTGATGCCGAACGTGTAGTTGCCGTGCCCGTCGAAGCTGCGTGGCGACAGGCCGCGGAAGTCCCGGATGCGGGGGATCGCCAGCGACACGAGACGGTCGTAGAACTCCCACATACGATCCCGGCGAAGTGTCACCCGGGCGCCGATGGCGTTGCCCTCGCGCAGCTTGAACCCTGCGATCGAGCGCTTGGCCCGGGTGATCGCCGGCCGCTGACCGCATATGCGGCTGAGGTCGTCGATGGCACCCTCGAGCAGACCCCGGTTCGTAAGTGCCGCGCCGACACCCATGTTGACGCTGATCTTGCTGAGTGCGGGTACCTGCATGATGTTTCCGAGCCCCAGATCTTGGCGGAGCTGGGCGCGCACGGAGTCTCGGTAGAGCGCCTTCATCCGCGGTTCGGGCCGCGCAGAGGGGGCGGCAGCGTCGGGGACTTCAGTCACACTCATGACGGCAGTTCCTCCCCGGAAGCCCGGTGGTAGCGCACCTTGCGTTCGCCTTCGAGACGGAACCCGACTCGACCCGGCTGGCCCGTGCGGGGGCACACGACCGCGGCGTTCGACACGTCGATCGGCAGCAGGTAGTCGATGATCTGGCCTTCCTGGTTCTGCTGGGAGGGACGCTGATGCTTGTGGCCGACGTTGACGCCCTCGACCGTGAGGCGGCGGCGCAGCGGGTCGACCGAGACGACCTCGCCCTCGCGGCCCTTGTCGGGGCCTGACATCACGCGCACGGTGTCGCCCTTGCGGACTCGCAGCCGGGGCAGCTGGTTTCGCTGACGTGCCATCTCCACTCCCCCCTCAGAGGACCTCTGGTGCGAGTGACACGATGCGCATGAAGCGCTTGTCGCGCAGCTCGCGGCCGACGGGGCCGAAGATGCGGGTGCCCCGCGGCTGGCGGTTGTCGTCGACGAGCACGGCAGCGTTCTCGTCGAAGCGGATATAGCTGCCGTCGGGACGCCGGCGCTCCTTGCGCGTGCGCACCACGACGCAGCGCACCACGTCGCCCTTGCGCACCGAAGCGCCGGGGATCGCGTCCTTCACGGTGGCGATGAACACATCGCCGATAGAGGCGTAGCGACGACCCGTGCCGCCGAGCACGCGAATGCACAGCACCTCGCGGGCGCCCGAGTTGTCGGCGACTTTGAGTCGGGACTCTTGCTGGATCATCAGGTACGCAGTTCTTCTCTGGCTCGGGGCTCAGCGGGCCCGCTCGGTGATCTCGACCAGGCGCCAGCGCTTGGTCTTCGAGATCGGACGGGTCTCCATGACGCGCACCCGGTCGCCCGGACGCGTGTCTCGGTCGGGGTCGTGGACGTAGAGCTTCTTCGTGCGCTGCACGGTCTTGAAGTAGCGGGGGTGGCGCACGCGCTCGACCACCGAGACCACCGCGGTGCGGTCCATCTTGGTGGAGGTGACGATGCCCTCACGGATCTTGCGTCGGTTGCGCTCAGCGTCGGGTGCCGACTCTGTGTTCATGAGGGGTCTCCTGTCTCCGCAATGCCGACTCCGGCCGAGCCCTGCGAGGCGCCAGCTGACACAGCCGAGCCTTGCGAGGCGCCAGCCAGCCCAGCAGGGCTCGGCGAGACGCCGGCCAGCGCATCGGCGGCAGCGATCTCACGCTCACGCAGCACGGTGTGAATGCGTGCGATGTCACGCCGGGTCGCGGACATCTGCGCGGAGTTGTCGAGCTGCCCGGTAGCGAATGCGAACCGCAGGTTGAAGAGCTCCTGGCGAGCGCTCTCGAGCTCGTCGAGCAGCTGGTCGTCAGACAGCGTGCGAAGCGTCGCGGCCTTGGCCATCAGATGGCCTCCTCTCGCGAGATCACGCGTGCCCGCACAGGCAGCTTCTGGATGGCGCGCTCCATGGCGCCACGAGCCAGCTCGGCGTTCACGCCGCCCAGCTCGAACATCACCCGACCCGGCTTCACCACGGCGACCCACTTCTCGGGGTTGCCCTTGCCGGAACCCATGCGGGTCTCTGCTGGCTTGGCCGTCACTGGCTTGTCGGGAAAGATGTTGATCCACACCTTGCCGCAGCGCTTGACATGGCGGGTCATGGCGATGCGAGCCGCCTCGATCTGGCGGGCCGTGATCCAGCCAGGCTCGAGCGCCTGGATGCCGTAGTCGCCGAAGTGCACGGCCGTGCCGCCCTTGGTGCGGCCCTTCATGCGGCCGCGATGCGCCTTGCGGTGCTTCACCTTGCGAGGCATCAGCATCAGTCGTCTCCCGGCCTGAAGTTGGGCGTCTGGGACTGGTCGCGCGTGGCCCGCTCAATCTGCTCTTCCTCTTCGAGCAGGCGCTCGAATTCGGGGTCGGCCTCACGCAGCAGCGGGACCGGCTCTTCGGGCAGTTCATCGAGATCGTTGCGTCGGCCGGCCGATGTCACGACTCCTGCAGGAGGTGCGCCGTCACCGGAGGTCTGCCCGGTTGCCATGGCGGCCTCGCGGTGAATGCGCTCGTCGGAGGACACCTTGTAGGGAAGGATGTCGCCCTTGTAGAGCCACACCTTGACGCCGATGCGCCCCGCGGTGGTACGGGCCTCGCGGAAGCCGTAATCGATGTCGGCACGCAGCGTGTGCAGCGGCACGCGGCCCTCGCGGTACCACTCGGTGCGGGCCATCTCGGAGCCGCCGAGCCGGCCTGAGCACTGCACCCGGATGCCGAGCGCGCCCGCCTTCTGCGCGTTCTGCACGGCACGCTTCATGGCCCGGCGGAACGCGACACGGCCGGCGAGCTGATCTGCCACCCCCTGGGCGATGAGCGCCGCTTCCAGCTCGGGCTGCTTGATCTCCTGGATGTTGAGCTGCACCTTGGGATTGCCGGAGATCTTGCCGAGCTTGGTGCGCAGGCGGTCGGCCTCGCTGCCGCGGCGCCCGATGACGATGCCGGGACGGGCGGTGTGCACGTCAACCCGCAGGCGATCCCGGGTGCGCTCCACCTCGATGCGGCTGATGGCTGCATGCGGCAGCTCGGTCCGCAGGAAGTCGCGGATCTTCCAGTCCTCGATGAGGTAGTCTTGGTATTCCTTGTCGGCGTACCAGCGCGACTTCCAATCGGTGGTGATTCCCAAGCGGAAACCGTACGGGTTGACCTTCTGACCCATGATCAGTTCTTTTCTTCGGGGTCGGCAGCTTCGGGGTCTGCAGCATCGGCGCCGCTGATGTCGCTGTCTTCGGAGGATTCGACGTCGGAGGATTCGACGTCGTCAGTGCCGTCTGTGACCTCATCTGCAGCAACGGCATCAGGCTCAGTACCGGCATCGGCATCGGCGCCGACCGCCTCGACCGCTTCGATGACTTCTGCTTCATCGAGATCTGTCTCGGCGTCGGGCTCGTCATCGCCCGTATCGGCTGCACGGCTCGCGGCCACTCGCGCCGCGCGGGCCGCGGCGGCGGTCTGGGAACCCGAGGCGGCCAAGCGAGCCTCACGCATCTCGAGCTCCTCTGGGCTGAGCTGCGCAACGATGACCGTGATGTGACAGGTCTGCTTGTGGATGCGCGTGGCGCGGCCCCGTGCCCGCGGGCGCCAGCGCTTCAGCACCGGTCCTTCGTCGGCCCAGCATTCGGCCACGTACAGCTCGTCGGCGTCGAGTTGTTCGTTGTTGGTGGCGTTCGCCACGGCACTCTCGAGCACCTTGGACACCACTTCGGCAGCGCCGCGCTCGCAGAATCGCAGCCGGTCGCGAGCCAAGGCCAGGTCTTCGTCGCGGATGAGATTGAGCACCACCCGGGCCTTGGATGCCGACAGTCGGCCGTAGCGAAGCGTCGCTTTGGCTCCTGCGATGACGTCAAGATCGATGAGGCCGCTCATCGTCGGCCCCCTCGCTCCTGGCCGGCGTGGAACTTGAACGTCCGTGTCGGCGCGAACTCGCCCAGCTTGTGGCCCACCATCGACTCGGTCACGTACACCGGCAGGTGCTTGCGCCCGTCGTGCACGGCAATGGTGTGACCGATCATCTCGGGAATGATCGTGGAGCGTCGGCTCCACGTCTTGATGACCTTGCGCTCGCCGCTCTCGTTCAACTCGTCCACCTTTGACAGCAGGTGGTCGTCGACGAACGGGCCCTTCTTGAGACTGCGCGGCATCGCTCTACCTCCGGGACCCTCGTGTCCGGCGACGGCGGACGATGAGGTCGTTGGACTTGCGGTTCTTCGAGCGGGTGCGGCCTTCGGGCTTGCCCCAGGGCGATACCGGGTGACGGCCGCCGGAGGACTTGCCCTCGCCGCCGCCGAGGGGGTGGTCGACGGGGTTCATGGCCACGCCCCGGGTCTGGGGGCGGACGCCCTTGTAGCGATTGCGGCCCGCCTTGCCGATCTTGACGAGGTCGGCCTCGGCGTTGCCGACCGAGCCGATGGTGGCGCGGCAGTCGATCGGCACCCGGCGCATCTCGGTGGAGGGCAGTCGCAGCGTGGCATACGCGCCCTCCTTGGCCACGAGCTGCACGCTGGAGCCGGCCGAGCGGGCCATGCGGCCGCCGCCTCCCGGCTTCAGCTCCACGTTGTGCACGGTGGTGCCGACCGGCACATAGCGCAGCGGCATGGCGTTGCCGATTCGCACTTCGGCGTCTGAACCGTTGGCCAGCTTGTCGCCGACCTCGATCCCCGTGGGCGCCAGGATGTAGCGCTTCTCGCCGTCGTGGTAGTGCAGCAGCGCGATGCGTGCGTTGCGGTTGGGGTCGTATTCGATCGTGGCGACCGTGGCGGGCACCCCGTCCTTGTTTCGGCGGAAGTCGATCACGCGGTACCGCTGCTTGTGGCCGCCCCCGCGATGGCGGGAGGTCTTGCGCCCGTAGTTGTTGCGCCCGCCGGTGGAGTGCTGCTTGGCGATGAGGGTGCGCTCGGGCTTTGCTGCCGTGAGGTCGGCAAAGTCCGAGACCGTCTGGAACCTTCGCCCGGGACTCGTCGGCTTGCGTACTCGAATGCCCATGAGCAGTCCTACGAATTGAAGATCTGGATCGAGTCGCCCTCGACGAGGGTGACGATGGCCCGCTTGGTGTCCGGCCTCTTGCCGACGGTGTTGTTGCGCCGGTTGCGCCGCTTCTTGCCCTTGCGGTTGAGCGTGTTGACCTTGGCGACCTTGACGTCGAAGATCGACTCGACCGCTTGGCGGATCTCGGGCTTGCTGGCCGAGGGATGCACGCGGAACACGTAGATGCCCTCTTCGAGGAAGTCGTACGACTTCTCAGAGATGACCGGGGCGATCAGCACGTCGCGGGGGTCCTTCACTGTGCCGCCCCCTCGGTCTCGGCGTCGGCGCCAGCGGGATCGGCACTCGACGGCAGCGTGTCCGACGTGAATACCAGCCAGTCCGAGCGCAGGATGTCGTAGGCGTTCAGCTCGGATGGGCTGACCGCGCTGACGTCGGGGAGATTGCGGAAGCTGCGACCGGCGGTGCGGTGCGCGTCGCTGTCACCCAGAACGAGCAGAACCTGCCCCGAAAGAGACAGGTTCTCGAGCACGGCGATCGCGTCTTTCGTGCGGGGCTGGGCAAAGCGCCACTCGTCGATGACCATGACGCGCTCGCTGCGAGCCCGGTCGCTGAGCGCCGAGCGCAGCGCCAGCCGCACCGTCTTGCGATTCACCTTCTGGCGATAGTCGCGTGGCTTGGGCCCGTGCGCGATGCCGCCGCCGACCCACTGCGGCGAGCGGATCGAGCCGTGACGAGCCCGGCCGGTGCCCTTCTGGCGCCATGGTTTGGCGCCGCCGCCGCGCACTTCGGCACGGGTCAGGGTGCTGTGCGAGCCGCTGCGGCGGGCAGCCCGCTGTGCCGTGACGGCCTGGTACAGCGCCGCCATGTTCGGCTCGATGCCGAAGATGGCTTCGTCGAGTTCGACGGTGCCGGCTGTGCCGCCGTCGGGGGTGCGAACGTCGAGCGTGAGTGTCATAGCAACCGCCTCAGACCTCTGCCGCCGCTGAGTTCGCGGACGCGCCGGTCGGCGCCGTGCCTATTGACGCGCCTTGCGGCGCTTTGACTGCGTTGCGGACGACGACGGTGCCGCCCTTGGGACCGGGGACCGAGCCGCGCACCAGCAGCAGGCCGCGCTCAGCGTCGGCCTCGACGACTGCGAGGTTGAGCGTGGTGACCTTCTCACTGCCCATGCGGCCGGCCATGCGGGTGCCCTTGAACACTCGTGAGGGGGTGGCGCACGCACCGATCGCCCCCGGTGCCCGGTGGACGCGGTGTGCGCCGTGACTGGCACGTTGACCCGAGAAGTTGTGCCGCTTCATCGTGCCGGCGAAGCCCTTGCCCTTGGAGGTGGCTGTCACATCGACAAGCTCGCCGGGACTGAAAAGGTCGGCACCCAACTCGGTGCCGACCGTTACTTCGCTGACATCGTCGAGCCGCAGCTCTACGAGCCGTACGCCGGGGTCGATCCCGGCTCGCTCGTAGTGGCCATTCGTGGGCTTGTTGATCTTGCGGGCCTCGCGGTGGCCATAGGTGACCTGCACCGCGGTGTAGCCGTCCTGCTCGGTGGTGCGGACCTGGGTGACCCGGCAATCGTCGACGCGCAGCACGGTGACCGGGACGACGCGGTTCTCGTCGTCCCAGAGCTGTGTCATGCCGACCTTGGTGGCGACCAGCGCCTTGTTCGCCATGGACGTCTCTCTCGTGCCTTCGCCGTGCATCTCACCGCCCGCACAGCGAGCAGCTGTCCCTCCGGCAGCCCGCTCAGCGGGCCGCTGTTCCGTTCGGCGGCCCACAGAGCGGGCCGCCATGCGAACGCTCCGCACGGCTGTGCCGGCGGAGCGGTTCTGAAGGTTGTGCCGACCGGTTCCGAACACCCGACCCATTGCGGGGAGGCATCCGGCCTTGCCGGACGTCAATTGGGCGCAGGAAGTCCGCGCCGCGAATGAAGCAGGCTACCGATCCCTCACGACCGCCCCAACCTTGCGCCCGTTCAACCAGCGGGCTGGAGGCGCCCTCGTTGATAGGCCGCGAACAGCGCCGGGAACGGCAGGCTGCTGCCCTGCCAGGCGTCCTGGGAAGGCAGGAAGGCCACGTCCCACCAGCGCTGCACAGCTTGACCCGCGACGCGGGCCAGAAACGCGAGGCCGAACACCAGGCTTGCCGCAGCAAATCGGGCGTCGTTCACTTGTCCTCCAGCGGCACCAGGATGGCTGCGGGATCGAGCCGCA
>JAJEIW010000290.1 GCA_022828045.1 Acidimicrobiia bacterium | reverse complement strand
CCACTTCGTTTGGCCCATTTCCTCGCAGCGCCAGCGCATCCAGCGCCGAAACGCCGCCTGATATTCCGCCAAGGTGATCTCCTCGTCCCGGTAACGGCGGGCTGCCTCGTTCAGCTCGTCGTCATTCTGCTTGATCTCCGCAGCGGTCGGCTTCGGGTCCGGCGTTGGCTCAGGGTCCGCGTCCTCGTCGGAGTCATCGCCGCTGTCGTCGTCGCCCGAGTCGTCGTCGGAGTCCTCGCCGCTGTCATCGTCGGTGCCGTCGGTGTCATCGTCGGTGCCGTCGCTGTCGTCGCTGTCGTCATCGTCGCCGCCTTGCTTGCCGTTCTTGTTCGGCTCGGTGCAGTTCGGCGGCGTGCCGGTCTGCCCGTCGGGGCAAGTGCTGGCGTCTTGGTCGTGCTCTCTGTTCCAGCGTTCCCTATCGCCTTCGCCCAACTCCTCGAAAAAATCTTCGCAGCCCTTGCCGACAGCGACGCCGATGAGCCAGTTCGCGAGCTTTCCTGCGGGATACCCACATATCGCAGCAACCGACCAAGCCTGCGTGCTCGTCCATTTGTAATGGACAGTCGATGTCGGGTGGCAGGTGAAGTAGGTGACACCCGGATGCTGGGCGCTGGCGTGTTCGTGCTCGCCGGCTTCGCAGTCACCGTGACTCAACGAGTGGCACCCCGAATCGCCATGCGAGTGCTCGCCGAACTCGCAGTGAAGCTCATCTTCCGGGTGGCAGCCATAGGAGCGAGAGCCCCCGACCACATGGACGTGTTCGCCGTCTTTGCAGTGCCCGGCGGCGGAGGAGTGACAGTCGCCTGAGCCGTGCGTGTGCTCATGCTCGCCCACCGGGCAGTGCTCATTGAGACACCTTCCCCAGTGAGAAGCCTCGCCCGGCTCGCACCTAGGGCCGGCCTTATGGCAGTCGCCTGAGCCGTGCGTGTGCTCATGCTGGCCGCTGGGGCAGTGCGAGACGCTGACAAGGTGGCAGCTCGTCCCCGGCGCGCTGTTGCGCGCGTGCCGGTGCGAGCCGTCGATGCAATCCGGCGGCGGAGGGGGCGGCTGCGTGGTCGGCGCTGTCGTGGTCGTGGGCGGCGGCGCAGCAGTGGTCGTGGTGGTGGGACAGGGTTGCAGAAATGTGATGGAGTGGCCGGCGTGAGGTATCCACGTGCCGGTTCCGCAGGAGGGCGGCGTGAAGCCGTGGCTGTGGCAGCCGTTGCCGTAGCGGTGCGACCCTGCAGGGCACTGCTTGGGCGGGGTGGTGGGCGGCGGCGCATCAGTGGTCGTGGTGGGCTTGTCCGCGACGCAGTTCGGCGGCGTGCCGGTCGTGCCCGCCGGGCAGGTGGCCGGCAGGTGCTTGTGATGCGCGGGCACCCGCACCCGTTCCGTCGTGCAGTGATTGATCGGCGGATCGACAATGCACGTCCGAACGGTCTTCCAGTAATACACATCGTGAGCCTCGGCCGGCTCGGCGGTAGCGAGCGGCACGGCGACGAGCGCGGCCACGAACGCGAGCAGCGCGCACAGCGCGGCTAGGGGTCGTTTTGACATGGAGGGTCCCTCCGAGCGGAATCAGCGAATGTGTGTCAACACCAAGCGCGCAAGCCGCAGGGAGGGACCCATGCAACTGATATGCCGCCCAGACGGCTTGCCACGGCCCGAGGAGCCGCTGCTTGGTGTTGACGGGCGCGACTCTCGCGTGTCGTGCGACTCGTGTCAAGCGCGTGTCCGGCGGTGTGCGGGTGGTCGACGCTGCGGTGTTGTCGTCGCAGTCTTCGCTGTTCCCGGCTGGCAGCCCGCGAGCAGCCTTACCCGATGCCCGGCAGGCACAGCTGCCCGGAGCCGACGGTCTCGATCAGGCGGGCTGCGGCTCGGCAGTCTCTGCTGTGCTGCACGATGTCGGCTTGCAGTGTGCTGATGTCGCCGGTGCAGCGATGCCAGAACCGGTCTCGTCCGCAGCAGCGCTCACCGGCCGTGTCGGTTCCGCATCCCCGCCACAGCCGCTGCCCGCAGCTTTCGCAGCATCGCAGCGCAGGGTGCTGCCGGTTGGCGCAGCGTGGGCACTCGACGGCAGGCATTCTCGATGCTTGGTCGTTGCGGACCTATCGTGCCGCCAGGCTCCAGTGCATCGGCGTTGTCGGGTCGCCGTGGGCCGTCGTGTTGCGGGCCATGTCGACGATCACCGCGTACGGCTTGCCTTCGGAGGCTCACAGCGCCCGCCCGTTGATCTGCCGATGCAGCGACAGCGACTTCGTGGGTCGAAGATGCACGACCACCGTGCAATCGGGGACGTCGAAGCCTTCGGCGGCCACCGCGACGTTGAGCAGATGCATCAGCCGACCGTGCCGGAAATCTTCGACCATCCGGCGGCGGTCGCTGCGAGGCGCCTTCGCGGTCGGCACCGCAGCCTGCTCGCCAGCCTCGCACAGCACTTCTGCGAGGCGTGACGCTGCGGTGACGGTCGGCAGATACCAGATCGTGCGCCGGTCCACCACAGGCTCCACGGCGGCCCGCCATTCGGCCACCACCACGTCGGTTCTCAGCAGCTCCACGACAGCCGCCCCGGCTGCCCGGCTGTCGATCTCGCCCATGTCGCCGGTAGACAGATTCTCAGGCAGCCGCACCGTCGGCTCGACCAACCGGAAATCGGCCAGGTAGCCGAGACTGCGAAGCTCGCAGTAGTCCGGACCGCAAATCAGCGTGTCCCACACATCCTCGAAGCCTTCATGGTCAGACATACGCCACGGCGTCCCGGTCAGCCCCAGCCGATACCGCCAACCGCACGCCAGCAGGTCGTAATGTCGCAGAGCCCGCGGCTAGATCCGCTGCGACGCCCGGGTCAGGCGGCGTCTACTCGTACGGCGACTCGGTGCCAGCCTTCGGCGCCGTCGGGACGGACGTCCTTGGGGCCTTCGGGCTGGGTCATGCCGGCGCCGTCAATGGCTCGCACCTGCAGCGAGTGTGTGCCCGCGGTGGGTGTCCAGGGGAGATACCACTGCACCCAGCTCTCGTCGCCCAGTGCTTCGCCCAGATCGCACTGCTGCCACGGGCCGTCGTCGATGCGGACCTCGACTGCGCTGATGCCCCGCGTCGGCGCCCAGGCGATGCCGGCGATGGCGGTCTCGGTCCCAGCCACCGGCCGGTCGCCGCTGGCTGGCACGTCGATCCGGCTCTGCGTCTTCATCGGCCCGCGCTTCGACCACCCCCGCGGCACCCAGTAGCCGTCGAAGGCGTCCCAGGTGGTCAGGTTGATCTCCTCGATCCACTTCACGGCCGAGACGTAGCCGTACAGCCCCGCCACGATCAGGCGGGCGGGGAAGCCGTGCCTGGTCGGCAGCGGCTCGCCGTTCATGCCGACGGCCAGCAGGGCGTTGCGGCCGTCATACAGCAGTGGGGTGGGGAACCCGGCGGTCCAGTCGTCCACCGATCGGCCGACCACCTGGTCTGCCCCTTGCTGCACTCCCGCGCGCTCGAGCAGATCCACCAGCGGCACGCCCGTCCACACGGCATTGCCGACCAGGTTGCCGCCGACCCGGTTCGAGACGCACGACAGCGTGACGACGTGCTCTTGAAGGTCCATCGCCAAGATCTCGTCGAAGGTCAGCTCGTAGGGATTGTCGACCATGCCGGTGAAGCTGAGCTTCCAATTGGCCGGGTCGACCTGCGGCACCGTCAGCGCTGTGTCGATCCGGTAGAACTCGTTGTTGGGCGTCACATAGCTCGAGATGCCGCCGACCTCATCGAGCGTGTCCAGCGCGGCGATCTGGGTGGCAACGGAGGGTCCAGCCGCAGTGGTGGCCGTGGGTTCAACAGCTGTCGCCGCACCGGAGGCAGCAGTCGTGGGGGGCGGCCTCGTCGAGCTCAGATCGATGCCGGCCCGGGCAGTCTCCGCCGCTGAGGGTCCGCGTACTCCCCGGCCCAGTGCGACGAGACCAACGGCAGCCACACCGGCGCCGCCGATGCCGAGCAGGAACTGGCGCCGGCCGGCATCGGGCACGCCGTCAGGTTCGTCGCCGCCGACGACTGCCGGTTCGCCCCCCGGATCGGGCGGCTCGCTCGGGGGACGTGTCTCGGGGCGGACAGGGGCAAGCCGCAGCAGGATCATCAGCGTGGTGGCGCCGAGCGTTGCCGCAGCCAAGGCCACGATCCACGAGCCGATGAACGGGCTCATGGGGTTGCGGGCGGCCGTCCAGCCGCCGATCAGGCCGAACGCGGCGAATCCGGCATATGGCACCCACCGGCGTCGAGGCACCAGCGCGCAGGCACCGAGGAGTCCGCCGATGATCAGCGACACTCCCACGATGCCGATTGCCAGCACCGCCTTGTCTTTCTCGCCGAAGAGCTCGATGCTCAGCTTGACGGCCCAATCGGGGGAGTAGTCCACCAACGCTTCGCCGACGGCAACGACCAGCGACGGGATGGAATCGACGAGCCCGTCGACGAACTCGCCGAATGCCAGTGCGACAGCCGCGCCCGCAACTCCTGCCAGCAGCCCGACGATCGACCCGGGCTGGCGGATCAGCCGGCCGATGCCCCGGCCGTTCGTGACCTCGGAATGTGTGGGCGCATCCGCTGTGGCCTCGTCGGAACTGTCGCTCATGTCTGTCCGTTTCGCTGAAGATGCGGCTTGCCGGCAGCCAAGCCTTCCCATTGCCTCATGTCTTGTCTCCCGCTCTTGTTCGATGCGCTCACGGGCCGCTCGGCTGCGGCTTCGCCTGTCGGCTCAGCTTCCGGGTCGAGTTGGACGGGCACCGGCTGGGGGGTCGAACCGGTGTGCCCCGGTGGGGACTGCCCGTCAAGAAAGCTAACGCTCGGCCCGCCTGCGGGGTTCCACGCATTCCCGTCTGCAGCGGTTGAGCCGATTCTTCGTCTGGGTGATAGAACTTCGCCTGACTATTGCGCTGGTGCTGCAGTTGCACCGGCGCTCAGGCTGCATCGGCCCGGAGGGTGTCCGTGAACTTTGCATTCACCGAGGAGCAGGAAGAGCTCCGCAACTTCGTTCGCTCGTTCTTGGAGGACAAGTCGTCCGAGGCCACCGTTCGGGAGCTGATGGAGACAGACGACGGCTACGACCCTGCGGTCTGGTCGCAGATGGCCGAGCAGCTCGGCTTGCAGGCGCTGATCATCCCCGAGGAGTACGGCGGCCAGGGCGCCAGCTACGTAGAGCTCGGCATCGTGCTCGAAGAGATGGGGCGCAGCCTGCTGTGCTCGCCCTACTTCTCGACAGTGGTGCTGGCCGGCAACGCGATCTTGCACTCGGGCAACGAGAAGGCCAAGGAAGAGCTGCTCGAGGGCATCGCCTCGGGCGAGATCATCGCCACCTTGGCGCTGGCCGAGGCGAACGGCAGCTGGGATGCCGACGGCGTCGAGGTCGAGGCCTCCGACACGGGCGACTCGGCCACGATCAGCGGCGAGAAGATGTTCGTGACCGATGGCGGCACCGCGAACCTGTTCGTGGTGGCGGCGCGCTGCAACGGCGGCATCCATCTCTTCACCGTGGAGGGCGACGCGGCCGGGCTCAGCCGCGAGAACCTCGCCACGATGGACCAGACCCGCAAGCAGGCCCGCATCACCTTCGACAACACGCCGGCCAAGCACCTCTGCGACACCGACAACTTCGCTTACATCGATCAGGTGCTTGATCTGGCTGCGGTGGCGCTCGCCAACGAGCAGGTCGGCGGTGCCCAGTTCGTGCTGGACATGGCGGTGCAGTACGCCAAGGACCGGGTGCAGTTCGGCCGCCCGATCGGCTCGTTCCAAGCGATCAAGCACAAGTGCGCCGACATGCTGCTTGAGGTGGAGTCGGCCAAGTCGGCTGCCTACTACGCCGCTTGGTGCGCATCAGAGATGAATGACGAGCTGCCGTCGGTGGCGTCGCTGGCCAAGGCCTATTGCTCTGAGGCCTACTTCCACTGCGCCGCAGAGAACATTCAGATCCACGGCGGCATCGGCTTCACCTGGGAGCATCCCGCTCACCTGTACTTCAAGCGCGCCAAGAGCTCCGAGCTGATCTTCGGCGATCCCGCGTACCACCGCGAGAAGCTGGCCCAGCGCATCGGCTTGTAGGCGCCACGACCAACCCACGCGGCGGCCGGTGCGCCGCGCCGCACTTCGGCGGTCCGGGAGCTGTTGGTGATTCTCGCGGTTCTCATCATCTCGCTGGTCATCGGCTTCGTGGTCGCCGCGGGCGTGGTGGGCTCGCAGGCTCAACGGCTCGGTCGTCAGCGCCGCGAGCCCGTGTGGCGCCTCGCTGAAGCCGCGGCGTACGTCAGCGACCTGCTGCCCTACGACATCGCCGCAGGACTGAATGCCGACGAACTCGAAGTGCTTCTGCGCGCACATCTGAATCAACTGCAGTTCGGCCTCGGGTCCCCGGCGCACGACGAGGACGCCTCGCTGCCGGACGCTGGGTCTCATTCTGGGGCCACCTCAGTTCTCGACGACCAAGCCGCCGCCACCGAGCTGTACCGAGCGCTGCGCCATGAGGGTCACGAGGTCACGCTCGAGCAGGTCACTGCCGCCAGCGCGGCCCATCTGGAGTACCTGCAGCGCATCGGGGCACTCGCCGCCGTGCGCGGTGACGGGGGCTGAGCCCCACCGTGTCGCTGCCGGACGGCAGAATGTTGGTCATGGACATCCCGAGGGAGCTCGCCGGCTGCCGGTTCGTAGGCGACAAGCGCAGCCAGATCGTCTACGACATGGAATCTGAGCCAGACGATCCGGCCGTGGCAGAACAGATAGCCGCTGCTGTGGCCGGCATCGTGTCGGCGCAGTCCTACGCCACATTCGGACCCGACGAGCTGCCCGAGGCGCGCAACCGCGGCTACCGCCTGTCGCGGCTCTGCCGCTAGGGCACTGCCATGCGCCTCTCGTCGGCCGCGCACACGGCGTGCGCCCGACAGCCTGCAGCGACGTGAGCACGAACGTCTCCGAGACCACTATCGAGGGCAGCCCGGAGCTCGCAGCGATCCTGGTGCGCCCGAAGCGACCGGTCCGCAGCGGACCCGCGGTAGTGCTCTGCCACGGTTTCCCGTCGATGCAGCGGCCCGGCGTGCCGAACCGCACCTACCAGCGCTTCGCCGAGCGCATCGCCGAGGCCCAAGGCTGGACGGTGCTCGCCGTGAGCATGCGCGGCTGCGGCGAGTCCGACGGCGATTTCTCGTTGCTCGGCTGGATCGACGACATCGGCCGCTCGGTCACCCACGTCCTCTCGCAGGGCTGCCGGGGTGTGTGGCTGGTGGGTTCGACGACCGGCGGCTCGGTGGCGATCCTGGCCGCTGCCCGCGACGCCCGGATTCGCGGCGTGGCGGCGATGGCCCCCAGGGCGGATTTCGACGACTGGGCGAGCGATCCCAAGGCGTTCCTGCAGCACTGCCGCAACGTGGGAGTCATCCGTTCAGACGGCTTCCCCCGCTCGACGAGCGCCTGGAACCGTGAGCTGAAGCAGAACCGGGCGACGGACGCCGTGGGTGAGCTGGCTGACCGGCCGCTGCTGATCCTGCACGGCATCAACGACCGGCAGGTGCCCTACGAAGAAGCCCGCCATCTGGCCGCGGGGCACCCGAGCGCTGAGCTGCGCCTGATCGAGGGCGCCGACCACCGCATCCGTCACGACCCCCGAGCGGTGGCCATCCTGCTCGGCTGGCTCGAGCGCCAGGCAGCCGCTCAGTACGCCTAAATCGGTTGCCGCGACGCGCGAGGTGTGTTCTAGGGTGGGGCCATGGATGCGGACACGGCGACAGCGACACAGCTCGTCGTCGATGCGTGGGCTGTCCTCGTCGCCGCCGCGGGGCTCATCGCCGGCATGATCGGCACTGGCCTGGGCATCATCTTTCACCTAGGCGGACGCATCGACCATCAGTCCGACCGCATCGACGGCGTGACCGCCGAAGTCGCCTTGGTGCGCGAACGCGTGGCACGCCTCGAAGGCAGCACCGGCACGCCCGATCCCGGCCCTCTGCAGATCGCTTGAGCAAGTCCCTCTCGGCGCTGCCCGCAGCGAGCGATCAGAGCTTCAGGGGCGGCGGGCGATCATCATGTTGGCCACCGAGCGCACGACCGTCGTGCCGTCCTGGTTGACCAGTTCGTGGGCCATTTTGATGATGCCGCGGTCGGGCTTGGAGCGGCTCGGGCGCAGCTCCAGCACCTCCACCACGAGGGTGAGACGGTCGCCGGGCCGCACCGGTGCCAGCCAGCGCAGCTCGTCGAGGCCCGGCGAGCCCATGCTGGAGGGTCCCAGCAGGTGCTCTCCCAGCAGCCTCATCATGATCGAACCCGTATGCCAGCCCGACGCGATCAGCCCGCCGAAGATCGACTCGCGGGCGGCCTCGGGATCGATGTGGAAGGGCTGGGGGTCGAACTTGCGGCCGAATTCGATGATCTCGGCCTCGTCGATCGTCGTGGTTCCGAACGTGAAGCGCTCGCCGACCTCGAAATCGTCGAACCACCGCTGCGGGCAGGGGATGTCGCTGGGCACCGGGACAGTCTGGCGGCGCAGGCCGGACATCACCGGACATGTCCGCCGGCCGCGAGGCTCAGTGCGCTGCTGACGACCAGGGGTCGGCGCTGTCGGTGGCCAGGCCGTAGCACTTGATGGCTTCGGCCGCCGCGGTCGAGTCGATCTCTCCCATCTCGGCGAGGCGCCACAGAACGGCGACCGTGATGTGCTCGGCGGTGATCTCGAAGTGCTCTCGCAGACGGCTGCGTGTATCGCTTCGCCCGAAGCCGTCAGTGCCCAGCGACGTGTAGTCGCGGCCGATCCAGCGGGACACCTGATCGGGCACGGCCCGCATGAAGTCGGTCACGGCGATGACGGGCCCGGTGCCATCGGCCAGCTGGCGGGTGACGAAGGGAACCTGCTGGGGCTCGTCGGGATGGAGCGTGTTCCAGCGCTCGCACGACAGTGCCTCCTCGCGCAGCGCCTTGTACGAGGTGGCGCTCCACAGGTCGACGGCGACGTCATGTTCGGCGGCCAGCAGGTCAGCCGCCGCCCGGGCGGCACCCTGAGCCGAACCTGAGAACAGGATGGTGCCCCCGTGCGCACGGCCAGGCGCAGCGGGCGCGTAGCGGTACAGCCCGGCCAGCAGGTCTTCGACTGCGAGGCCATCGGGCTCGGGCGGCTGGACGTAGTTCTCGTTGTAGATCGTCAGGTAATAGAAGATGTCCTCGCCCACGCCGTACATGCGTCGGATCCCGTCGCGCACGATCGCTGCGAGTTCGAAGGCAAATGCAGGGTCGTAGGCCTGGCACGGCGGCACGACCGAGGCCAGTAGCGGGGAATGGCCGTCCTGGTGCTGCAGGCCTTCGCCCATCAGCGTTGTGCGGCCCGCAGTGGCGCCCATCAGGAAACCGCGTCCGCGCATGTCGGCCAGCGCCCAGATCATGTCGCCCACTCGCTGGAAGCCGAACATCGAATAGAAGGTGTAGAAGGGCACCATCGGCACGCCGCGGGTGGCATAGGAGGTCGCAGCAGCGGTGAAGCTGGCCAGCGCGCCCGCCTCGGTGATGCCCTCTTCGAGGATCTGACCGTCGATGTGCTCGGTGTAGGACAGCAGCAGGTCGTGGTCGACCGGCTCGTAGAGCTGTCCCTGGCTGGCGTAGATGCCGAGCTCACGGAACAGCGAGTCCATGCCGAACGTCCGGGCCTCGTCGGGAATGATCGGCACCACCCGGTCGCCGAAGCCCGGTTCGCGCGTCATGGCGCGCAGCATCCGGGTGAAGGCCATGGTGGTGGACACCGCCATCTCTCGCGAACCCGCGGCGAACTCCTCGAAGGGCTTCGAGCTCGGCATGGGCAACGCCTTGCGGCACCAGTTGCGAACACGCTTGGGCAAGGGGCCGTTGAGCGTCTTGCGGCGAGCCATCAGGTACTCGTGCTCGGCGCTGCCCGGCTGGGGCCGGCAGTACGGCGGGTCGTCGGGATCGAACTCCGCGTCGATCTCTTCATGGAGGCGGAGCCGGTCGCGGATCGTCATCAGCTGAGTTCGGTTCAGCTTCTTGATCTGGTGTGTCGCGTTGCGTGCCTCGAGATCGGGCCCCAGCGACCAGCCCTTCACCGTCTTGGTCAGGATGACCGTCGGGCTGCCCTCGTGCTCGACAGCCGCCTGGTACGCGGCGTAGAGCTTCTTGTAGTCGTGGCCGCCGCGAGGCAGCGTCTGCAGGTCCTCGTCGGAGAGGTGCTGGACCATCTCGCGCAGCCGGGGATCGGGGCCGAAGAAGCGCTCACGGATGTACTGACCGCTCTCCACCGAATAGCGCTGGTACTCGCCGTCGACGGTCTCGTTCATCTTGTTGAGCAGCACGCCGTCGCGGTCCCGGGCCAGCAGCTCGTCCCAGCGTCCGCCCCAGATCACCTTGATGACGTTCCAGCCTGAGCCGCGGAAGTTGGCCTCGAGCTCCTGGATGATCTTGCCGTTGCCTCGTACCGGTCCGTCGAGCCGTTGCAGGTTGCAGTTGACGACGAAGATGAGGTTGTCGAGCCGTTCGCGGGCCGCGAGGTGCAGCGCTCCGAGCGTCTCGGGCTCGTCGGTCTCGCCGTCGCCGACGAAGCACCACACCTTGGATGCCGCCGTGTTGTCGATGCGACGGTTGTGCAGGTACCGGTTGAAGCGGGCGTGGTAGATCGCCATGATCGGGCCGAGTCCCATGGACACCGTCGGGAACTCCCAGAATTCGGGCATGAGACGGGGGTGGGGATACGACGACAGCCCGGTGCGGCCGATCTCGCGCCGGAAGTGCTCGAGGTCGATGTCGTCGAGGCGGCCTTCGAGGTAGGCCCGTGCGTAGATGCCCGGCGCGGCATGGCCCTGGATGTAGATGTGATCGCCGGGCTCGCCGTCGTCCTTGCCGTGCCAGAAGTGGTTGAAACCCACGTCGTACAGCGCCGCCGAGCTGGCGAACGTGGACAGGTGGCCGCCGATGCCGTCGGCCCAGGAGTTGGCGTGGGTCACCATCGCGACGGCGTTCCAGCGGATGAAGGCGCGCAGGCGTTTCTCGATCTCCTCGTCGCCTGGGAACCACGGCTCGTGCTCGGGAGCGATGGTGTTGATGTACGGCGTCGAGACGGTGGCGGGAAAGTCGACCTGCAGCTGACGGGCCTTGGACATGAGCCGCCGGATGAGAAAGCGCGCCCGGTTCTTGCCCCGCTCCTCAACGACTGCAGCGAATGACTGCAGCCAGTCGTCGGTCTCATCGGGGTCGATGTCGGGGATTTGCTCATGCAACCCGTCGAAGAGCATGGGTTCTAGTGTCGCACTTGGATGAGTCCACGACCGCACGCGACAGCGCGAGATGTCTTCACCGACGGGTCCTGCTTGGGAAACCCGGGTCCTGGCGGCTGGGCATTCGTGGTCGACGGCGGACCCTGGGAATGCGGCTACGAGCCCGCCACGACGAACCAGCGGATGGAGGTGACGGCCGCGGCCCGGGCAGTCGATGCGCTGGAGGGCCCGTTGCGCATCGTCAGCGACTCCACCTACGTCGTCAAGTGCTTCAACGACGAATGGTGGAAGGGCTGGCACCGCCGCAACTGGCTGAACTCGAAGAAGGAACCCGTCGCCAACCGCGATCTGTGGGAGCCGTTCATCGATGCGGTGACGGCGCGCGGCGACGTCACGTTCGCCTGGGTGAAGGGCCATGCCGGCCAGCGGCTGAATTCGGCCGCGGACGTCTTGGCCGTGCATGCGGCGGGTGCCGGCACGGGGCTGCGCGGCGATCGATTCGACGACGGCGTGCTCGATCAGCTCGCCGATCGGCGATCGAGCCCGAATGAACCCGCCCCCCAGTCGGCCGGACGGGGCGCAAGCTCGGGCGATGGCCGCGAGATCAGCGGCCACGGCCTTGCCGTGCTGGGTCACCGGCCGCCCGAGATCGGCGGGTACAACGAGAACCCGACCTCTCGCAGGGTGCTGCGTCAGCTCAGCGACGTGCTGTCCGCCAAGCGTGAGATGCATCCCGATCTCGTGGTCGCCAGCGGCCTTGGTCTCGGGGCCGAGACGATGGGCGCTGAGGCTGCGCTTGCGGCGGGGGTGCCGTACGTCGTGGTGCTCGCCTTCGAGGGCGTCGAAGCCCGCTGGCCCGCTCCGTCACGGCGCCGCTTTGCCGATCTGCGCCAGCAGGCAACTCAGGAATTCGTGCTGGCCTCGACGGCACCGGTCGATGGCGAGGCGTTCGGCAAGGCGATGCGCCGCCGCGACACCTGGTTTATGCGCAACTGCGACGAAGCAGTGCTGGTGCGGCGCGGCGACGACCGCACATTGGCGGACCTCCACCGGCGCCTCGAGGAGGCGTTCGACGGAGAAGTCTGGGTGATCGAACCCGAAGACTGATCGATCAGGCGTCGTCGTCGGATGACTTCTCGACCAGGGCGGCCAGCCGCTCGAGAGTCTTCTCCATATTCGTCACGTTCTTGCGGTGAGCCCCGATGAGTTCGACGCTGCGCGGCAGCTTCGCCGTTCCCCACTCGAAGGTCTCGCGCACGAGCGTGCCGCCACCATCCTGAGGCTCAAGCTCGTAGCGCCAGCGCTGTCCTTGCCAGTGCGCCCAGGCGATCAGGCGGTTGTCTTCGAATTCCAAGACGCGGTTCTTGACGGTGTAGGAGATTCCGACCTTGATACGCATCGAGAACGTGCTGCCGAGCGTGAGCGGGGCGTTGCTGGTGGTCAGCTTGGCCAGCGTCCCCGAGCCGTCGATCTCGCGGTGGCGGCTGGGATCAGTCAGCACGGCGAAGATCTTCTCCGCAGGAGCGGCAATCAGCCGCTCGACGCTGACGCTGCGCTCTTTGGTGCGCTTCACGGCGGTGCCTACGCGGGGGACAGGGCGTCGGTCACGATGTCGGGCGGCGGAGTGCCGTCACCGCGCTTGACGCTGCCGTCGACTCGCACCAGCATCCACCTCGGCTGGTAGCTGTTGCCGAGCTGATCCCACAGATCGCCGTCTTCGTTGGAAACCTGTGGAATGTCGCCGAGTTGGTGCTTGGCGACGAATTCCCGGTAGGCGTCTTGGGAGTCGCCCCCAGGGACCCCGACGAGCACCAGACTGTCGCCGTGCTCTGCCTTCAGCGCTGCGACCGCAGGCGCTTCACGATTGCACGCCGGTCACCACGGCGCCCAGAACCACAGCAGGACGTCGTTTCCGGCGGTCGCAGTCAGATCGAACTGCTGCCCGTCGAGCAGCGCGCCCTCCAGCAGCAGGATCTCGGCCCGGGTCTCTTGGGGGATCGGGGCAGTCGTCGCTGCAGGCTCGGCAGCCGCACCGGTGTCGGTGCCGCCGGAGGTAGTCGCGGGCACCTCGGCAGCAGGTGTCGTGGCCGCCGTGTCCCGGGACACGCTGACCTCGACGCTCCCGCAGCCGCTCACGAAGCCGAAGACGAGCAACGCCGCCGCTGCCGCGACAGCCGCCTGAGATCGCAGCCGTGTCACGGCGCGAGCCTAGCCGTGGGCCTATTTGGGATAGCGCGGGTTACATTCTGCGGGGTGAGCACTCGGGCGTTGCTCGGCCTGGCACTCGCCACCGGCATTGTCATCCTGGTGGCGTTCGCCGTCCGCGTGCTGACGTGGCCTTAGGCGCTGGTTGTCACGGCGGCCGGCCGCTCTCGGTGCAAACAGGCGGGCAGGGCGGCGTACCCTCGTCGCGCGATGGCAGAGGAAGCGATGAACGGCGAGACGAGTGCCCCGGTTCGCTACGACCTCGTGGTAATCGGCGGGGGACCGGCGGGCTATGGAGCGGCGCTGTATGCCGGGGCCGCGGGCATGAAAGTCGCGTTGGTGGAACGGGACCGGCTGGGCGGAACGTGCCTGCACCGCGGCTGCATACCGGCGAAGGAACTGCTGGAGACCGCAGCGGTCTGGCGCACCGTCGGCGATGCAGCCACGTTCGGCGTGAATGTCGCTCCCCCGGAGCTGGACTTCAGCGTTTCGCAGGATCGTAAGCAGCGCATCGTGGACGGCCTCGAGGCTGGCGTGAAGGGCCTGCTTCGCCGCCGCAAGGTCACCGTCTTGGAGGGCACCGGTCGGCTGGCGGCAGACCGATCCGTCGTCGTGGACAACGACGAGTCAGGCTCGCAGGCCCTCCTCGGCGACCATGTTCTGCTTGCGGCTGGCTCGGTGCCCATCACGCTGCCCGGATTCGACCGCGACTCCTCGCTGGTCATGACCTCCGATGAGGTCCTGGCGCTGGATGAGATCCCGAGCCGCGTGGCGGTGATCGGCGGCGGTGCCATCGGATGCGAATTCGCGTCGATGCTCGCCGACCTGGGTGCGGAGGTGACGGTGCTGGAGTACGCCGGCCAGATCGTCCCCGGGGTCGATACCGACATCGCCAAGGCGTTGACGCGGGCGTTCTCCAAGCGAGGCATCAAGGTGCTCACCGGATGCCGGGTCACCGGCCACACACCGCTCGAGGGCGGCGGCACGACCGTGCTGTACACGACGGGCGAATCCTCCGACGGCGACGGTGACTCGGCCGGACTGGACGTGGACGCTGTCGTCGTGTCGGTGGGCCGCAGGCCGTATCCGGACCATCTCGGGCTCGACGACACCGAAGTCAAGCTGGACGAACGTCGCTTCGTGATCGCCGACGAGCGGTGTCGCACGTCGATGGCCGGTGTCTACGCCGTCGGAGACCTCATCAACACGCCGCAGCTCGCCCACGTCGGGTTTGCCGAGGCCATCGTCGCCGTGCAGGACATCTTGGGCGAGGAACCCGCGCCGGTGGACTATGCCAACGTGCCGTGGGCCATCTACTGCCATCCCGAGGTGGCCTTCGCAGGGCTGTCCGAGACTGCGGCCCGCGAGGCCGGCTACGACGTGGTGACCTCCAAGCACCGCTACAGCGGCAACTCGCGCGCCATGATCGTCAACGACACCGAGGGCCTGGTCAAGATCGTGGCTGAGCGCGAGAGCGATGGGACCGCCGGGCGCGTGCTCGGCGTTCACATGATGGGCCCCTGGGTCACCGAGCAGCTCGGTCAGGGCTACTTGGCGGTCAACTGGGAGGCCACCGTCGCCGAGGTCGCCGCCTTGGTGCAACCCCATCCGACGCTGTCGGAGCTGTTCGGCGAGGCCATGCTGTCGCTCACGGGACGGGGGCTGCACGGATGAGCGCAGCATCGGGCGCCGCACGCCGGACGGGGTGGCGAGATGGCTGACCTGGTGCTGCCCCAGCTCGGCGAGACGGTCACCGAGGGAACGATCACCCGCTGGTTCAAGGGTGTGGGCGACTCCATCGCGGTGGGCGAGATGCTCTATGAGGTCTCCACCGACAAGGTCGACAGCGAGGTGCCCTCGCCGATGGCTGGCGTCATCTCCGAGATACGCGTGCCCGAGGGCGAGACGGTGGACGTGGGCACGGTCCTGGCCCTCGTCGAGGTCTCCGAGGGGGCCGAAACGCCGGCGCCGCCCGGTGCAGTCGGCGCAGCCGAGTCCCGGCCCGTGCCGGCGCCGGCACCCGAGACGGCTCCCGCCGCCGCGACTCCACTGCTGGTGCCCGCACCTGCCGCCGCGCCGGTGGCCGCGACCGCTCCGAACGACAGCGCACCAGATAGGCCGGCATCGCACAACGGCGGCCGCTTGCTGTCACCGGTCGTGAGGCGGCTGGTGCGCGAGCACGACCTCGATCCGGCCAGTCTCGTCGCCACCGGCGTGGGCGGCCGAATCACCCGATCCGACGTGCTCAACGCCATCGACGAGCAGCAGCGCTCCGCAGCCGCAACGGCTGCCGCCACCGCAACGGCTGCCGCCACCGCACCGCCTGCCGCAGATCGAGCGCCGACACCTGGCCTGCCTCCGGTGCCGGCCCCCGTCGCAGCCGCCGCTGCCGCCGGATGGACAGACGGCGATTCCCGCTTCGAGGCCTTCAACAACATTCGACGCCGGACCGGCGAGCACATGGTGCACTCGGTTGCCACGTCTCCCCATGCGCTCACGATTGTCGAGGTCGACTACGAGAACGTCGAGCAGGTACGCCGTGCACATCGCGAGGCGTGGCGGGCATCGGAAGGCTTCAGCCTCACCTACCTGCCGTTCATCGTGGCGGCGGTCACCGACGCATTGGGCCACTGGCCGCGGCTGAACGCATCTGTCGAAGAGGGCGGCCTGCGACTGTGGCGGCACCGCAATGTGGGCGTTGCGGTGGATCTCAGCTACGACGGGCTCATCGTGCCAGTGCTGCGCGATGCCGATTCGCTGAGCCTGCGCGGCGTCGCTCGCACGATGAACGAGCTGGCGGGGCGTGCACGAGAGAAGCGCCTGACTCCCGATGACATCACCGGCGGCACTTTCACGATCTCCAACAACGGCTCATTCGGCACCTACACCACCGCCGCCATCATCAACCAGCCCCAGGTTGCGGTGCTCTCCACTGACGGCGTCGTGCGCCGACCGGTCGTGGTGACGGATCGGTTCGGCAACGAGAGCATCGTGATTCACTCGGTGGGTCACCTGGCGATGGGATGGGATCACCGGGCGTTCGACGGCAGCTATGCCGCCGGATTTCTGGGGCACGTCCGCCAGATGCTCGAACAGCACGACTGGGGAGCGGAGCTCTGAGGCTGGTGCCCGGAACGCTGCGAGTGCGCTGGCTGGGTCGGGTTCGTTACGCCGAGGCGCTCGATCTGCAGCGGCGGCTGTTCTCGCACAGCAACGACAACTACCTCTTGCTGGTTGAACACGACCACGTATTCACTGCAGGACCGAGCGCGGACGAAGCCAACCTGCTGGTCGATCCCGCCGAAGTCAGCGCCGACTGCGTGCGCATCGACCGCGGCGGTGACTTCACCTATCACGGCCCGGGCCAGCTCGTGGGCTACCCGATCCTCACGCTGCCGGGACGCCGCGGCGGCGGGCTGGCCGAGACGGCGTCCTACGTGTGCGACCTCGAGCAGGTGCTGATCGACGCGCTGGCAGATCTGGGGCTGGGTGGCTGCGGCCGTCTGCGCAGGTACCCGGGGGTGTGGATCGACTTCGACGGCACGCCCCGCAAGCTCGCCGCCATCGGCGTGCGGCTCAGCCGCGGTCGCACCATGCACGGCTTCGCGCTCAACGTCGACACCGACCTGTCGTGGTTCGAGCGGATCGTTCCCTGCGGCATCAGCGAGTACCGGCCGACGTCGCTGCGGGCGGAAGGCTGCGCGGCGACGATGAGCGAGGTGGTCGATGCCGTAGCCCGGCGCGCCGCGGCACGATGGGGCGAGGGGAGCATCGAGCGGGCCGACGTGGCCTGGCGGCACCGGCCGTCCGACCTCAGCGCCTTCAGCCGGGGTCTGGGCCCCGGCCCCGTTGCCGTCGCCCCGCCGCGCAGCCGGGCGCGTCTGAGCGAAGCCGGCGTGAACGGCGGCCTGGACATCGCCGATCGGAAGCCACCGTGGCTGCGCGCCCGCATGGATCTCAACGACGGCTACCTGCGGCTGCGCGGGGTCATGCGACAGCACGACCTCGTCACGGTGTGCGAGGAGGCAGGCTGCCCCAACATCTTCGAGTGCTGGGGTGCGGGCACCGCGACGTTCATGCTCAACGGGGAGCGGTGCACGCGGGCGTGCGGCTTCTGCCTCGTCGACACCCGCCAGCCCGGCCCGCTCGATCCCGGTGAGCCCCGCCGGGTCGCTGACGCCGTCGCCGAAATGGCGCTCGATCATGCCGTCGTCACCGCAGTAGCCCGCGACGATCTGCGCGACGGCGGCGCTGCCGCGTTCGCCGAGACCATCACGGCAATCCGGGCACGGTCGCCGGGCACGACGGTCGAGGTGCTGGTGCCCGACTTCGGCGGCGATGCCCCTTCGCTGCACGCAGTCCTCGATGCGGGTCCGGACATCCTGAACCACAACATCGAGACCGTCGTCCGCCTGCAACGCGCCGTGCGCCCATCGGCGGGCTACGCCCGCAGCCTGGCCCTGCTGGCGCGCAGTGCCTCAGCGGGACACGTCACCAAATCGGGTGTCATCGTCGGCATGGGCGAGGACGACAACGAGGTCGACGCAGTCTTGGCCGACCTCGCGGCGGTGGGAGTGAGCATCGTGACCGTCGGCCAGTACCTGCGCCCCACCAGCCACCACATACCCGTCGCCCGCTGGGTGCCGCCTGCCGCGTTTGAGCGGTGGCGGGAGGTGGGCGCCGCACTCGGTCTGGCCCATGTCGAATCCAGCCCGCTGACGCGCTCGAGTTACCACGCCGCCGAATCGGCCGCAGCCGTGCCGCTCGCAGTGCACACCCGGCCCGTCGGGGCATAGCGCCCCACCAGCGGCAGCGGAGTCAGCGCCCGGGCCCGCCCCGTCCCGGCGTAGCGCACCCGCTCGGCTTGCGAGAAAACCTCCGCGAAGCGAACCCGGGGCCTACCTATGCTGCCGACAGGTGTCGAACTCGACTTGCTTGGTGAGGGTGTGTGGCAGCAGTTGTCGATGATCTGCTTGCGGCCAGACCGCTGAGATGGGCTGAGCAGCGCCGTATCGCGCACGCTGAGGGGCTGAACGGCGAGAACCAAGCGGAACTTGGGCAGTACTTCACGCCTGCTCCGATCGCGAGACTGCTGGCCGGCATGTTCGAGCCGCCCGAGGGACGCGTACGCGTCCTCGACCCCGGTGCCGGCGTCGGGTCGCTCTCGGCTGCGCTGGTTGAACGAGCAGCCAGCGAGGGATGGCGGTGTTCGTTGGACCTGACGGCCGTAGAAATCGACGATCGTCTGCTGGACGGTCTCGAGTCGACGCTCAGTGACTGCCTCGATGCGATCCCGTCGGCTCAAGGCCGTGTCGAGCATTCGGACTTCTTGACGTGGGCTGCCACGCAAGCGGAACCAGAGATGTTCCGGCAAGAGCGTCAGCAGTTCGATCTCGTCATCATGAATCCGCCGTACGGCAAGTTGCGCACGGCATCGGCGAGCCATGAACGACTTCGGCGTCTCGGCGTTCGCACGAGCAACCTGTACTCGGCATTTGTCTGGCTCGCAAGCCGCTTGCTAGCTCCCGGTGGCCAACTCGTCGCGATCACTCCGAGGAGTTTCTGTAACGGGTCGTACTTCAGGTCCTTCCGGCAAGCCCTGCTCGACGACTGTTCGCTACGGGACATCCATGTCTTTGAGTCCCGCGACACGGCATTTCGCGACGGTGCCGTGCTTCAAGAGAACATCGTGTTCAGGATTGTTCGGTCGCCTCAGCGATCACCGGTGCAAATCTCCGTGAGCTCAGGTTCAGGACTCGATGAGGCCCGCAGGCATCACGTCAGCGCCGACTCAGTCGTCCACCCAACCGATCCTCGTCTCTTCATTCGGATCCCAGAGGACCGGTCAAGCGTGGAGCTAGCGGAGCAGATGGGGAGCCTCCCGCTGACGCTGGCCGGACTGGGTGTCACGGCATCGACCGGCCGGGTTGTGGATTTCCGATCGCGCGAGCACCTGCGTGATGACTACAAGAGTGACACGATCCCGCTGATCTACCCCGCCCACCTACGGCGGGGCCGGGTCGAATGGCCGGGTGAACCCAGTTCCAAACCTCGCGCCATCGCGGTGTCGCCGGAAACCGAGAGCATGTTCCTTCCGTCGGGCGAATACGTCTTGGTCAAACGCTTTTCATCGAAGGAGGAACGTCGACGTGTGGTTGCAGCGGTGTTGGAGCCAGCGGACCTTCCCAGCGAAGTGGTCGCCATGGGGAACCACGTCAACGTGCTGCATGCGTCGAATCGAGGCATGGAACGCAATCTCGCATGGGGATTGGCGGTGTACCTCAACTCGACGGTTGTCGACCTGTTCTTCCGACAGTTCAACGGCCACACCCAAGTCAACGCTGCCGACTTGGAATCACTTCGATATCCGGACGCTCAATCCCTGCTGGCCCTGGGTGCGGAGGCCCGCTCCGTCGAGTTCGGGCAGGCCGCGATGGATGCGTTGTTGGAGCGCCACGTCCCAGCCCTCAAGGGCCTGCGGTGAGTACTCAGATTGATCAGCGCATCGCCGAAGCGCAGTGGATTCTCACCGAACTCGGATTTCCTCGGGCCCAGCGCAATGAACGCTCGGCGCTGACGCTTCTCGCGCTTCTTGATCTGCGGCCCGAGGAGCCGTGGACGGCGGCGGACACGCCGCTTCGGGGCATCACCGAAATGATGTCCTTCATGCGCGAGCGCTACGACAAGGACTACGCGCCCAATACGCGCGAAACAGTCAGGCGGCAGACGATTCACCAGTTCTGTGCGGCCGGTCTGGACACAAAGAACCCCGACGATCCCGACCGCCCCACCAACAGCGGCAAGACCGCGCACCAAATCAACAGCCTCGCTCGGGCGCTTGCCAAGTCCTATGGCACTGACGCCTGGCCAGAGCGCTTAGCCGCCTATCTGGAGCGGGTCGGGACACTCGCCGACCAGCTCGAGCGTCAGCGCCAACTCCGCTGCATCCCGGTGCGGTTGCCTGAGGGCACCTCAGTCGATCTCTCGCCAGGAGGCCAGAACCCGCTCATCCAGGAGATCATCCAAGAGTTCTGCGCAAGATTCACGCCCGGCGGGGCCGTTTGGCACATCGGCGACGCCGATGAGAAATTCGCGGTCCATGACGACGACGCATTCGAGGGTGCTGGCATCAGAATTCCGCACCACGGCAAGATGCCCGATGTCGTCGTCCAGCACGCCGACGAGTCGTGGCTCGTCGTGGTCGAGGCCGTGACGTCTCACGGACCCATCGATTCGAAGCGCCGGGCCGAGTTGGACCAGCTCTTGCAATCGCCACGTCTCGGACTCGTCTATGTCACGGCGTTCGCAGATCGTGCAACCTTCCGTCCGTACGTCGCGGACATCGCATGGGAAACCGAGGTCTGGATCGCCGACTCGCCTGACCACCTGATCCACTTCGACGGGTCCAGATTTTTGGGTCCCTGCGACTGAGGTTGCCCCGATGACTGAGGGAGCCCCGGTCGATGTGGCCACGGTGATGTGCCAGTGGGCCACTGGGGGGCTGGCGTACCTGTGGGTGACCACGCGTCGGCGCGAAGTCGGACTCGGCTACGGCTGGCTGTTGCGCTCGCTGTATGCGGTGATCGCTGCCGTCGGCGCTGTCACCGGATTTGTGTTCCAGCCGAACGCCGTGCGCGACGTGGCCTGCGTTGTGATGGCACTGTGCGCAGCCGCGACGCTCGTGCGATCCGCATTGCCCAACGTGTCCGCTGGTGACCTTCAAGTTCGAAGCGGAGATGTCGGCAGCGATGGCGCAGCACCAGCTGGTTCCTCCCCGAGGAGGACGATTGAGGGCTTCGAACCGCGCTGGGATCTGGCGGCACCGCTGGTTGGTGCGGTGGGAGTGCTGGCCGCAGGAATCGCTGCCAGCGGAAATGTCAACCCGATTCTGCACTTGGCGCGTGTCGTTGCCGGAGCGGCCTTCCTGGGCGCGGTCAGCAATTCGATGCTGCTAGGCCATTGGTACTTGGTGCAGCCAGGTCTGCGGCGCGAGCCGCTTCGGCAGCTCGTGCGCCATCTCGGCGGCATCTGGCCGATCGAGGTGGGGCTGTTGCTGCTGCCCACCGGCATGATCGCCGTGCTGGCCGGCAGCATCGACGACGGCTACGGCGGGCTGCTGGGCTGGTTCTGGGTCGCCTGCGCGGTCACCACCGTGGCGCTGGCAGCGGTGGCCATGGCGGCGCTGCGCGAGCGCCAGTACGCGGCCGTCATGGCGGCCACCGGCCTGCTCTATTTGGCGATCCTCACGGGCTTCGGTACCGATCTCGTAGCACGCCTCACCCTGGCCGGGTAGTCGAGCCTCGCGAGCACCCCAGCGTGCAGACTTGGACACCCAGAGCCTCCACCAAAACCGGGGCGATTCAAGCGTCCGACAGACTCGCGTCTGGACAGGCGCCGCACGGTTGTTGTCAGTCCCAGTCGGCGACGCCTCTGACGCCGGTGATGCTTGTCGGGCGCAGGCGCACCAGGCATTCGCCGGGGCCGGAGTTTCGCTCGCCGAACGACTCGGCCTGGTCCGGTCCCATGTAGCGGGCGCCGGCGAGAGTGGACACGCGCCGCAGATCCTCGGAATCTTCGATGAGTTCCACGACCCCGTCCACCTTCACGAACGCGTACGGCGGCGTTTCGGTGTCGACGACCAGCGAGACGCGCGGTTCGCGCCTCATCGCTAGCGCCTTGCCGCTGCGCGTGCCGGTGGCGAAGAGCAGATCGCCGTCTTCGACGATGAACCACACCGGTGCCACATGTGGGCGCCCGTCGGCTGCCACCCATGCGAGCTTGCCCGTCCGCGAGCCCTCGCCCAAGAAATCCAATGCCTCCGAAGTGCTCATCGGGCGCATGCGGGTTCCCTTCGTGCAGCGGAACGCGTGGAGGTGGCGGGAATCGAACCCGCGTCCTTCAACGTTTCGATGAGCCTTCTCCGAGCGCAGTCGCTGGGGGATTGTCGGGCGATAGCGGGCAGCGACACCCTGACAGTCGCCGTAGCCGTCTGTGCGTGTCCCCGCCGCCCCGTCGGCACGGGCGGCGGGCGAGCCCTGCAGATGATGGCACCGGCGCCCGCAGGACGGGGGCTACCGGGCCGAACTCACAACCTGAGATCAGGCTGCGAGCACCAGATCGTCTTGATCGACGTTGGCGTTTGTATTTGTTTCCGGCTCTTTTTCGTGGATCCGGAGACCACGGCTCGCTTCTCTCACTTCAACCGTCA
>JAJEIW010000038.1 GCA_022828045.1 Acidimicrobiia bacterium | reverse complement strand
GGTGGAGCTCGTGACCGTCGGCCAGCGCAAGGGTCTGGACCTTGGCGGCGCACCGCAGCGGCGCTATGCGGTCGACGTGGACATCGCCGCTCGCCGTGTCACGGTGGGCGGGGCCTCCGAGCTGGCGGCGCCTTGCGTCCGGTTGGTCGATCATCGCTGGGCCGGCGACGCCGTCGAGGGCGAGGTTCTGGCCCAGACGAGCGCCCACGGTCCGGCAATGCCGGCGCACCTCGATGCCGGCGGCCATTTGCGTTGGGCTGAGCCCCAGCGTCGGGTGGCAGCTGGCCAGGCCGTCGTCTTCTACGAAGGTGACGAGGTGCTCGGCGGCGCGACCGCCGCCGGACATCTCACATGAGCCGCGACGGGTCCGCCGACGGCCAGCCGAGCGTGCCTTGGGCACTGCGCAAGGGTGTCTCCACAGCCATCACGCTCGGTGCGCTCATTGCTGCTGCAGCCGTTGTTCTGGCGGTGTGGCTGACCCGCGGGGGCGAGCCCGCACCGGCCTACCCGAGCGGCTTGCAGGCAGTCACGCCGGTGCCCGGCGCCCAGGTGCCGCACCAGAGTCCCATCGGCGCTCGGCTCGAGCCCGGCTGGAAGCTGACGCTGGTCATCAATGGCACCACCGTTCCTGCCAGCGAGCTCGACGCAGGCACGATCCAGCTCGGCGAGTACTTCTTTTCGCCCGGGGACGGCAAGGTCATCGAGAAGCTGCGCACCGGGCGGTCGTGCGCCCGCCTGATCGCAACCCCCACCATCGATGTCGAAGCAGCCGACTTCACCTACGAATGGTGCTTCACGACTTTCTGACTTCGGCTGCCGCCATCACAAACCGGCGAATGAGAACGTCACAAAACGTACATTGCAGAGGACGCCCTCCTGAGCCGATCTGGTGACTCAAGCATGCACGGTGCTGCTTGGGGACGGAGGCTCGTCGTGCAGGCGTGGCTGTCTGCCAGACACAGCGAGTCCTCAAGGTCGTCACTGCTTCAGCATGCCCGCGCACACTGCGCCGCAGGCGACTGCGTGGGCCGTCCGCGACGATGTCGCACTTCGGCAGTACTGTCCGAGTCGATGTCACAGCTGTCGGTTGCCGAGTTCTTCGCCGGTATCGGTCTGGTGCGCGCTGGTGTCGAGGCGGCTGGGTTGGGTGTGGTGTGGGCGAATGACATCTCGAAGGTGAAGCACGCGGTCTATGCCGCCAACTTCGGCGACAACTACAGCGTCTCCGATGTGCGTGACATTCGCGGCGATGACGTGCCGAGCGTTGATCTTGCGACGGCGAGCTTTCCGTGCATTGACCTGTCGTTGGCCGGTCATCGGCGCGGCTTGGCCGGGGAGCAGTCGGGTCTGTTCTTCGAGTTCGTGCGCGTTCTGGACGAGATGGGTGCCCGGCGCCCGGCAGCGGTGCTCGTCGAGAACGTTCCCTCGTTTGTTTCGTCACGCGGCGGCCGCGATCTGCGCGATGCGCTAGTCGCGCTCAACAGGTTGGGCTACGCCTGCGATCTCGCTGTCGTCGATTCGCGCTGGTTCGTGCCGCAGTCGCGCAGCCGGCTCTTCGTGTTCGGCCTGCTCGGTGCTGATCAGGCGACGAACCCGCCCTCATTGTCGGTAGTGGACTGTGGGGCGTCTGCGTCTGATGTCCTTCGTCCTGCACCGCTCAGACGATTCCTCGCACGAGCTTCGGGCCTCGACCTCACCCGGCGAATGATCGGTCGTCCTCCTTCGGCCGATCCACGGCTTGGCGATGTCGTCGAGCGACTTGCGCCTGAGGACGAACGCTGGTGGGACGCGAAACGGCTTGCCGCGTTCGACAGCACTCTCCCGGACCGGCACGCGGCCCGGATTGCCGAGTTGAGTGATCAGAGCGTCACGGCGTGGCGGACTGCGTACCGCCGGACCCGTGGCGGTCGAGCCGTCTGGGAAGTGCGCGGCGATGAGATCGCGGGCTGCCTACGAACCGCGAGGGGTGGCTCGTCGCGTCAGGCCCTGGTGGAGATCAGCGAGGGCCGTCATCGTGTGCGGTGGATGACGGCCCGCGAGTGCGGTCGGCTGCAAGGCGTTCTCCACGACTTCGACATCTCGCCGGTGACCGAATCGCAAGCGCTGTTCGGTTTCGGTGACGCTGTCACCGTGCCCGTCATCACCTGGCTCGTCGAGAGCTTCGTAAAGCCCGCACTGGGAGTGCCTACCGTCGCCATCCACGCGGCAGCATGACTGTCGGCGAGATCGCCGCGGCCCTCGACGGTGCCATCGATGACTGGTACGAGACGCAACGCACCGAGACGGGCGTCAACCGCAACGTGATGACGGTCGGCCTCATCATGTGCGAGCACATGAGAGCCCATTTCCCACTCGACGAAGAACGGTGGTTCAGCGGATCGCAAGTCCGACTGCTTGGCGGTTCGAGAGTCAACAAGATTCTGGCTCGTCATGGCGAGGAGCGTCCACTGGCAAGCGAGGGCGGCAGGACCAGCCGAGGCAGCCAGGAACTCGCGCGCGGCTTCCAAGCTGCCGTCAACTCCTCGACAGCCGCCGACGCGTTCGCTGCAATCGATCCCGATGCGCGAGCGGCGATCATCGAGACATTGCAGGCCGCGATGGTCGAGCGCATCGAAGTTGACTTCTTCGACAAGCAGCGATTGCGAATCGAGTACCGGAGTCATGAACCGACTTGCACAGTGATCCGCCAGCTGCTCGACGCGGCCAGTGTTCGTGGGGGCAACGCCACCGGTGCTGTGGCCCAGCATGTCGTGGGTGCAGCGTTGTGCCTGCACTATCCCGACACGGAAGTCGACAACCACTCCTACACCACAGCCGATGAGCAGACCGGCCGCATCGGCGACTTCGTTGTCCACGACGCTGCCTTCCATGTGACGACCGCACCCGGCGAAGCCCTTCTGCGCAAGTGCGTTCAGAACCTCTCGCTCGATGTCTTCCCGGTCGTGCTGACCCTCAGAGATCGCATCGCTGCCGCCGAGGGGCTCGCGGGCAACTTCGACATTGCCGACCTGATCTCGGTGCGAGACGTGGCCGAGTTCGTCGCTGACGCGGTGGACATCCCGGCCCGGCACTAGCGCCTCCAGATGGCGGCGCACCTGCGAGAACTGCTCGTCACCTACAACGCGCGGGTCGCTGCGGCAGAACCCGATCCGTCGCTGCAAGTAGAGATCCCCGACAACCTCGGCTGAGCATGTCGTGCAAAGGGGGCGAGCCGCTACGGGTTGGGTCATCGAAGCAGCCGACTTCACCTACGAATGGTGCTTCACGACTTTTTGATCTCGCTCGAGATCACGATAAATCGGCGAACAGAATAATAACAAATCGTATACTGATTTCACCACAATACGTATAATGCGCTGTGAGCAACGTGGAAGCCACAGAGGTTGTGCAGGTGGAAGACACATTCGAGCCAAGTCTCATGCCCCACGGCTACCGGCCGAGGGTCATTGACCTCGAGGTCGAGCGCGGACTTCGGTCGGCAGGGTTCTTGGTGCTGGAGGGGCCGCGTGGCTGCGGCAAGACTTGGACGGGCCTGCGCCATGCCCGCAGCGCTATACGGCTCGACACCGACCTCGACGCTCGCACTCTCGGCAGCGTCGACCCGTCGGCGCTGCTGAGCGGTGAGACGCCGAGGCTGCTTGACGAATGGCAGGTTGTGCCCGAGCTGTGGAATCACGTGCGCCACGCCGTTGACGCCGCAGCCGAATTCGGGCGATTCATCCTGGCCGGGTCCGCTCAACCCGCCGACGACGCCACCCGCCACACCGGCGCAGGACGAGTGCGCCGGATCCGGATGAGACCGATGTCGCTGTTCGAATCAGGGGACTCGACCGGCGAGGTATCCATCGGGGCGCTTCTCGACGGCCAACCAGCGAGTGCCAGCCGACCCGATTCCGGACTCGCAGAAGTCACGCGGATGCTGTGCCGAGGTGGATGGCCCGGTCAGGTGGAACTGCCGTTGCCGGAGATTCAGCGCAATCTGCGCGGATATCTCTCCGAAGTGGCTCGGACCGATGTTGGACTCCTTGATGATGCTGTCAGCCGAAGTCCTGCCGGTGTCGCTCGGCTGCTCCATTCGCTGGCAAGGAACATTGCAACCGAAGCCAGCATGAGCACACTGGGCGCGGACGCAGAACCGGAGCCGCTTCATCGCCACACCGTTCGGTCCTACCTGGATGCTCTGCGGCGCGTTTTCGTGTTGGAAGAACAGCCCGCATGGTCGGTCCGACTGCGTTCCCGGGTCCCGTTGCGCAAGTCCGCCAAGTGGCATCTGGCTGATCCGTCGCTGGCTGTTGCCGCCGTTGGTGCCGATGACGAGCGCCTCATGGGGGACATGTCCACGCTTGGCCTGCTGTTCGAATCGCTTGTGGTGAGGGATCTGCGAGTGCTCGCCCAGCCCTACGACGGCCAGGTGTCGCACTTGCGTGACGCGGCGGGCATGGAAGCTGACGCCATCGTCGAACTGCCCGACGGCCGATGGCTGGCGGTGGAGATCAAGCTCGGCGGCAGCGACGCGATCGAAGCCGCAGCCCAGTCGCTGCGACGAGTGCGAGACAACGTTGCCGAAGACCGCGCCGCGCAGTTGGCTGGCATGGTGGTCATCACTGCCCTCGGCTTCGCCTACACCCGACCCGACGGAGTGCGAGTCACCCCCATCACCGCCCTCGGCCCCTAACCCCCTGACTGCTCCTCCAAAGCGACCAAGAAGCGGAGCACATGGTGTTGACCGCACTCCCGACACTTTCAACTGCTGAAGTACCGTGCTTGACTCGCTGGCCGTTCATTCGGCAACCCGTAGTGGGGACGGATGCAGAGCCGCTCGATGCTGGGGAGAGGCCATCAACATGACAGATCATCCGCCTTGGTCCGAACGATACGGCCACTCGTTCGTGGCCATCGACTTCGAAACCGCGACTAGCGCACGCGAGTCGGCATGTGCCGTTGCTGCGGTCGTGTTTGAGGACGGGGAAGTGGCCGACAGCTATGTGTCGCTGATTCAACCGCCCGGCAACGAGTATGACTCGTTCAATACATCGATACATGGAATCGGGCCGAGTGACACGCGCTCGTCGCCGACGCTCCCGGAAGTGTGGCAACACGTCGAAGCGCTCACCCGAGACTCCTTGGTGATCGCCCACCACACGGCGTTCGACATGTCCGTACTTCGGCGAGGTGCTGAACACTATGCGTACGAGCCCACGGAGTTCGCCTTCGCATGCAGCTATCGGCTGTCTCAATCGCACTTGCCGGAGATGGGTAGATGGAAACTTGACGTGCTTGCCGACAAGTTCGGTATTCCGTTGGTGCATCACGATCCAATGTCGGACGCTCAAGCCGCCGGAAGGCTGTGGTTAGCGCTCTCTCATCTCTCAGGCGCGGGTCACAGCGAACTCTTGCAACTTCACGGCTACAGGCTCGGGCGTTTCGACGCCATCGACTATCGACCGTTCTCGAACGCCAAGTCATCCTCGGCGAAGCGATCGAAGTGGCACGATTTCAAGCGGACTCGGCGATTGATCCAAGCGGACGGCTCTACGGCACGAATGTCGCGTTGACGGGAACCCTTGCGTCGATGACGCGACAGGATGCATTCGATGCGATCGTTGCGGTGGGACGAAGACGGATTGCATTGCCTGCTTGCCAACGAATCAATTTGAAGCCTGCCAACGCCAGCGACACTGCATCCGCTACGCAGGACTGACTTCGCCGGAGTCGAGCAGAGTCCGCAGGCCAGCTTCATCAAGAATGGGGATGTCGAGTTCAGCAGCCTTGTCCAGCTTGGCTTGGCCTGCCCGGTCGCCTGCGATGAGCGCATACGTGCTCTTATTCACTGACGACGGTGACTTGCCGCCCCGCTGGACGATGGCCCGCTTGGCGTCGTCACGTCCTATGAACCATCCATCGAGGTTTCCGCTGACCACTACCGAGCGGCCAGCGAGCACTTGTGGAGCGTCTGCTGCGTGGCTAGGCAGATCGACTACATCGAACTGGACGCCTACCTCGCGGAGCTTCTTGACTAGTGCTCGGTTGGCCTCGTCGGCGAAGAACTCCTTGACACTGTCGGCGATGATGGGCCCGATGCCGTCGATTTCGGCGAGGTCGTCGGCCGTCGTCGACATGATGGCGTTGAGCGAGCCGTAGCGCTGCGCGAGCAGTTCGCTCGCGGTCGGACCCAAATGCTCGATCCCGAGTCCAATCAGCAGGCGTTCCAAGCGCGCGCTGCGAGCCTTGCCGATGTTGAGCACCACATCGCTGGCAGACTTCCACGACAGTCCGTCCAGGCCTTCGAGCAGTGCCGGGTCGAGCGAAGCGGCCGCAACACTCTCGGGCGCGGATCCCATGAGTACGCCGCCATAGGCGAACCGTCTTGGTGCCGCCGCATCTGGCGTGACTACTGGAATTTCCGCCAAGGGGGCCCCTGAGCGCAGTCGATCCAAGAATGCCCGCCTACCGGGACGCGAGAAAGCGCGACCGACGTGTCGCAGGCCGTCGTCGGCTGCGAGATCCTCGGCTCTCAGCCGGAACAGATCTGCGGGATCTCTCACCCAGCCGTCGTCATAGAGATCGCTGACTGTTCGCTCGCCGAGACCCTCGATGTCGAGCGCGCCCCGGCCCACGAAGTGGCCGATGCCCTGGATGATCCGCTCAGGGCATGAACGGTTCACGCAATAGGTGTTGGCGTCGCCCTCCTCGCGCACGAGACGGTGGCCGCAGACCGGACAGACGATGGGAAACGTCCACTCGGGCAGCCCGTCTGGGCGCTCGGGGAGCACTGGGCCCACCACCTCGGGAATGACGTCGCCGGCCTTGCGCACGATCACGGTGTCGCCCGGACGTACATCCTTGGCGGCGACCTGGTCCTGGTTGTGCAGCGTGGCCAGCGACACCGTCGATCCGCCGACGAAGACAGGTTCCATATAGGCGAACGGCGTGGCACGACCGGTGCGCCCGATCGAGACCATGATGTTGCGCAGCTTGGTCGTGCGTTCCTCCGGGGGGAACTTGTACGCCACCGCCCACCTCGGCGCACGGCTGGTGTAGCCCAGCTGTGACCGGAGTTCGAGGTCGGCCACCTTCACCACGACCCCGTCGATCTCGTAGGCGGGCTTGTGGCGGTCGCGCTCCCACTGCCTGCAGAAGTCCTCGACTTCGGCGAGCGTGCCGAAGGTCCGGATTTCGGGGTTTACCGGCATACCGAGCTTGCCTAGGTACGCGAAGACCTCGCCGGCGTCGCTGAGCTTGGGCCCGCCGGCCAACCCGCCGACGTCGTAACTCCAGAACGACAGGCCACGCGTCGCGACGATCGAGGGATCCTTCTGGCGCAGGCTGCCCGCAGCCGTGTTCCGGGCATTGGCGTAATCGGGATGGCGGCGCTGCACATCGACCGGCGTGAGCTTGGCGAGGGATTCGAGCTTCCGACGCTCGCTGGCCGGCATGTCGTCGGAGGCCTCGGCGATCTGTTGCCTGGCGTTGTCCGCGGCC
>JAJEIW010000192.1 GCA_022828045.1 Acidimicrobiia bacterium | reverse complement strand
TTCGCCGGCCGGTTCAGCGCGTCGGCGGCCTCGTGCGTCGCGGACAATCTCAAGGCGACGGTCACGACGGCTGCCGGCGAGGCCGGTCTGGACGGCGGGCGCAGCTCGGTCGGGGTGACGATCACCTTCAACGACTGGGTCAAAGAGCTTCCGGGGTCCCCGGCCGGGGGAGCGCTGAGGAGCAACGTGTTCGGCGATCTGATCGCCGGCTACACGGCTGATGTCGCCGAGGGCAGCACGGTCGCTGAGACCGTGGGTCTTGCTGACGGTGAAGCGATGTACTCGGTGTCGAGCGCAAGGTTCGATGCGCCGTACAACCGGGTGCATTTCTTGGTGACCACCAAGGACCCGGCGAAGCTGCCGTCCACCCGTTCAGGCAAGAACGTGGTCACGATCAGCACCGGCGACCGAGCCGCCGGCACGACGGCTGCCGCTGCCGACTATGTGGCCACCGGTTATCTCGCAGAGAACACTGGCACTGCCACCACCCATGTGGACGAGTCCAGGAACCTCGGCGGCCGGGTGTCAGCCCGCCGCAGCAACAGCGTCCCGGTCAGCTAGCCGACCAGCACAGCCTCCGCCGCCGGGCAACCCGCGGCGGACCGGCTGACCGGGCACACATCGGTCTCGCAAGCAGATTCGGGCGTATGCGGCGGAACAATAGATCTCTGGGCAACATATAGCGTTGCCCGCCATGAGTTCAGGCGGAGCGCGGCGCGCTCATGAGCGAGGCGCGGGCCGCTTGAGTGTCGTAACATTCGTGGCTGCCCTGCTGGTGGTGACGGTTGCGATGCCGGCGGCATCTCAGCAGGTGCTTGAAGCAGTTGAGGCGGGTCCTGCCGCGCCGGCGCAGTGGCCGTCCACCGAACTGGCCGAGTTCAGCCTCGGCGGCTGGCCGAACGCTCTGCGCATGCATGGTGGAGACGGTCCGCAGAATTCGGCAGCCGCGGCGCTGCTGAGTCGCGGTTCGGGGACGTTTCCGTTCGGTTCGCCTGACCGCTCAGGGGGCGCAGATGCCGGTGGGCTGTCGGCGGCTGGGCACTGGTGGGGCTTGGGCATATGCCCGAAATCTGTGATCGTCGTGGCCAGCGACCTTCCGGCTGATGCCATGGCGGCGTCGGCATTGTCTGACCCGACCGGCGAATCGGCTGAACCGTGGTTGCAGCGGGTGGCTGCGGCTGACCCGCTTTTCGACCCTGTGGGCGGTTTCGCTCGTGTCGACACGTTCGCGGCGCCGATCTTGTTCGCCCGAGCGGCTCGAGCGGGAGCCACGTCACTTCCGCTGGCGGCGCGTATTGCGGCTGCAGATCTGCGCTCGGGCGGATGCAACACTGCGCGTCAGGCGGTGATCGTCGGTGGTCCGGCTGCGGTGCCGACAGGGGTCGAGACCGAACTGGTGTCGCTGGGCTATTCCGAGGTATTCAGAGTGGCGGGCCGGGACCGCTACGGGACTGCTGCAGCGGTGGCTTCGGCGCTGGGCACCAGCGGCGTGCCGCAGTCTGTGGACGGCTGTGTCGATCCAGGGAGCACGGGGCCCGACTCGCTGGGCTTCTATGCGAAT
Organism: Acidimicrobiia bacterium; assembly: GCA_022828045.1. GTDB lineage: Bacteria > Actinomycetota > Acidimicrobiia > Acidimicrobiales > Poriferisodalaceae > Poriferisodalis. The sequence continues at coordinate 20,507 of JAJEIW010000192.1, read as the reverse complement.
TCGGTGGTGGAGTATCGGTCGTCGGCGGGGCGCTGTGAGCTGCTGGGCCGCACGGTGGTGCTCGCTGACGGTGTGGAGGGCATCGATGCGGTCGCGGCGGGTTGGTGGACGAGCTGGTGGCAAGTGCCGGTACTGCTGCATGACGGCAGCGGCCGTTTGCCGCAGCCGACCGCGGAGGCGCTGAGCTTGCTGTCGATTGATCACATCGTGGTGCTGGGCGGCGAGGCTCGGGTGCCTGCGGGAGTGGTGCGTGCAGCCGAGCGTGCGTCAGGCGCCGCGGCGATCCGGGTGGCGGGCCCGAACCGCTATGCCACCAGCGTGGAGATGGCCCGTCATTTCGGCGGCTGGTTTGCCGACGAGACGCGCGGCGGGTTTGATGACGCGTTGGTGTGCGTCGCGGCGTCGTCCGGCACAGGAGCTTCTGCGGTGGGCTGGGCTGATGCCCTTACTGCAGGCCCGTGGTGCGGGGCTGCGGGCGCGTCAGGTGTTGCGCCGCCGACGAGATCGATCGGCCCGGTGACGGCGACGGTGCCTGCTGTAGCGGGCCGTGGCGGGACAGCTGCGGACCGCGGTGTGCCGGACTCGGCTGGCGTGGCGGTACCGGTACTGCTGGTGCCGGCACAAGGTGCGCCGATGCCGCCATCGATGGCGCGGTACCTGAGTTTGCTGTTTGCTGTGCCCGCCAGCTGCGCAGCGCTGGTCGGTGACGGGGCTGTCGGCGATGTGGGCGATGCGGTCGCGTATGCGGGGGCACTCGGCAGCGGGGCTTGTCCGATGCCGGGCTTCGCAGTCGTTTTCGGCAGTGCCGATGTGCTTGCTGATGAGACTGTGGGGAGAGTGTCTTCTGTGCTCAGTGGGGGCCTCACCACCGCTGACGCCCCGGTGCCGGCTCTGGTCGGCGCGGAGACACCAGACGGGTCCGAGGCGTTTGGCATCTCGACGCTGCGCGGGTTGCCACTGGGCGAGGGGGCCTATGCGACAGCGATGTCGATGTCGCCGGTGTATCGGCACAGGGCCGTTTTGAGAGCCTCGTCAGCCGACGGATCGCGGCAGAGCGGCATGCCTATGCATGTGTGCCTGCCCAGAGGAAGCTATGAGAATGCTCGATGGCTCGTGGTGGAGGCCAGTGCCGACCGGTCGCCGCTGGCGTGGGCGGATCTGCAGGTCGCCGGCTGGTATCTCGCTGATGCCGACGGCACCTTGCGTTCGCGAGCGGTGGGCACACCGTCGTGTCTCGCCGTTGAGGTGCCGCCTGCATCTCCGGTGCTTGTCCGGGCCGTCAGCGCTGTCGGGCGGACGACGCGCTCACTGCGGGTCGCAGCCGGACCGCAGCGCGGCATGTCGCTGTCAGGGCCGATACGTGCCGCCTTCCCGCAGGTGTCGGGCGTGCGCAGCGACAGGCCGCTCGACATCGGCGTGTCTAGCTGGGATTTCGTGACAGAGCCCGCAGACCGATCCGCGGGTCTCGCGGGCGAGCAGGCGCCTGTCTTGGCCACAAAGCTGACGGTGGCATTGCGCCGTCGCCCATCGGCCGGTGAGGGCACTGACCGGCCGGCTGTGTTCACGGCGGAGTGGTCCGTCCGCACCGATCGAGGGCGGCTCACCGGGACGGCACGGGGCGAGGCTCTCTTCATCGCCGGCCGGTGGGAGTTACGCGGTGCAGCAGTGCTGCGTGGAGGCTCGTGGGCGACGGCAGCGCTCGGTATGCCCGGCAGCCCTGCTGTTGCCGACGGCAGCGGTGCCACCGCGCTTGCAGACGGTGCCGCTGGCCCGGTGTCGGCCGCCGTCGAGTCGTTGAGGGCCGGCACCGCCGATGGCTATGGCGCAGGAGGGTTCACTGCCACAATCACAGTAAACGGTTCCGGCAATCACGACGACACCATCGCGTGGCAAGCCGAAGCGTTCGTCAACACACGCTGACTGATCCTCCTGAATCGGAGGTGCTGCAGTCCCGAGTTCAGGACTGCCGAACCGGACAGTCCCGTTCGTGAGCGGCGTTGACGTTGCCTGCCGTCGTCGACAAGCCAACCAACGGGCGGTATCCTTCGGCCTCAACTATGCCGATGGACGCACCGCTCACCCCTTCGGCTGCCCGCCTTCGAGACACCATCGAACGCGACGGGCTGGACCGTCTGCCGACGCCGGTCGTGCTCGCATCAGGGGCCGAGTCGAACGACTACATCGACGTGAAGCGAGCCTTGGCCTCCGGTCCTGAACTTGACAACGCCGCCGAAGCGGTGCTCAGCACAATCGAAGGCATCGACTTCGATGCTGTCGGCGGGCTGACGCTCGGCGCTGACCACATCGCAGCCGCGATAGCGATGCGCGCCGGCGTGGGCTGGTTCGCTGTCCGCAAGCAGCCCAAGGGGCACGGAGCGAAGCGGCTCATCGAAGGCGCTCGCATCGACAAGCGCAGTCGTGTGCTGCTGGTGGACGATGTAGTAACCAAGGGCGGGTCGATTATGCAAGCGTTCGACGCTGTGCGTGGGGTTGAAGCGACAGTGGCGGCAGCGGTGACGCTGGTGGACCGCGGCGAGCACGCAGCAGCGTTGTTCGCTGAGCATGGCGTGCCGTACTTCGCGGTAGTCACCTACGACGATCTCGACATCGAGCCCGTCTGAACCGATAGCTGCTGGCGCACGTTCACATGAACGAGCCGGACGTGACTGGGTGGATCACCGTCAAAGCACTCGACCCGAAGCTGGATCGGACGTTCGGCACCACCAGATATGCCAGATATGTCTGACATCAGGGCTATGCCCCGTGGAGCGGCGGGAATTTGAGGTAGCTGGGAGGGTCCGCCTGTAGGTGGGGCATCAGCGTGATTCTCGGTGAGAGCAATCACTCACTCATCGAGGAGGACGCAGCCGATGACTCTTTCCGATACTGCCACAGCGCAGTTGATAGAGGCTTTTCGCGTCGGGGGCGGCGGGGAGCTGATCCGTGACGCTGTGCGTCTGGTACTCCAGGAGCTGATCGAGGCCGCAGCGGCGGTGCTGCTCAGGGCGACGACGACAGTCCCGCCGACTCGGATGTGCCGGTAATCCGCTATGGCGGCGCTGACCGTTATGCCATGTCCTTGCTAATAGCCGAGGCGTTCGCGGCCGACGCCGGAGGCTCATTGGAGCGAGTGGTGCTGGTGTCGGGCGAGCGCTGGACCGACGCGGTGAATGCATATCCACGGGCACTCGTGCGGTTCGAGTGCTTCGCCGCAGCAACGGCGGCGTAGCCCGAAATGTGACGGCAAGCCTGCTTGGGGGCCGCGGTAGCATCGTGTTTGACGGGAGCGATGACGTTCCCGCTGATCCGACGCGTGACTGCTATGGCCCTGCGCCTTGAAGACCGAGATCTGGTTCTCGCGTACCAAGCCGGCGACGACGAAGCGTTCGCCGAACTGGTGCGGGAGTACCGGCCGCAGCTGCTCGGTCACGCGCGCCGCAAGCTCGGCTGCCCCGAGGCGGCGGAAGATGCCGTGCAAGAAGCGCTGGTGCGGGCGCTGCGGGCCATGCCGCGGTTCAATGGCAACTACTTGGTGGGGCCGTGGCTGCATCGCATCCTGTCGAACGTCTGCAGCGACGAGGGGAATCGCAAGCGCCGCGACAGCGAGAAGACCGAGCGGTTTGCGTCGAACGACCGGGCGCTGAACCCGCCGTCGTCCATCGAGGGCGAACTCGGCCTCGACCTCGACAATTCCGAACTGGCCGACGCCGTCGACAACCTGTCCGAGCAGTACCGCGAGGCGCTCATGCTGCGCTTCGTGGAGGAGCTGAGCTATGAAGAAGTCGCTGCGGCGGCCGGTGTGTCCGAGGAGAATGCCCGGGCACGGGTGTCGCGGGCACGCAACGCCGTTCGGGCTGCGCTGAAGCTGGCAGCCGCTGCGCCGGTGGCCTTGATCGGGCTGCTGCGCCGCGGCGAGCGTGCCGCCGCCGCGGTGACCAGCCAGTCGTCGCCCGGCAGCGGGCGGGCTGCGCTGCAGTCGGCGATGCCGATGCTGGCCGAGACCGCCCCCATGGCCACACGGGCCGCTGCCGCCACGGCGAATGCGGCCACCGTGGGCGTGCCGGTGGTGGCGAAGGCCGCTGTCGGCTTCGGGCTGGCTACCGCCGTGATCGCCCCGACAGTCGATTCGCCGGTGCACAAGGCGGCCGACCGGGTGCTGCCCGATTCGGTGATGGAGGTGCTGACGCCGCTGGCCGTGGAGCTGCCGGCGCCCGACGCGCCCGTGATCGTTCCCGCCGCCGCGCCGGTGACCGGTGTTGCCGACATGGTCGACCCTGCCGGTTCCGTGATGCCTGCTGAGGCCGCGGCCCCCGCAGCGGCTGCTGCGCCCGTGGTCGAGGCGGCTCCCCAACAGACCGAGGCGGTGGCGTCGGTTGCTGCTGTTGCTTCGACTCCGGTGATCGACGACAGCCAGGCTTCGGAGGCCGCCGCCGGCGGTGTCGAGGAGATCATCGAGACGAGCGTGGCGACGCAGGTCGTGATCCAGCCCGATACCGAGGTGTCGGCCAGCGGCAGCGTGCAGGGCGCCGAGCTGACGTTCACACCCTCAGGCGCCAGCCGTTACGACGTGGCCGGTTCGCTGTCGTTGACGGTCACCACGGTCACCACCTCCACGGTCGACGGCGTCGAGACCTCTGAGACGGTCACCTCCACCGAGTCGGCAGCGGTCATCTCGCCCAGCACAGCGTCGCTCGACGCTGCCGACCCGGCGGTCGACGAACGACGCTTCAGCGCCCTGCTGGTCTTCGCCCCCGGCGACGACGGCATGTCCGCCGAGATGCGCCTGGCCGCCCGCGGCACCGCCAACGACGACGGTTCGCTCGCCATGACCGGCTTCTTCACCGCCACCGGCACCGAGTCGCTCCCGCTCGCCGAGCGCGGCAACCTCTCCGGCACGCTCACCCTTGACGCCGAAGGCATGCCCGCCGCCCTCTCCATCACCCTCACCCAATAACCCCCGAGTACGGCCTCTCCGGCATCAGCGGGCTTCCGCAGCGTGATGGTGATGCCGCGTCGGCTCGCCCGCCGCGGTTGCCGGATGCCGGGGTTCGGCGGACGGTCAGGCGTTCTTGATGAGCAGGCCGCCGTCTACGGGCAGGACGGCGCCGGTCATGTACTGGCTGGCGGGCAGGCAGAAGTTGAGCGTGCCGTGGGCCACTTCCTCGGGCTCGGCATAGCGGCCGAGGGCGGTGCGGCGCTTGGCGAAGATCGTCTTGTGCTCCTCGGAGATCTCCGCTGTCATGGCCGTGCGGATCGGCCCCGGGCAGATGCAGTTCACCGTGATGCCCTCACGGCCCAGCTCCACCGCCAGCGACTTGGTGAGCCCGATCACGCCGTGCTTGGCCGCCGTGTAGGGCGAGCCGAACTTGGTGGCGCCCCAGCCCTCGGTGGAGGCGATGTTGACGATGCGGGCCGCGTCGGACTGGCGCAGGTACGGCAGCGCCGCCCGCACGGTGTAGGTGTGCGCCGTCAGCAGCACTTCGAGCGAGATGGCCCAGTTGTCCTCGTATTCCTCGGCGTCGATCGGCGAGAAGCGCGAGATGCCGGCGTTGTTGATGACATGGTCGATGCCGCCGAACCGCTCGGCCACCTCGTCGGTGACCTGGTTGACCCTGTCGCGGTTGGCCACGTCCATCGTCCAGCCCGCCGCGGAGCCGCCGGCGTCGTTGATCTCGGCCACCACGGCGTCCACCTCGGCTTGGCCCAGGTCGGTCACCGCAACGTGCGCCCCCTCGTCGGCGAACAGGTGCGCTGTTGCCCGCCCCTGGCCCATGCCGGCCCCGGTGATCAGCGCCACCCGGCCCTCGATCGACCGGTTCAATGTCGAAAGTCGCTTCGTCGCCCCCACAGCAATCCTCCAATGCTCGCCGGGCACTGCGCACGGCCCGCGGCGGCGCTCAACGTAGCCGCTGGCACTCAGCTGCACTGCGTCGAACTCGTCGCTCTGGGGGTGACGTGGGTCTCGTCCGCAGAGAGTCGAACTGGCTCATTCAGGCACGTGGAGAGGACGGATACGTTCCACAGGAATGTGCCCAACAGCCACGGATGTGCGGGACTCTGCCGTCCACCGTCGTCCCTCAACTTCGAAGAGCACTACGTTGACTTCCCCGGCCATCGCTGCCGAGGGGTACCTGATCGACTCACCACCGTCCTGCACGACGTCCGCAGTGAGTGCTCGACATTCCTGATAACGGATGTCCGGATCGGGATCTGATGAGGTGAGTCGATCCCAGTCGATGCCTGCCTCTTGGGCCAGTTCCGGTGCCGCGACGTCGAGGCACCAACCCGGGGCCCGGATGTCGATGGAGTGGACAGTGATCTTGAGCTGACTCTGCAGCTCGATGAGCTCCGAGTGGCGACGCAAGTATTCGGACTGGGCGCCCTCCGGAGATGTCGAGACGTAGAGGGTCGGAGTAGCGCCATCATCGAACCGTCCGCTCGAAGACGGCCAAGGAGCATCTGGCATGAAGTCAATATCATTGGGAAGTGCCCGATATCCAATGAAATGCGGCAGATTCGTCCACAGCTCTGGTGTGTCAGAGTCCGCCACGGCAGCGATGCCAGCGTTGTTGGGTTAGCTGTAGCTCGGGTCGAAGTACGACTCGACGACCTGCTGGACTCTGTCGATTTCACCATTCTTCACGGCGTCAAGAGGTGTCCGGTCGCCGAGTGCTGGGACGCTGAGATTGAACCACTTGCCTACGGCATCGTCTTCGAACAGAGAGCGGAGGCGACGCAGGATCTGTAGCACAGCTTCAACACGTCCGGCGTCGATCTCGATCGGTTTGGTCGGACCGTGGAGCGTGGCGCGCAAGAGCGACGGCTCAAGACCGGTGACCGTCGCGGCGTCCTCGAAGGACAAGCCGCGTAGCCAAGCGATCGCCAATTGAACCTCGAATGTCAGATTCTGCAGCTCCGCAGAGTCGGCCCCTTGATCGGAGTCTTCGGCGGGAGGTCGAACCTGATGCTGATCGACCAATATTCTGAGCACACCGGTGTAGTCATACGCTGCTGCCGTCCACACGTGTGCTCCGACGAGCCTCGGCGTTTCCCCCAGACTCGGCGAAATCTGATCATCTGGCGCCAATTGAGTGGCCATCAGGCAGGAACCTCCGAACGCGGGCGGGGTCGTAGGCAGTCGCGCATGCGGTCTGTCAGGCACCAGTGAAAATAGCCGGTTATGGCGTTCGAGTAGTTCCTCACCAGCGATTCGATTTCACCATTGTCGACAATTGGGAAACGTGTCTCCGTCCAGTAGTCGAGGTCGAGCGCACATGCGCTGGGCTCGTCGGGAGGGATTCCACATCGCACTGTGAGGGTTCCGTTCTCGCCGTCGTCCAGATGCAGTTCGGAGAAGCCTCGAGGTGCGTAGTTTCCCAAGTCTGCATGGCACAAGAGTCCTAGTTGTTCATCGAGGACGAGACCTGACCAGTCCGCCGGATCCGAAACCTGGGGGTGTCTGAGCAGGTTCACTTTTCGAATTCCCACACGTGTCGAATGCTGAGGACTCAGCGTGCGTTCCAAGGCAACCAGAATTTCCATCAATCGCGCACTGAATTCCTCGAATTGCGTATAGGCCGAGGTCTCGAGCGCAACGAATTCGACACCCAACGACACTTGCCAAGTGTCCCTGCTGTCCCTCATGCGCCACGTAGGGGCTTGGGTCCGGACCTCTGCCGTCTCCTCCGTTAAGGACAGTGCCACGGGCTGGTCCCCCTCAAACGTTGGATACTCCCGACGGAGGGCTTCTTGGAAGCCGATCACGCCAGAGAGTTGCAGGAGCGCGAGGATGGGAGGAAACCGAATTTGGCAGAGCACCTGCGTGAGCGGAGCGCCTTCAAAGACCACGTCGTCGTGGTCGGGGAACCTTAGGGCCATGTTGGTGGGGTCCTCGGAGCTAGCCAAGCGCTGTGGCAATCGACGCAGTGCTTCCAGTTTGGCAGGCCATGGCCCAACTCAGGCTGGAAATCTCCCGCATTCCCGAACGGGCGCAAGACTCGCGCGAGCACGATGAGGATGTCGTGATCGGTACTCGGCGAGAGCTGCAGTGAGGCTTGGTCGCTGAACGAAGCTGGGATCGAGGTACGAGTTGACTAGTCGGGCGACTACCTCGTGGTCGCCAGCGACGACAGCCTCCGATGGCGTTCGGCCATCCAGTTCCGCATTGTTCGTGGACCACCACTCGGGGGAGTAATCCGCTCCCATGACATGGTGGAGCTTCCGCAGGGTGTTCAGCACGGTGAACGCAATCTCGGCTCTTGAGACGTCGGAGTAACTGATCTGCGATGTGGTCATGTCGGCATCTCCGTTCTGTCAAGCATCTCCTGCATGTCCTGTAGCAGAGCGTATGCGCGCTCAACTAGTCCGTTGATGACCGGTGCAGTTCGCTCGCCAGCCGTCGATACTCTCGATCAGCCGGTCTGCCAGGCGGTGCCGCCGTCGATCTTGAGCACCGAGCCGGTGGTGTAGCTCGACGCTTCTGAGGCGAAGTAGAGCGCTGCGCCCACCACCTCGTCGGCTTCGCCGCCGCGGCCCAGCGCGATCTCGTTGGTGGCCCGCTCGTTGAAGGCGTCCATGTCCCAGGCCTTGGAGATGTCGGTGAGGAATGGCCCGGGCATGATGCAGTTCACCCGCACGCGGGGCGCATACTCCCGGGCGAACGACTGCGTGATGGCGTGGATGCCCGCCTTGGCGGCCCCGTAGGCCGTCTCGTTCGGCGAGGGTGCCACGGCCGCCACCGAGCTCACGTTGATGATCGAGCCGCCGCCCGCTTCGTACATTCGCTTGCCGAACACTGCCGAGGCCCGGAACGGCCCCTTCAGGTTCACGTCGATCACCTTGTCGAACAGCCCCTCGGACACCTCGTACAGCGACGGGTACAGCGGCGACAGGCCGGCGTTGTTCACCAGCACCTCGCAGTGGCCGAATTCGTCATAGACCCGCTCGCACAGGGCGTCGTTCTGGTCCCAGTAGCCCACGTGGCACTCCACCGCCAGGGCCTGTTGACCGGTGCGGTCGCGCACCTCGGCGGCCAGCGCCTCGCAGTTGTCGAGCTTGCGGGACGCAATCACTACATCCGCGCCGGCCCGGGCGAATGCCAGCACCATCTCGCGGCCCAGCCCGCGCGACCCGCCGGTGACCACCGCCACCCGGCCCGACAGGTCGAACAGCGCTGCGTTCGAGTCGCCCGACTGTGCCTGCCCGGTCATGTCAGCGGCTCCAGGAGTTCCAGCTCATCACCGAGTCGAGATCGGTGCGGGCGGCCAGCTTGAAGTCGGTGCCGACGGTGTAGGCCACCGGGCTGAGCGCGTACTGGCGCACGTTGTCGTAGGGGATGCCCAGGATCTCGGCGGCCTCGCGCTCGTAGCCGAGGTGCAGGGTGGTCCAGCAGGTGCCGAGGCCCCGCTCGCGGGCGGCCAGCATGAAGCTCCACGCAGCGGGGATGATCGAGCCGGCCTGGCCCACCATCATGCGGGCGTCGTCGGTGCGGCCGGTGATGCAGGGCAGGAACAGCACCGGGCTGCGATGCATGTGGGTCGACAGGAACTCCGCCGAGGAGGTCACCCGGGCCTGCTGTGCCTCTCGCTGGGCGCCGAGGCCCGAGCCCACCCGGCCGGCGTACATGGGGCTGTTGCGGTAGGCGTCGAAGCCCTGCTTGTAGAGCGCTGAGATGGCCTCGATCTTGTCGCGCTCGGTGACGAACACGAAGTGCCAGCCCTGCATGTTGGAGCCCGTCGGCGACTGCACGGCGATCTCGACGCACTCCCGCAGCACCGAATCGGGCACCGGCCGGTCGAAGTCGAGCCGCTTGCGCACGGCCCGGGTGGTCTGCAGCACCTCGTCGGCCGACAGGCCCAGCTTGATTCCGTCTTCGCTCATGGTGTGCTCCTCGGTCGTGCTCGGCAGGGTTGTTGGCGCCGATGTCCCGCAGCAGAGTAACCGGCGCCTGTCAGGCAAACCGGGCCTGCTATAGCCGCTTGGAAGCAGTCGCTGATGCTGCGTCGATGCGTGCTCGCACGGAGCCGCGTTCGGGGTTTGGACGGACCACCCGAGCGGGCGTTGTCAGGGCATCAGCGCAGGAACTTGCTGGTGGTGTTGTCGGCCAGCACCCGCCCGCTGGTCTGGCAGCCGGCGCAGTAGTTGACCGAGTAATCGCGGTATTCGACGGCTCGCACCACGTCGCCGCAGACCGGGCATTGCTCGCCCGTGCGGCTGTGTACTGCCGAGGGCCGTTCGGCCGACCGGCTCATCTCGGGAAGTTGCCGCTCGGCGGCCAGCGAGTCTTCGACGACGGCACCGATGGCGGCCACGACTGCCTTGACGCCGTCGGTATCCATCCGCCCGGTAGGCGCGAACGGCGACAGCTTGGCCCGGTGGCAGATCTCGTTGGCCAGCCGCCGTCCGAGGCCTGAGATCACTCGCTGGTCGCGCAGGAAATTGTGCAGGCGGGCCGGATGCGCCGCCATGAGTTCAGCCATGCCTGCGGCATCCACCTCGGTGGCTTCCGGCCCGAGGCCAGCGAGCGGGTTGGCGGCTGCTAGCGATGCTGTGTCGGAGCTCTCAGGTGCCGGTCCGGCGACCAGGCCATCTGCGGTCGGGTCTCCCGTCAGCACCCACACGCCGGCCCGCTTCTGCGTGCCCGGCTCGGTGAGCAGCAGCCCCAGCCTGCTCTCGAACTCGAAGCGTGCCAAGCCGTCGCGAGGCCGGCGGGGCCGCTTGGCACTCGGTTCGAGCACCCGCAGCCGGCCGCCCTGCATGAGATGCACCACGAACGTCAGCCCATCCCCATCGGCGTCGGGCGGAGCGAACCGCAGCAGCAAGAACTTGGCCCGCTGGCTGACGCTGCGCAGCGCCCAGCCGATGGCGTCATTCGGTGACGGGCTCGCGGTCTTGAGCGCAGTGAACGAGAGCGGCTCCACCCGTTTCAGCACTTCGCCGGCGGCGAGCGCTTCCAGTCGTTCAGCATGCGCCCGGATTTCCGGGATCTCCGGCACGAGTCGTCAGCCCCCGCCGTTGCCGTCTTCAGCTGCGTCGCCAGTGCTGCCCGTCCCGCCGCCGTCGGCGCCGTCAGTCTCACCGGCACCGCCGCCCGAAGCATTGCCTTCCTCCTCGGCGAGCGCTCGCCCCAGCGCCGTGTTCACAAGCGCCAACGCTTCAGAAGCCGCAATCAGCACCCGCACATCACCGCTCACCTTGATGAGTCCGGCCTGCAAGGCGGCCAGCGCACCCATCTCACCCCGGCGCACGGCCTCTGCCGTCTCCCGGGACTGACTCATCACCACGACGCCGCCGTCATCACCGATGCGCACGCGCCCGCCGTCGCTGGCCCCGCCGTGCCCCTCGCCATCACCGTCCGCCGAATCGGCACCGGGCGCCACTGGCTCCAGATGGGCCCGACCGCCGTCGATCACCAGCCGGTAGGCCACCACGGGCCCTCCGTTGCCGTCGCCGATCCGCTGCTCCACCGTGGCCCGCACCTCGGGCAGATTCACATCCGCCAGCACCTCGGACATCGCCGTGCACCAGCCCTCGGACCCGATCTCCACCACAGCGAACCTATGCCGCCCGCTACCGCATGTCACGCCAGCGGTCTACACACAAGGCACTGCGAGCGGTCCGGGGACACGTTCGACTCGGTGATGCACGACGGGCCTGAAATTGAGTGGCGACGGCCCGCGGGCGCTCGCTACGGTGCACCGCAACGCATCAATGCGTGCCCGTATCGCTGGCAGCTCGCCGGTCTCTGGGCGGAAATCCCGCCTGTTACCGTTCCGAAAGGAAGTCCTATGGACGCGAACTCATTCGTCATTCTTGCTGCAGTCGTGACGCTGTTCAGCTTCAACCTCACGGCCAGCCTGATGTGCTGCCGCTCACTGGGCCGGCGCGTCGACCGACTCGAACACCGTCTTGACCGACTCGAAGATCGCATGGATCGCTTCGAGCAGGTGCTCATGCAGCTGGTGGTCGACATGGCGTTGGTCAAGACGGAAATGGCGTTGGTCAAGACCGATATGGGGCTGGTCAAGACCGATGTGTCAAGCCTCAAGACGGATATGGCGTTGGTCAAGACGAACCTGGGCATCGAGACTGCGAGGCCCTCCGCTGCGCAGCAGCCAGCGCTTGCACCCCCGCCGGGCGGTTCTTCTGGCGCAGCAGCGCAATAGCATGGCGGGGTGACCTTTCCGGCTCGCCGCCTTCGTCGGTTGCGTCGCACCCCGGCGCTGCGCCGGCTCGTTGCGGAGACAACCGTCACTCCCAGTGATCTCATTGCGCCGCTGTTCGTGCGTGAGGACGTCGCGGAGCCGCAGCCGATCATCTCGCTGCCCGGCATCGTGCAGCACAGCCAGGAATCGCTGCGCAAGGAAGTCAACGAGCTGGCCAACCTCGGCATCAGCGGGGTGATCCTGTTCGGCCTGCCAGCCCGCAAGGACGCGGTGGGCTCCGAGGCCTGGAACCCCGACGGCGTGGTGCAGGTGGCGCTGCGCAACCTGCGTGACGACCACGGCTCGGAGATGGCGATCATCGCCGACCTGTGCGTCGATGAGTACACCGACCACGGCCACTGCGGCGTCGTGACCGACAACGGCGATGTCGACAACGACGCCACGCTCGAGCTGTACCAGCGGGTGGCGCTGGCCCAAGCCGAAGCCGGCGTCGACATGGTGGGCCCTTCGGGGATGATGGACGGCCAGGTCGGGGCGATCCGCCAGGTGCTCGACGCCAACGGCTACGAGCACCTGCCGATCATGGCCTACTCCGCGAAGTACGCATCAGCCGAGTACGGGCCGTTCCGCGACGCTGTCGACGTCACCATCGCCGGCGGGGGCAACCGCAAGGGCTACCAGCAGGACCCCGCCAATGCCCGCGAGGCCATGGCCGAGATCGAGCTGGACATCGCCGAGGGCGCCGACATCATCATGGTGAAGCCGGCGCTGGCGTATCTCGACGTGATCGCTGCGGCCCGGGCCCGGTTCGACCTGCCGCTGGCGGCGTACCACGTGTCGGGCGAGTACGCCATGCTCAAGGCGGCCGCTGCGAACGGCTGGATCGACGGGGCCGCCACGGCGGTCGAGCACCTCACGGCCATCAAGCGGGCCGGTGCCGACCTGACCCTCACCTACCTCGCAAGAGAGTTCGCCGAAACCCTCCAGTAGCCGCCCAGAGGCTGAGCCGAATGGCGAAGCCGTGGCCCGAGCGGCCCGTGAGCGCAGCGAACAAGAGCGGGAAATGATGGCAGCGCGACGAGAAGGTGCGTCATCAGCGGGACGGGTGCGTCACCCGGGCCACGCCGATGGCGCAGAGGGCCCCGATGAACTGCGCCACGATGAACAGCGGCGCGCTGGCCGGAGCGATGCCGGCGAACGTGTCGGAGAACATGCGACCAACGGTCACCGCCGGGTTGGCGAAGCTGGTGGACGAGGTGAAGAAGTAGGCCCCGCCGATGTAGGCCGCCACGGCGAACGCCACGAACTGGGTCTTGCCCGAGCGCACCACGCCGATGATCACGATCACCAGCCCGAACGTGGCGATGATCTCCGAACCGAAGGCGGCCCCGCTCATCCGGTCCTTGGTCGACCAGAACACGGCGTCGAGCTCGAAGATCACGTTGGCAGTCATGACGCCCAGGATCCCGCCGGCAACCTGCACCACCACGTACAGCCCGGCCATGCGGTTGTCGAGGTCGCCAGCGATGCGCGCCCACAGCGTCACCGCCGGATTGAAGTGCGCCCCCGACGTCGACCCGAACAGCAGGATCAAGCACGTCAGCGCGCCGACGGTGGCAATCGAGTTCTCGAGCAGCTGCAGCCCCATGTCGTTGGGGCTGAGCCGCTCGGCCATGATCCCCGAGCCCACCACGCTGAGCAGCAGGAACCCCGTCCCCACGAACTCCGAGGTCAGACGGCTCGCGGTGGTCTGGCGCAGGGCTGGCACCGGGACAGCCTGCCACCCACGGGTAAACGAACCCTGTCTCGCAAGTGAACACTGGGCCCACACCCAGATCGGAATTCTCGACGCTGCCTAGCGGCGGCCCGGCAGCGCAGCTCCGTCCACGGCAGCGAGCTGTTGATCGAAGGTGAACAGCGGTTGCGCGTCGCTGCGGCGGCACGCAGCGAGGATCATCAAGTCGGAGAAGCCGACACTTCCGCTCCGGTATTCAGATGCAGCCTCGGCGACATCGTCGAAGTCCTCGATGACGAGCCCGTCGGCGGCGGCCAGCTCCACGAGCACGTCGGCGATGCGGGCACGACTGAATCGGTATGCCCGTTCGAGCACCCACACCGTTTCGACAACGACCTCCCTGCAGAGGAACACCGGCTCTTGTCGAGAAGCCGCTGCCATCAGCTCGCATGCGGCAGCGACCTGCTCAGGATCGTCGTCGACAAGAAATCGGACGAGCACGTTGGTGTCGATGGCGATCACGCAGACGTGGCTCCCTCGGCGATTGCCTCGTCCATCTCGTCCAGCGTCACCGCAGGACCGTCGAACTTCAACATCCCGAATAGATGGCTGACCGGTCGGACGGCAATGACCCGAACGACGTCACCGTCGATGAGGTACCGCACCCGGTCGCCCGGCTGCACCGACAAGCAGTCGCGCACCCGGCGAGGCAACGTCGTCTGGCCCTTGGAAGTAATGGTCGACTCAAGCATGTTGTGGGTCACCTCACTTGGCCTTGGAATTCATAACTATGCCTTGCCTACTGTACTGAATCAATGCATTGATCGAGATTGAACGGGCGCGCCGAGGGTGCGGGATTCGCAGGTTGGCGACTCTGGACGAGTCTGTCGCTGAGTGCTACGACTCGCGGAGGTCGAAGGCGATCTTGACCGAGCCTCGGGCGCCGGCGTTGGCGGCGTGATCGAGGGCGCTGCGGTACTCCTCCAGCGGGTACAGCTCAGACACCAGGCGCTCCAGCTTGCAGTCGCGCACCAGCTTGATGGCGGCCTCGAAGGTGTGGCCCCCGCCGAGCCTCGGCTCGGTGCCATAGCAGTAGGCGCCCACCAGCTCGGTCTCGCGGTGCCACAGGGCAGACAGGTTCAGCGACACGTTGGCGGGCATGCCCAGCACCACCACGCGGCCACGGGGGCGGGTGAGAGCGATGGCGTCGGTCAGCGACTGTGACGAGGCCACGGCGTCGATCGTCACGTGGGTGCCTGAGCCGAGCGTCTCGCCGATCACCCGGGTGCCCGCTGCTCGCCGTACGGCCCGCCCCAGCTCGTCGGGCGACACCGCCAGATCGGCGCCCAGCTCACGGGCCATGCGACGCTGGTGGCTGTAGCGGGCGCCCACCACGATCGCCGAAACCCCGGTGCACTGGCGCAGCGCGGCCACCGCCACCAAGCCCATCGTGCCGGCGCCGATCACCGCCGCCGTACCGCCCTCGGTCACGCCAGAGCGCAGCGCCGCGTGCACGCCCGCCGCAGTCGGCTCGATCATCACGGCGGCATGGTCGGACAGGTCCTCGGGCCCCAGCGACCCCAGCGAATGCAGCTGGGACTCGTGCGCAGCGAACATCTCCGACCAGCCGCCCCCGGTGGACGCACACGAACCGGTCTGCAGCCCGGCCTCGATCTGGCCGCCGATCAGGTGGCTGTAGTCGTCGCCGTCGGCAGGGGCAGCATCGGGCCACGGCGGGGCACAGCCGTGGGCCTCGTGACCGAGCACCGCCTCGAGTACCACCCGGGCGCCGTCGTCGGCATGACCCACCACCTCGTGGCCCGGTACGAACGGGAACGACACCAGCGGCTCGAAGTAGCGCGACACCTTCCCGTCCACCGTCGCCAGGTCGGACCCGCAGATGCCCGACAGCGCCGGTCGCACGTACTGCCACCCGTCGCCGGGCAGCTCCGGCGGGTCCATCTCGGTCAACCGCAACGGGCCCACGCCCGCTCCCGAGCCCGGCTTGAGCTTGCCTGCCGCCATCGCCGCAGCGAACCGCAGCTCCTTGCGCTCGAAGACCAGCGCCTTCACGTCACGCCATTTGCTGGAGCCATGCGCCTGCAGCTCATCGTCGGCAATTCTGCGTCGGCAACGGAGACTGCGGGCGGCATGCCTCCGACTGTCGCGACTCGGCGCACGCTGTCTCAGCCCTGCTCGGCAGAACCCGCATCGGTGGCTGTGCTGCTTGCGCCACCTACATCGGTGGCTTTGCTGTCGACTTCGTCGGTCAGTTGTGCAATGAATTCGGCCAGCGGCACGTCGCGGCGCACCTTCTGGCTGCGGGGGTTCACGCCCACCGTGCCCGCCGCCACGTCGTCGTCGCCCACCACCAGCACGTAGGGCACCTTGCCCAGCTTGGCCCGGCGGATCCGGGCGCCCAGCGGATCATCTGCCGGCACGGTCTCGGCCCGAAAGCCCGCCTCGGCGAGCTGGGCCGCGACCGAGGAAGCGAACGAGTCGTGATCGTCCCGCACGCCGAGCACCACCGCCTGGGTCGGCGCCAGCCACGGCGGGAACGCACCCGCGTAGTGCTCCACCAGCACCCCGAAGAATCGCTCGATCGAGCCGAACAGCGCCCGGTGGATCATGATCGGCCGGTGCACCTCGCCGTCGGCGCCGGTGTAGCGCAGGTTGAACCGCTCGGGCAGGTTGAAGTCGACCTGGATGGTGGACAGCTGCCACGAGCGCCCGATCGCATCGGTCACGTCGATGTCGATCTTCGGCCCGTAGAACGCCGCCTCGCCCTCGGCTTCCATGTAGTCGTGGCCGCGCCGGTCCAAGGCAGCCCGCAGCGCAGCCGTCGCCCGTTCCCAGCCCTCGTCGTCGCCCACGTACTTGTCGGGATCCTGGGTGGACAGCTTGAACTCGAAGTCCTCGAAGCCGAACGCGTTCAGCACCGACAGCACGAAGTCGAGCAGTCGCTCGATCTCGTCGCCGAGTTGCTCAGGCGGCACATATATGTGGCTGTCGTCCTGGGTGAATCCCCGGATGCGCATCAGCCCGTGCAAGGTGCCTGAGCGCTCGTAGCGGTACACGGTGCCCAGCTCGAACAGCCGCAGCGGCAGCTCCCGGTACGAGCGCTGGCGCTGGCCGAAGATCAGGCAGTGCATCGGGCAGTTCATCGGCTTGGGGTAGTAGATGCCGTTGTCCATCTCCATCGGCGGGTACATGCCATCGGCGTAGAAGTCGAGGTGCCCGGAGGTCTCGAAGAGCTGGGCATTGGCCAGGTGCGGGGTGTACACGAACTCGTAGCCGCCCCTCGAGTGGCGGTCGCGGCTGTAGTCCTCCATGAGCTTGCGGATCACCGCGCCCTTGGGGTGCCACACGGCCAGCCCGCCGCCCAGCTCCGCAGGGAAGCTCAGCAAGTCCAGCTCGGTCACCAGCCGGCGGTGGTCACGCTTGGCGGCCTCCTCCAGCCGTTCGAGGTGCACAGCCAGCTCGCCCTTCGAGCCCCACGCTGTGCCGTAGATGCGCTGGAGCATCTGGCGGTCCTCGTCGCCCCGCCAGTACGCGCCGGCCACCCGCATCAGCTTGAAGTGCCCCAGCCGACCGGTGTCGGGCACGTGCGGGCCGCGGCACAGGTCGACGAACTCGACGGTGTTGCGGTAGGTGGTGATCACCCCGCCTTCGGGACCCGATGCAGGGTCGTCGGCCTCGCCGTCGAGGATCTCGATCTTGTACGGATGCGCCGCGAACAGCTCACCGGCCGCAGCCCGGTCCACCTCGGCGCGGATGAACGGCTGGCGAGCGGCCACGATGGCCCGCATCTCGGCCTCGATCGCCTCGAGATCCTCGTCGGAGAACGTGCGCGCCCGCCCGCTGTCGTCGAGGCCCAGGTCGAAGTCGTAGTAGAAGCCGTCGGTGATCGGCGGCCCGATCGAGAACGTGGCGCCCGGGTACAGCCGCAGCACCGCCTGGGCCAGCACGTGGGCGGTCGAGTGGCGCAGCACTTCGAGCCCCTCGTCCGACGACCCGAACACCAGCGACACCGAAGCGCCGTCGGGCAAGGGCCGGTTGAGGTCGAGCTGCTCGCCGTCGGCAACGGCGATCAAGGCGTCATTGGCCGCCCGCCGTCCCAGCGACGCGGCGAGATCGGCGCCGGTCGCGCCCGCGGGCAGCTCACGTGTCTGCCCGTCGGGCAGCACCACCGTGACCGCCGCGCGCCCGCTGGGGGTGTCACCCGAATCTGTGTCGTTGCTGCCGCTCATCTGGACAGTTTCCTAGCTTCTGCACGACGAGTGCCAGTGAATTTGCGGCATGCAGCAGCGGCTAGCCCCCGGATCCGCCGCCCGAGAAGACGATGTTGATCAGGATGATCAGGAACAGCAGCCCGCCCAGCACCCAGAGCTTGTCCGCAAACTCGAAGCTCTTGAACTTCGCGAACGGCACCATCATCTTGTGAGGGTCCTCGATCGCCTTCCCGTCGACCTTGCGGGTATCGGCGTCGCTCATGAGTTCTCCTGCAGAAGCTGCTCAGCGGCCGATGCCGCGGTGCCGGGGGTCGGCTGCGCCCGCAGCCGCCGGGCAAGACTAGTGGTCTGACTCGCTCATGGCTGAGGGACTGCCGACCGAATCCTGCTACTTGTGCGCCCGTCGACCGAGACCGCTCGATGCCGCCGGCTAGGTGCTGACGGCATTCATGCCGAGCAGCTCCCGCATCGGACCAGCCAGGGTGCGGGCATCCACCCAGCGCGACTGCGGCAGCTGCACGACCGAATCGCCCACCCGTAGGTGCACCGGCGCATCGCCGGGGCATTCGGACAACATCCGCTCGAACGCCTCGAGCCAGTGGTCGTCGATGTCGACCCGCTCCACGTCGAGCGATAACGGCACCGGTCCCTTGCGCAGCTCCAGCGCCTCCACCTCGTTTGCCAGGAACGCCGTCTCGCCCTCGCCGCGACGGTCGGGCCGTCCGCGCACCAGCACCACGGCGTCTTCGGCCAGGGTGTCGCCCGCGGCAGCGAAGCCTTTGGGGAACAGGGTCACCTCGATCGAGCCAGACAGGTCTTCGAGCATGAAGCGGGCCATCGGGTCGCCGCCGCGCGTGTAGCGGCGCTGCAGGCTCTGCACCACGCCGCCGAGGGTCACCCACTGCTGGCCGCCGTCGGGGTTGGGCGGCAGGTCGCCCAGACCGCTGACCTGGCAGTCCGTCAACCGTCGCAGCTGCGCCTCGCCGCCGCGCAGCGGATGATCCGACACGTACAGCCCGAGCAACTCCTTCTCCCACGCCAGCGTGTCGCGCTCGGATGCCTCGATGTCGGGCACTTCGATGCGCTCGTCGAAGCCTGAGCCGTCGGCGTCGCTGGTGCCGTCGGCCTGGCCGTTGTCGCCGTCGAACAGCGACTGCACCCCGGCGGCGGCCTCTTCCCGCCGTCGCAGCGCCGACTCGACGATCTGTTCGAACACCCGGAGCAGCCCGCCCCGGCTGTGGCCGCACGTCTCGAAGGCGCCCGCCTTGATGAGCGACTCGGTGAACCGCTTGTTGAGCACCTCGCGCGGCACACGCATGCAGTAGTCGTCGAAGTCGGCAAACGGCCCGTTGGCCTCGCGCTCGTCGAGGATCGGCTCGGCCACCTTCATGCCCACGTTGCGCACCGCCGACAGCCCGAAGGGGATGCTGCGCCCGTCGGCGGCGAAGTCGAGCTCGGAGCGGTTGATGTCGGGCACCAGCACGTCGATGCCCGACTGGCGGCAGTCGGCCAGGTACACGCCGGCCTTGTCGATGTTGCGCTTCGAGCCGGTCAGCACGGCCGCCAGGAACTCGGTGCGGTGGTTGGCCTTCAGGTACGCCGTCTGGTAGGCGATCAGCCCGTAGGCGAAGGCGTGGCTCTTGTTGAACGCGTAGTCGGCGAACGGCTCGATGATGTCGAAGAGCTGCTTGCCCAGGTCGGCGGTGTAGCCCTTCGCCACGCTTCCGTCGACGAACTTGGTGCGGTGCTCGGCGATCTGCTCGCGGTTCTTCTTGCCGCACGCCTTGCGCAGGTCGTCTGCCTCGGCCATGGAGTAGCCGGCGATCTCCTGGGCCACCCGCATCATCGACTCCTGGTAGATCATCAGCCCGTAGGTCTCTTCGAGCAGCTCGGCGAGGTCGGGGTGCGGCGGCGTGGCGGGCTGACGGCCGTTCTTGCGGTGCGCGTAGCTGTTGTGCATGTCGGCAGCCATCGGGCCCGGTCGGTACAGCGCCACCAGCGCGCAGATGTCCTCGAACCGGGTGGGGCGCATCGACTGCAGCAGCGACCGCACCGGCGTCGACTCCAGCTGGAACACGCCCATCGTGTCGCCGGCGCACAGCAGCTTGAACGTGGCGTCGTCGTCGAGCGGCACCGCATCGATGTCGAGCCCCGCGCCGGTGGTGCGCTCGACGAGCCGCACCGCATCGTCGATGATCGACAGCGTCCGCAGCCCCAGGAAGTCCATCTTCAGCAGGCCCAGGTCTTCCACGCCGCCCATGTCGAACTGGGTGACGATCGGCGCCTTTTCGGGATCGGTGCCCGACTCGGGCTTGCGCTGGATGGGCAGGTAGTCGGTGAGCGGCTCGGGGCTGATCAC
Source organism: Acidimicrobiia bacterium (assembly GCA_022828045.1). Classification (GTDB taxonomy): domain Bacteria; phylum Actinomycetota; class Acidimicrobiia; order Acidimicrobiales; family Poriferisodalaceae; genus Poriferisodalis. Next base: position 17 of record JAJEIW010000192.1, on the reverse strand, counting down.
CACCGCTGCGGCATGCA
>JAJEIW010000022.1 GCA_022828045.1 Acidimicrobiia bacterium | reverse complement strand
GACTTCGCTGCTGTTGATGCCGGTGACCGTGACTCCTGCTTCACGGACCACGGTCCGCATCGGCGCGCCGATCCCGCACCCGACGTCGATGACCGACATGCCCTCGCGCAAATCCAGCTTGTCGATCATCAGCCGCTGATGGCGGAGCTTGGCGTCTTCCAAGCTCTCCTGTGGAGACAGCGGTGCGAAGTGGAGCGATTCGCCCCAGCCGTAGATCATGAGGTGGCTGCAGATGTCGTAGTACTCCGTTGCCGTCTCAGCGTGGTCGGAGGTCGGGCCGTCGCTCGACGCGTACGTCTCGTCGAGCCGTCCGTTCAGCTGCTCCACCCGGTGTCGAAGGTCCGAGCCGCGGTACGACATCTTCAGTCCGCGTGCGACCTGCCAGATGCTGCTCACCACGGGGGAGCCTAAGCCCGGATGCACCGGTTGGGTTGGGGTGTGGGGGTTGGGGTGTCCGCTGGAAAGGCCTCCTGACGTGGCATTTTGCCGTTGATTGCTGTTCGGCGTGATGCCATGACGGGAGGCACTTTCTGTGAGCACGGTAACGCAGGGTTTGGACCGGATCGAGACGGTGTTCGACGAGGGCTCGCTGGTCGCTGACGGGGGTCTGCTGTTGGCGGGCACGCTGGCGTGTCGGCTGGGTCTGGAGGGCTTGATCGACGAGACGGTGACGCCGCCGGGGGCGGGCCGCGGGTCGGGCGCGAAGGTGCTGGGCGCGGTGTGCTCGATGCTGGTGGGCGGCTCGTTCTTTTCGGACGCCGATCGGCTGCGGGCGGGGGCGGTGCTGGGGTTCTCGGTGCCGGCGCCTTCCACTTTGGGGACGTTCATGCGGACCTTCACGTGGGGTCATGTGCGCCAACTCGACCGCGCTCAGGAGCTGGCTTTGGGGCGTGCGTGGGCTGCGGGTGCAGCGCCTGCGGCGCAGCAGGTCACGATCGACGTGGACTCCGCGGTGCGCGAAGTGCACGGCGACGCGAAGGCAGGCGCCGCTTACGGCCACAGCGGGCGGCTGGGCTATCACCCGCTGGTGGCGGTGCGCGACGACACCGGCGAGGTGGTGCACTCCCGGATGCGCAGCGGCTCCTCCCAGCGGGGCCATGTGCGGTTCGCCGCCGAGACGATCGCGCGGTTGGGCCGCCTGGCGCCCGAAGCGCAGTTCACGCTGCGCGCCGACGCGGGGCTGTTCAGCTGGGACCTGATCGACAAGCTCACCGACCGGGACTGCCGCTTCCTGATCGCCGTGGCCGCCAACCCCAGCATCGACAGGGCGATCGCGGCGATCGGCGACGCCGACTGGACGCCGATCGACTACACCGACGACGGTGAGGCACAAGTCGCCGCCACCGAGCTCACCAGCGGCCGGACGGCAAGCAGCGGCGCACCGTGCGGCTGGCGGTGCGCCGCACCCGCCTGATCGGACCCCAAGCCGAGCTGTTCCCCCACTGGCGACACCACGCCGTGGTCACCGACATCGACGACCTCGACGCCACAGCAGCCGACGCCGCCTGCCGCGGCCACGCCCGCGTCGAGCAAGCCATCCGCGACCTCAAAGCCGGCGGCCTCGCCCACAGTCCCTCAGGCAGCTTCACCGCCAACGCCGCCTGGCTCGCCTGCGCCGCTTTGGCCCACAACACCGCACGCTGGACCGCCCGCATCGGACCCACACAGCCACCCCACAAGCTCACCGTCGCCCGCCGCCTGCTCGCCGTGCCCGCCCGGCTCGTCAACCGCAGCGGCCGACCCACCCTGCGGCTCCCAGCCCGATGGCCCCGGGCCGACACGTTCACCGCCGCCCTCGACCGCGTCCGCAGCCTGCCCCCACGCTGCTGAACACACCCCAGCGCCCAGCAGCGCCGCGCACCCCGCACCGACTCAACCCGGCGCAGCACACAACCCAGCCCCAGCCGAGCCCCACCCCGCACGCCCCCGAACACGCCAAACCCCACCACCGACCCCCACAGCCCCAGCACCAACCGCCACAACAGGCGCCAACCCACCCCACCGGTGGATTCGGGCTCAGAGGCTGAGCCCCGGGCCTGATCCATGTACGCCCTATGGCGATCCTGCGACGGCCGCTTCCCGCATCGGCAGCATCAACAGACCGAGTGCCGCCAGGCTGGTGACGGTAACCAGCCCGATCGCGGGTCCGAATCCGGAGGCGTCGATGATGAAGCCGCACACCGCCGGACCGGCGAGCGCGCCGACACCGAGACCTGTGTAGTGGATGCCGATCACACCGCCCAAGTTCTCCACCCCGTACCAGCCGGCCAGCACGGAGGGTGTGGCGGTCACCCACACCGCCCAGCCGACACCGTGCGCAACGGCACTGGCGATCAGCACTGCAGGGTTCCCGTCAGAGATCCACCAGATCGCCAGCGCTGCCGTCATGGCAGCAAACGCCGACCGGCACAGCCACATCGGATCGGCGCGGTGGCCCAGCGCGCCGCAGGCCAGCCGGGCGGCGACGCTCGTCGCGCCTGAGATGCCGATCAGTGCTGCGGCCAATGCCGGCGCGACACCACGGTCGACCGCGTAGTCGTTGTAGAACGCGACCGGCGCGTAGAAGCCCGGCCCGATCGCCACGACTGCTGCAAAGAACAGCAGGAATCGGCGCGAGCGCACCAGCCGGGCGACACGAATGAGGCCTGCCGTGGACATGCTCACCCGGTCGCCACGTGTTGCGGCCCAGCCGATGGCGACGAAGGCCACAGCAGCCAGCACGGCGTAGGTCTGGCGCCAGCCCAGCCTCGAGATCAACGCGTGGCTCGCCAGCGGCATGACCAGCGTCCCGGCTCCCACGCCGGCCAGCAGGAAGCCCATCGCCGTCGGCCGCCGTCGCTCGCTGAAGCTGCGACCGATCAGGCCGATCATCGACGGGTAGCAGAAACCCGTGGCGGGCCCGACCAAGACGCCGAACGCGGCGTAGGTCTGCCACAGCGCATTCGACCAGGCGGTCAGCAGAAGGCCCGCCGACATCGCCACCGCTGCGACGCCTACCAGCAGTCGGGTGCCGTAGCGGTCCCCGATGCGACCTCCGATGGCGCCGTCGGCGTAGTACGTGCAGACGGCTGTAGAGAACAGGGCGGCCACGGGCCCGGTCGACGTGTCGAGGTCATCCGCGATGGGCGTCAGGAAGACCCCGAACGAGAAGAGGATCCCGAACGTCACGAAGTTGGCGGCAAACGCCGCAGCTGCAACCGACCACGGGGCCGACTCGCTCCCCGGTTCACCCGGAGGTCTCAGATTCGATGTGCCGTCCACCAGCCCCCAAGCCTGCCCCGCGCCAGCCCGCCCCGCCCGGTGTCCAGCGCGAAACTTGGATTTCAGATATGCAATTCCAAGTTTCAGGCACAGAACTTGGACTCAGGAACGAGGGCGCTGTTCACGCGAGGGCTTGCGCAGCATGTTGGCGGGTACCCTCGTTGGCCCTCGCTTCTTGGGGCTGTAGCTCAGATGGCAAGAGCACCTGCTTTGCAAGCAGGGGGTCACGGGTTCGAGTCCCGTCAGCTCCACCATGCCGGACGGTTCGCGGCCGAAGTTGCTCGCGGGCGGCAACCCGCAGATTCCCAAGGGCGACGGCGATGCCCCGGTGCAGGCGTACATCGCGGCGATGCCGGGGTGGAAGGGCACCATCGCTCGCCAGCTGGATGATCTGGTCGAGCACGTCGTGCCCGACGTGCGCAAGGCCGTGCGCTGGAACTCGCCCTTCTACGGCATCGAGGGGCGCGGGTGGTTCGCGAGCTGCCATGCATTCACCCGCTACGTCAAGGTGACGTTCCTGAATGGCGCGCTGCTCGTTCCCGAGCCGCCTGGCTCGGGCAAAGATCCTGATTCGCGCTGGGTGGACATCGGTGAGAATCAATTCGACGACGCGCAGTTGTCAGTGTGGATCGAGCAGTCGGCAGCACTCGACGGCTGGCACGGGTTCTGATTGACGGCGGGCTGCGATCTCGCAACCGCGATCAGCACAGTTCGAAACCGGCCACTGGGCGCGTGGGTCGGCGGTCGACGACCTGGGCACAGAACGCTCGCGCCTCGTCGATGCGACCGGCCTTGACATAGGCCGCAAGCAGTGTGTTGGTCATCAGGTCGCGCTGCGCCCGGCTGCCGCCGATGCGAACGACCTGGGGGATCAGCGGCTCGAGCAGATCGATGACCGTCGACCACTTCTCGTCGACGAACGCTCCGTAGGCCTGAGCCAGTGTCGCTCCGGTGGTTCCCGCCGGCAGACGGCCTGCCTCGCCAAGCTCCTGCAGCTCGGCGATGCACGCCTGGAGCTCTTCGGTCTCGCCGAGGACGGCGTAGGTGAGCCCGGCGTGGGCATCGACGAACACGATGGGCTGCGGGAACCGCTCCTCGTAGAACTCGCGCACCTGCTGCCAGACGGCGCGATCGCGAGGCTGCCCGGCCAGCTCCGAGCGCCACATGAACGATGTCGAGTCAGAGAACACGGTGATCGGCGGGCTGGTGGTTGCCCTAGGCAGGCAGTTGTGTCGGAAGGCCTGCCAGGCATCATCGTGGCGGCTGACTGCCATGAGCACCAGCGCATAGTGCCACCAGATGTGGCAGTGCAGCACGCTCACCCGATCAGATGCGGGGAGCCACCCGTCGAGGAAGCCGATGGCTTCGTCGTCCGCGCCGGCTTCGAAGAGCGCGTGCACGAGCGTGTGGGCACCGTGGGGAGTGGTCGGACGCTGTTCGAGCGCACGCTCGGCGAGCTGCCGGCCCCGGTTCCACCGGCCGGTCTCGATCAGGGCGAAGGCGTGCACGGTGGCGAACCACCAGTCGTCGCCGTAGTGAGTGGCGAGCGACTCGAGAAATGCGAGCAGCTCGGCTTCGCGCCCGATGCGACCGCTGAATCCGATAGCGCCGAACACGCCGCAGGCGGGTGCCAGGGCGAACGCATCCCGTGGGTAGTCGATGACGTGCTGGCGGATGAGTTCGAGCCCCTGCGGCGCCTGGCCGGTAATGAGCAGCTGCACAATCTCGATGTGCTGCTGTTCCCTGATGGTCGCGCCCCGGCTCAGCTCGACGGCGGCCTCCGCTGAGGCCCGTGCTTCGTCGGGCCGCACGTAGAGCTGGTGCTGGCGGGCCAAGG
>JAJEIW010000229.1 GCA_022828045.1 Acidimicrobiia bacterium | reverse complement strand
CTTCCACACGACCGTGCCCGAGCCGGTGCGGCGCCCCTCGTGCCAGCCGTTCAGCATCGGCCCGACCGACAGTGCGATGGCCGGCAGGTTCACGGTTGCGGCTGCCATCAGGCACGCCGGCGTGGTCTTATCGCAGCCGATCGTGAGCACCACGCCGTCGAGCGGATACCCCTGCAGCACTTCGACGAGGCCCAGGTAGGCCAGGTTGCGGTCGAGCGAAGCGGTGGGCCGTTTGCCGGTCTCCTGGATGGGATGCACGCCGAATTCGAACGCGATGCCGCCCGCCTCGCGGATGCCCTCGCGCACCCGCTTGGCCAGCTCGAGGTGGTGCCGGTTGCACGGCGACAGGTCTGAGCCGGTCTGGGCGATGCCGATAATCGGCTTGCCCGACTGAAGTTCTTCGCGAGTCAATCCATAGTTGGCGTAGCGCTCGAGGTACAGCGCCGACATGAGCGGATCGCCCTCGATGTCGAACCAGGCTGCGGAGCGCAGGCCGCCGCGCCCGATGCCGGGATCGGGCCCGCTGGGATGAATCGAACGGGGTTCGGAAGTCGGAGATGCATCTGGTTCGGGAGCCACCGGGCCACACTACGCGTCGCTCGTGAAGGCAACGGAGTCGCCAACCCGTGACGGCGACGGACGGGCCGAACGCAGCCGTGATCGGCGTACAGGGCCAGAACTAGTGTGAGGCGCGCTGGAGCCGTGCCACGAGGGGTTTCGCATGGATCCGAGTCCAGAGACACTGCTGGATCTGCACCGGCGCATGGTGCGGATCCGCCACTTCGAGGAAGCCGCCGGCCGGCTCGCGGAGCAGAACCGGCTGCCCGGGTTCCTGCACCTGTACGTGGGGGAGGAGGCCGTGGCCGCCGGGGTGTGCGCCAACCTCGACGATGACGACCAGATCAGCTCGACCCACCGAGGGCACGGGCACCTGGTGGCCAAGGGAGGCGACTACGGCGGGATGATGGCCGAGCTGATGGGCGCGTAGCGCCGTGACGCCTCGGCTATTCGACCGGCGACCATTTCGCCATGTTCGGACTCGACGATCAAGCATCGCCGTTCGGCGTACGCTCGCGTGCTTCGGCCTGCTGGCGCTGGCTTGCGGCTGCGGCGGACCGCTGCTCGAACCCGCTGACGAAACCTGCCAAGCTTGGCACGACGTTGTCGACATACTCTGGGCGACGGACGGGATGCGATACGACCGCGACGCTCGGATCGGCACTGATCTGCGAGAACCTACATGGGATGACGACTCCGACGCCAAGAGGGCGCTGAGCGACATGCTCGACATCGCCCGTATCGACCGGTTGATCGACGCGATCTCAGCTCGCTGCGGCGAGCTGGCCCGCGGTTAGAGTCGCCACCGACTGCCCGTGGGTGGGTCTCCCTCTGGGCTGTCGAACAACCCTCGTACCGGCCCGAATGTGGGAACCACTGGCCGTTCCGGCTCGAGTCGAAGGCATCGATCCGCATAGTTGCTGGCTAGTCCGCTTCTGCAACCGTCATCGAGCTTTCGACGGCGCGTCGGCTACGCGCTTCGCTGGTGCCGTACGAGAATGGCTCGAATCCCGCTAGCCGTCGATGTAGCTGCGCTTCGCGACCTCTTCGAGCATGACCTCGGTGGCGCCGCCGCCGATCGGCAGGATGCGGGCGTCGCGGCACATCCGCTCGATCGTCGATTCGCGCATATAGCCGATGCCACCGTGGAACTGCATGCAGTCGTACATCACCTGATTCACGACTTCGGCGCCGAATGCCTTGACGCCGGACATCTCCTTGGTGGCATCGATGCCCTGCTCCTTGAGCCATGCGGCGTGGTACATCGAGGCGCGCGCTGCGTCGACCTTGGCCTGATTCATCGCCATGCGCTGGCGGATGGCCCCCAAGTCGTAGAGCGAACCACCGAAGGCCTTGCGTTGCTGGGTGTACGCGTTGGTCAGATCGATAGCGACCTGCGCCGCGCCGATGCCCATCCCCACGATGACCATCCGCTCATTCTGGAAATTCTGCATGGCGGCGTAGAAGCCCCGGTGCACCTCGCCGAGCAGGTGATCGCTCCCCAGCCACACATCGTGCAGCACGAGCTCGGCAGTGTCCGAGCAGCGCCAGCCGTGCTTGTCGAGCTTGTTGGCCACCTCGAACCCGTCCGCGTTGGTCGGCACCAGGAACATGGAGATCCCGTAGCGGTCGTCGGGGTTCGTGCGCGCTGCCAGGGCGATCACATCGCCGTACACGGCGCCGGTAATGAACGTCTTGGTGCCGTTGAGACGCCACCCATCGCCGTCGGGCACCGCGGTCGTGCGCAATCCCGCCACATCGGACCCCGCGTCAGGCTCGGTGACGCCGATGCACATCATGGTGTCGCCGGTCTGGATCGACGGCAGCCAGCGTTCGAGCTGCTCATCAGTGCCTGCATTGAGCAGGTGTGGCAATGCCATATCGGTGTGCACCAAGATGTTCGCCTCAAAGCCTGCGTAGGTGGAAGTGCCGAGCGCCTCGGCGAACGTCGCTGAGGCAAGCGGGCCGAGGCCGAGCCCGCCCCACCGCTCGGGCACGCGCAACGAGAACATCCCCAATTCGCCCATGCGCTTGTAGATCTCGCGGGGGACTTGGCCGGTCTCCTCCCACACGTCACCCACCGGGGTGACCTCATTGGCGACGAAAGCGACCGTCTGGTCATAGATCGCCTGCAGCTCGTCGGTCATGTAGACGTTGCGGTGGACCGTTGTGCTCACCAGATGCCTCCGAGGGGTGCGCAACCTGAACGGCCGCGAGGCTCAATCTCACGATACGGGAATGACGCGTCGTCATGCCCGCGACGCCCCATGCTCACATGTCCTGGGTCGGATTCAGCTCTGATTCAGATGGCGGAAACCGGCGCGGAACCCTGTCGGACCAGCTCGGCCAGCGGGTCGCCGCGGCGGAACCGCTCGAGCAGCAGGTCGGGGTCGAACAGGATGCCGATCGGGTTCTCGGCAAACGCCGGACCCTGGATGAACTCGACGCATTCTCCCATCGTGGCGTAGTTCTCGATCTGGAATTCCACGCCGTTGCCGTCGGGGTCGGCGTAGTACAACGACGTCGTCGGCCCGTGGTTGATGCTGCGCGTCGGCAGGATGTCCTCGTCCTTCAGCCGCGCATACAGGTCCATGAGGTCGCCGAAGCTGCCCATGGAGTAGGCGATGTGGTCGAGATTGCCCTTGCGGGCGTCGAAGTCACCGGGTTGGCCTCGCTGGACGAACGCTAGGCGGTGATGTTCGTCGTCGAACGAGATGAACGAGATGAAGCCGCCGTCGTGGACGACCTTGGCCTCGAGGACAGTGCACCACCAGTCCTGAACCCGCTTGATGTCATCGGTGCGGAACACCGCGTGGGCCATCTTGATGGGCTTGGCCATGGCGGCCTCCTCGCGCCAGTCGTCCTGATGTGACCCTAGTTGCGATCCCTATGGCAACGTGCGCCGTCGGTCCGGCTCGACGCCGTCGAGCCGGACCGTGGATCATTGCCGGTCGAAGATGCAGAGGGCAAGCCTGCGCATGACAGAATCGGCGCTCGTGCAGAGGGTCATCGCATTGGACATGGAGGGCGTGCTGACGCCCGAAATCTGGATCGCGGTGGCCGAGCGCACCCGCATCGATGAACTCCGGCGGACCACGCGGGACGAGCCGGACTACGACGCGTTGATGCAGTACCGGTTCGATGTGCTGAACGATCACGATGTGTCGCTCGACCAGATCAGGGAGGCGATCGCCGAGCTGCCGCTGCTGCGGGGTGCGCGCGAGTTCCTCGATGATCTGCGTCGGCGGTGGGTGGTCGTACTGCTGTCGGACACCTTCGAGCAGTTCGACGATCACTTCCTGGATCTGATGGGCTACCCGCACCTGCTGTGTCACCGGCTCGATGTGGTCGATGGCCGTCTCGCTGGATGGCGCCGCCGGGTCAACGACGCCAAGCGGCGCGCCGTGGAGTCCTATCGGAGCCTCAACTATCACGTGACTGCTGTCGGGGATTCCTACAACGATCTGACGATGTTGCGTGCGGCAGACGCAGCGAGCCTGTTCCGGTGCCCCCCCGCGGTCGCCGAGGCGAACCCCGATCTGCCGAGCACCGACGACTACGACGAGCTGCTGGGGTGGATACGCAGTGTCGGACCGCCCGTCGGGGAGCTGAGCCTGCACAACTAGGGAGGTCTGCCGTGGGCACCCCGATCCGCAAGCGGCAGTGCCGGTACGCTTCGGGCCACTCTTCGCAAGAACGACCGACATGAACGGAGAAGCGAGATGGCGGTACAGGTTGGCGACCAGATTCCCGAGGTGACGTTGCGAGTGCTGGACGACGGCGGCATGCCGGCGCCGGTGCAGTCCAGCGAGATGCTTGGCAGCGGCAAGGTCGTGCTGTTCGGTGTGCCCGGTGCCTTCACCCCCGGCTGCAGCAATGCCCACCTCCCCGGATATGTCGAAGGTGCATCCGAGCTTGCCGGCAAGGGCGTCGACAAGATCGTCTGCGTCTCGGTGAACGACGCATGGACGATGGGCGCATGGGCGCAGGCGCAGGGCGCAGAGGGAATCGAGATGGCCGCTGACGGCAACGGCGAGTTCGCCGAGGCCATGGGTCTGGTCATGGATGGATCGGGCTTCGGGCTGGGTATGCGGTCTCGCCGCTACGCCGCAGTGATCGAGGACGGCACGGTGACGGCACTCGAGGTCGAGGAAGGCGGCGGCGTCGACGTGTCCAGCTGCGCCTCGATCCTCGGCAAGCTGTAAGTCGCGGAGCCGCACCGTGGCCGGCGACCCACCTCCGAGGCGGGCGCCGCTCGGAGCGAGGCGGCACATGTGAGGAGTACGTCGGGCGCCCCCTTGACGCGTCTCGGCTTCGACGTCGGTGGCACGAAGATCCTCGGCGTAGCCACCTCTGACGGCGGCGCGGCGGCACAGAAGCTGCGCGAAGTCACCCCTGCGGGTGCCGACAACCTGGTGGACACCTTGGTTGCGATGGCGCAGGAGCTTGCGTCGGCAACAGAGCAGGTCACGGTCGGCGTCGGCATGGCCGGGCTCATCTCCACCGCCGGCGTCGTGACGGTCTCTCCGAACCTCGTGGGGGTGGACGGAGCGACCATCGGAGCCGATCTGAGTGCGGCGCTGGGGATGCCAGTCAGCTTCGACAACGAAGTCAACTGTGCCGCCCGCTGGGAGGTCCAGCACGGCGCGGCACAGGGCATCCGCCACGGCGTGATGGTGGCAATCGGCACCGGCATCGGCGGGGCGTTCATGGTCGACGGCGAAGTCCTGCGCGGTGCCAACGGGTTGGCCGGAGAGCCAGGGCACATGATCGTCGAGGCCGGCGGGCGTGCGTGCCCGTGTGGCAGACGAGGCTGCTGGGAGACGTATGCGTCGGGCTCAGCGCTGGATCGGCTGGCAGTCGAGCGCCTCGGTCCGGGGATCACAGGCCCCGACGTCACAGCGGCGGCTCGCGTGGGCGACGTCGGAGCGCAAGCGGTGTTGCACGAGTTCTCCCATTGGCTGGCGCTCGGCATCTCGAATCTCTGTGTCCTGACCGATCCGGAAATGGTGGTCATCGGCGGCGGTATCAGCGAGGATTGGGACCTGCTCGCCGGACCGGTCGACGAGCACTTGGGAGAGATGCTCATCGGCCGCACAGCCGAGTCGCGGCCGGCGGTTGTCCGATCGGAGGCTGGTGAGCTGTCGGCGGCGCTCGGCGCCGCCCTTGGCGGCGCGGAGGGGGACAGTGCCGCCTTTGGCAACCCTGCCGAGGTGGCGTGAGAGTCCTGCGTACGGCGCTACTGGTGCTGCTGACAGCAGCGGCTGGCTTGCTGCCCACGGTGGCAGCAGTACGGATGAGCGGAGCCGCGGACGAGGCAGAGGCGCATGCGCTGTCGCTGCGAACGCCCGTGCTGCCTGCACCAAACGAACCCGCAGATGCAGTCGCCGTCGAAGCCGAAGCAGGAGTCGCGATGTTGCCGCTGCTGCGTGCGGAACGGGCACCGCAGGCGCTGTGGCGCGCAATGCAGCGTCACATCATCGGCAGGGAGATGACGGCATTCAGCTCGGATTGGCCTCAGCCGCACTGCCTGGCGATCTGGATCGACGGCGAGGAGGTCTTCTCCAGCGATGTCGAACCGGTGATCCCGGCGTCGGTACAGAAGCTCATCACTGCCGCCGCTGCACTTGCGGTCGCGGATCCCGACGAGCGGATGGTGACCCAGGTCCTCACCGACGCTGAGGTCGCCGACGGCGCGCTGGACGGCACAGTTTGGGTCATCGGCGGTGGCGACCCGCTGATCATGACGCAGTCATACGCGGACTCCCACCGGCGCCAACCGCAGTTGCGCACGCCGATGGAGGATCTTGCGGACCAGTTCGTCGGGCTGGGGATCGAGTCGCTGAGCGGGCGGCTCATTGCGGACGAATCGCGCTACGACACGACACGCTTTCCCGAGACGTGGCCCCAGCGGTACATCAGTCGGCTGCACAGCGGGCCGCTGTCGGCGCTGAGCCTCAACGACGGCATCACCGGCTTCACCACTGCGCTCACCGCAGCCGAGCAGCCGGCACGCTGGTTTGTCTCGACGCTCGCTGATCTGCTGCGGGTGCGCGGTGTCGCTGTGGATGCCGACCTGGTGGTGTCGACGGCCCCGAGCGGCATGACCGAGATTGCGCGCCTGACGTCGCCTCCGATGATCGAGATCATCCAGCAGATGCTGCGCGAGAGCGACAACACCACCGCCGAGCTGGTGCTGCGGGAGATCGGTCTGCGCAGCGCGGGGGAAGGATCGACGCCTGCGGGAGCCGCTGCAGCCGCCCGGATCGTGTCCGAGATGCTGCCTTCGGAGTCTTCGCCCACCGTGATGGACGGGTCGGGGCTGGATAGGGGAAACCTGGTGACCTGCAGTTTCCTGGCGGCCCTGATCGATCGGCTCGGAACCGCCTCCGCTGTTCTGGCGGGACTGCCGATCGCAGCGCAAACAGGCACGCTGTCGCACCGATTCGGCGAGCACCCGGTGGCGGGCCGGCTGCACGCCAAGACCGGTCTGCTGACCGGGGTCAACTCGTTGGCCGGCTACCTCGAGACAGACAGCGGGACGGTCGTCTTCGCCCAGATCCTCAACAACGTGCCGGCTGATTCCCGCCTCGGCCTCGAACTTCAGGAGTCCTTGGCGGGTCAGCTGCTGCGCTACCCCGTCGGCGATCTCGATGCCCTGCGAGGATTGGCGCATGGCTCCGCCTGAGGGCTGTCCCGAACCTGCTGAGACGACCCCCAATGCTGCACCGGGGGCTGATGTTGCTGGCCGCCAAGCACGGCCGATGTTTCCGCTGGGCTCGCCGCTGCTGCCCGGGGCAGTGCTGCCGCTGCACATCTTCGAGCCTCGCTACCGGGCATTGGCCCGGCGCTGCACCGACAATGACGAACCGTTCGGGGTCGTCATGATCGAACGCGGCAGCGAGGTCGGCGGAGGGGATGTGCGCTCCGACATGGGTTGCCTCGCCACGATCTCCCAGCATCAAGAACTGCCTGACGGCCGCTGGGTGATGCTCGCCACCGGCGGCCAGCGAATCCGGATTCTCGAGTGGCTGCCTGACGACCCGTACCCGCAAGCGCTCACCGTCGGGTGGCCTGACGAGGCTGCCGAAATCGGCGAACCGGAGCGTCGGGCGCTCGTGGCACGGCTGCGACGGCTGCGAGCGCTGGCATCGGAGATCGGCGCACTCGGGGTCACGGCGGCTGAGTCGGCGGCGATCGACGATCGCCTTGCGCAGCTCGCGGAAGATGATGCCGATCCGACGGCTTGGTCCTTCCGACTTGCGGCGCTGGTGCCGGCTGGGCCCTTCGACCGTCATGCGATGCTGTGCGCGCCCGATCCTGCAGGGCGCATTGAGGTGATGACGGGCGTGCTGGACGGCGTGGAAGAACTGCTGGGCGGCCGGTAGCGTCGCACCACGGGCCAAGGTGGCCCGCTCAATCCCGGCGGACGGTGCCAGAGCGAACTGTGCCTCGACGAGATGTCGGCCTGAGAGCCGAGCTTTCCGAACTGGCCGCCATGCTGCGGGCATATGTCGTGCAGGAGACGGTGGGTCCGCTGCGCGGACTGGGCCGTTACCTGCTCTTCGGTCTGGCTGGGGCGATCGCCGTCAGCGTGTCCATCGTGCTGGCAGCGCTCGCCCTGATGCGAGCCTTGCAGAGCGAGACAAGCCTCTTCGGGGCCAACTGGTCATTCGTGCCGCACCTGGCGGGTGCGGCTGTGCTCATTGTGGCGATCGTCGTGCTGGCGCTGGCGATCAAGCCGACCCGCGACGCACAGGGCGCCAACGGGGTTGCCGGCAACGCAGCAGACGACGACAGCGAAGAGAGCGACGGTGGCTGACAACGACTTCGGGGACGCCGAGGACCAGCGCATCACTCAAGCAGACATCACGGCCCGGGTGCGGCAGCTCGTCGGGGGTGCGGGCGACACTGCAGAACAGTTGTCGAGTGCCGTTGTTGCCGTTGCCGCAGCAGTCGGCACCAGTCTGGTGCTGGCGGCGTTCCTGTTCGGACGTCGTCGCGGGCGCAAGCGCAGCACCATCGTCGAGGTCGTACGAGCTTGAGAATGCCAAGGCGGGGGTGAGCATGGCTTCGGCAGCTGGCTTGGGGCGCCTGCGGGATCGAGCCTTCGGGGCCGTGTGGAAGCGAGCACGGTCCGGCAGCGGGATCTGGCTCGGTGTGGCGATCGCCGCCAGCGGGCTGAAGCTGCTGATGAGGCTGTCACGACGTGAGCGCGAGGTGGTGTACCGCGGCGAGCTGGCACCCGGCGAGCGTCTCACCATTGAGCACCTGCCGCGCGGGGGCGACGAGAAAGATCCGCCGGCGGATCACGTGTGAGCGGCACCGGCGAAGCCCCCCGGCACCCGTCCCTCGAGGCGGACGATGAGACTCCGGCGGGCGAGTTGCGGTCTGGCGAGACAGTGCTCATGATCGACAGTCGGCAACGTCGCTACTTGGTCGCGTTGCAACACGGCGGCGAATTCCACACTCATGCGGGCGTGGTCCGCCACGACGAGATCATCGGGTCCGGTGAGGGCTCGCAGTTCCGCAGTGGCTCGGGAGCACGGTTCGTGGCAGTGAGACCGACGCTTGCCGATCAGGTGCTGAAGATGCCGCGGGGAGCGCAGGTCATCTACCCGAAGGATCTCGGCGCAATCTGGATGCTCGCTGACGTGCGAGCAGGGATGTCGGTATTCGAGACCGGCGTCGGCTCGGGTGCGCTGTCAGCGACTCTGCTGCGCAGCGGCGCAGTGGTCACCGGCTACGAGCTGCGGCAGGACTTTGCCGAGCGGGCCCAGGCGAACGTGGCGGCTGCGGCAGGGAACGAGGCGCTCAGTCGCTACGACGTCCAGCTGCGCGATGCGTATGACGCAGTGGATCCTCCCCGTCTCGATGCAGGCACGGCAGCGCCCGCAGTGGGGAGCGCGCTCAGTGCTTGTTACGACCGGGCGGTGCTGGACATCCCCGAACCGTGGCGGGTGGTGGGGCATCTGGTCTCCACGCTGCGACGTGGCGGGATCCTGGTTGCCTACAACCCGTCGGTGACCCAGGTACAGCAGCTGCGCAGGGCGCTCGACGACGGTCCATGGGCGCTGATCGAAACCATCGAGGTCCTTCACCGAAGCTGGCATGTAAAGGGTGCCTCGGTACGGCCGGATCATCGCATGGTCGCCCACACCGGGTTCTTGACGCACGCCCGATTGATCGAGGCGTGAGGCGCACCGCGGCGACCGGCACCGCAGCCCTGCAATATCGCCGTGCGCGAGCGACTGACCGTCCTGTGTCGCGGGCAGCCCGAAGACTCGGCATGGCACTGCTCGCGGCAGCGCTCGTTGCTTGCGGTCCTGACCTTGACGACACCGGCTGGGGAGGGCCGCCCATCGTGCCCGTTGCCACAATCGCAGGTGCTGACGGTCCGGTCTGGCTAGGTGCTCCGCCCGCGGCAGTGACCGTCGAGGACAATGTGCTCGCTGACGTTGCGAAGGGCGTCGTCGCCGTTCGCGCGCACGGTTGCGGACCGTCCAGTCACGGTTCGGCCTTCGCCGTCGCACCCGGCCTCGTGGTTGGCGCAGCTCATGTGGTGACCGGAGCGTCAAGCGTCGAGATTGCGTGGAATGGCGATGGCGACGGCGAGCCTGCCGTGTCTGGGACAGCGGTCGTCGGATACGACACCGGGCGCGACCTCGTCTTGCTGCGCTCTGACGCCACGGTGCCCCCGCTGCAGATCGGCCGTGTGCGGTTCGGCATCACCGGCGCCGTGCTTGGCTACCCGCAAGGAGAAGGGCTGGCAGTGTCGCCGGCCCGCATCGAGCATGTCGTAGCGGCCTCAATGGACTGGGGCGATGGGTCCAAACGAAACGTGTACCTCGTTGCGGCTGATGTCCGCAAGGGCCAATCGGGCGGACCGTTGATAGACCGGGATGGGCACGTCCTCGGCGTGGCGTTTGCGGCCAGTCAAGGACTGGGTGAGATCGGGTTTGCGCTCAGCCGCAGCGAACTCTTGCGGTTCCTGATCTCCGCGGGCGTCGATGCACGGGTTGACTATCTCGGTGACACGGCGATCGAGGCGCAGCCCGATGAACTCAGCGAGGTGTCCAATGGCGAGTGCCGCATCGGACGATGAGGTGGCTTGCGCCTCGATGCTGTGCTGGTTGCTTTATTGAGGCTCACGCCTCAATAAAGATGCACTCCCCGGGGCACTCTTCGGCGGACTCGATGACGGCGTCGAGCTGCGAGTCGGGAAACTCTGCGAGGCCTTCGACTCCACCCGGTTCGGAGAAGATCTTGTCGCCTTCCTTGACGTACGCCAGACCGTCGTCGAGTAGCGTGAAGACATCCGGAGCGATCTCTTCGCAGAGTCCGTCACCGGTGCACAGATCCTGATCGATCCAGACCTTCATCGTGTACCGAACCTTCCTGTGGGACAACCCGAGGGGGGAAGCGAGCCAACTATGAAATCTACCGACTCGGCGCGCGTCCTGCACGGCACCCACTGCCAACGTACCGTGAGCGGCCGCGCGTCACGCCATCGCGCCAGTGTGCGGGTAGTGTCGGCCGCGCATGGACCAAGACGGCACCGAGCCAGAGCGCAGCAGCGCAGCAGATGCGGGCGTGCTCCGCAACCGCTTGCGCGCGCTCGAGGAAGAGGTCGCACTCTTGCGTCGCAAGCTGGCCGACACTCCGGCACGCGTCAGCACGCTCGAGGAGCGTCTGCTCGAAGCCAAGGGGCAGCTCTCCGCGGCAGTGTCGCAGAACGAGAAGCTGACCTACACCCTGCGCGAGGCGCGTGAGCACATCGCGGCGCTGCGTGAAGAGGTCGACAAGCTCACCCAGCCGCCGTCCGCATATGGGACGTTCATCGCCCGCAATGACGACGGGACGGCGGACGTGCACGCCAGCGGGCGCAAGATGCGCGTCGCCCTGCATCCAGACCTCGCCG
The DNA here is from genome assembly GCA_022828045.1 of Acidimicrobiia bacterium. GTDB lineage: Bacteria > Actinomycetota > Acidimicrobiia > Acidimicrobiales > Poriferisodalaceae > Poriferisodalis. The sequence goes on along the minus strand of JAJEIW010000229.1, from coordinate 18,340 downwards.
AGACCGAGCTGGTCGAGGGCAGCGAAGTGGTGCTCAACGAGTCCTACAACATCGTGCTCGCGCGCGGGCCTGAGACATCCGGCGAAGTCGTGACGCTCAACGAGGTGCTCGCCGACGGATTCCGTGCACTGGTCACCGGGCGGGCCGACGAGGAACGCATTGTCGAACTGGCCGGCGACCTGCGCGGCGAGCCGCTGCGCTCAGGCGACAACCTCCTGCTCGACGTGCGCTCCAACATCGTGCTGGAGCGGCTGCCACGGCCCGAGGTGGACGATCTGCTGCTCGAAGAAGTGCCCGACGTCACCTACGACGACATCGGCGGTCTCGACACCCAGATCGAGTTGATCACCGACGCGGTCGAGCTGCCGTACCTGCACCAAGACCTCTTTCGCACCTACGACCTGCCTGCCCCCAAAGGCATCCTGCTGTACGGCCCACCCGGCTGCGGCAAAACACTGATCGCGAAGGCGGTGGCCAACTCGCTCGCTGCCAAAGTCGGGGAGGTGTCCGGCCAGCAAGGAGCGCGCAGCTTCTTCATCAACATCAAGGGCCCGGAGCTGCTCAACAAGTACGTCGGCGAGACCGAGCGGCAGATCCGCCGCATCTTCGAGCGAGCTCGCGAGAAGGCGTCCGAGGGCTGGCCGGTGATCGTGTTCTTCGACGAGATGGAATCGCTGTTCCGCACACGCGGCAGCGGCATCAGCTCCGACATGGAATCCACCGTCGTGCCGCAGCTGCTTGCCGAGATCGACGGCGTGGAGGGCCTGCGCAACGTCATCGTGATCGGTGCCTCCAACCGTGAAGACCTCATCGACCCGGCGATCCTGCGGCCCGGCCGTCTCGACGTGAAGATCAAGATCAATCGTCCCGACGAGCAGGCGGCGCTGTCAATCTTCAGCACCTATCTCACGCCGAAGCTGCCGATCGACCCGATGGAAGTGACCGATATCGGCGGCGGCGATCCTCACAAGGCCGTGCGGATCATGATCGAGCGAACCGTCGACGAGATGTACCGGCCCGACGACCTCAACCGTTTCCTCGAGGTCACCTACCAGAACGGCGACAAGGAAGTCATGTACTTCAAGGACTTCGCCTCTGGTGCAATGATCGAGAACATCGTGCGGCGAGCCAAGAAGAACGCCATCAAGCGCTCGCTGGCGGCCGGCAGCAACGGCATCCGCCTGGACGATCTCATGGGTTCCATCCGGCAGGAGTTCCGCGAGCACGAGGATTTGCCGAATACGACGAACCCTGACGACTGGGCGAAGATCTCGGGCAAGAAGGGCGAGCGAATCGTCTTCATCCGCACCTTGGTCGACCCCGACGACAGCGATGCGCTGGGCGGCCGGGCCATCGAGCGAGTGCAGACCAGCCAGTACCTCTAAAGTCTCGCGCGGTGGCGGTTCGCAAAGTCGTTGGCATCGAGACGGAGTTCGGCATTCTCCATCGCTGCGACGGCGACTCCAATCCGGTGGCGGCGTCGTCGATGATCATCAACGCCTACGTCAACGGTTTCCTGTGCCAGCGGGTCAGTTGGGACTTCGAGGACGAGCAGCCCGGTACCGATGCACGGGGTTTCAATGAGTTCGACGCGCTCGCTCCCGAGATCGAGACCTACCTCGTCAATGCGGTCTTGACCAACGGCGCCCGGTACTACGTCGACCACGCGCATCCCGAGCTGTCGACCCCGGAGTGCTCCGATGCCCGCCAATGCGTGGTGTACGACCGGGCCGCCGAGGAGATCCTGATCCGCTCGATGGAAGCCGCGAACAACCTCCTGCCCGACGGCGAGGAGATGGTGATCCACAAGAACAACAGCGACGGCAAGGGCAACAGTTACGGCTGTCACGAGAACTACCTCGTTGACCGGGACGTTCCCTTCAGTCGCATCGTGACCCACATCATGCCGTTCTTCGTGACGCGGCAGATCTTCTGCGGGGCAGGAAAGATCGGCATGGAGGTGCCGCTGACGGAACCTGAGCCTGCCGCATTCTCCGACAGGCCGTTCCAGATCAGCCAGCGAGCCGACTTCTTCGAGGAAGAAGTCGGGCTCGAGACCACGCTGAAGCGTCCGATCGTCAACACCCGCGACGAGCCTCACGCCGATACGCGCAAGTACCGGCGCATGCACGTCATCATCGGCGACGCCAACATGAGCGAGCTGCAGACCTACCTCAAGCTGGGAACGACGTCGCTCGTGCTTGCGATGATCGACGACGACTTCGTGCCCGAGCCTCTGACACCGCTGGTGCCAGTCGCGGCCCTGCGCCAAGTCAGCTGCGACACGAGTCTGTCGACTCCCATCGAGCTCGCTGACGGCCGGCGGCTGCGAGCCACCGAGATCCAGTGGGAATACCTCGAGATGGCCCGCAAATACGCCCAGAGCCATGGGCTGGACGCCGTCGGCGGCGACGACATCGGCAATGACGTCCTGGACCGCTGGGAGGCTGTGCTGGCCGGGCTGGAAGCCGACCCGATGAACTTGGCGTCGCAATTGGACTGGGTCGCCAAACTGCGCCTGTACGAGGGATTCGCGCAGCGCCACGGTCTTGACTGGGACGACCCCAAACTGGCGGCGCTGGACCTGCAATATCACGACCTGCGCCCGTCCAAGTCGCTCTCACGGCGCATGGGCCTCGAACGCATCACCACGGATGACGAGGTGAACGAAGCAGTATCGGCGCCGCCGCCGACGACCCGTGCCTACTTCCGGGGCCGTTGCCTCGACAAGTTCGGCGACCAGATCGTGGCTGCCAACTGGGACTCCATGGTGTTCGACATCGGCACCGATCCTCTGCGGCGCGTGCCGATGCTGGAACCGCTGCGAGGAACCCAGACCCACGTGGGTAGCTTGTTGGACGAGTGCCATGACGCGGCCGAGCTGCTGCGCCGGCTGGGCAACTAGACGGTCGCCCGCGAGCCAGCCCTGCGCACCGCAGGCGGCGATCGAATTCCACACACAGTCGAGACCCCCAATCCAGACCGGAGGAGGCCCCAGATGGCAGAACGCGAGCAAGTGCGACGGACGGCCCCTCGGGAGACCGAGAGTCCCGCGCCGGTGGATGCGACAGGCGAAGGCGCGACGGAGCTGAAAGCGGAGATGGATGACCTGCTCGACGAGATCGACGATGTGCTCGAGACCAACGCCGAGGAGTTCGTGAAGAACTACGTGCAGAAGGGCGGCGAGTGACCGCCATGCCGTTCTTCGCTCCGGGCGACGACCCTGGGGCGAGCTTTACCGAACTCCTGCGTCGCACCGGCAGCGAGCCATTCTCCGGGTTCGCCCAGGCACCGGTCTCACCGAGCAGCACCGGACCACTCGACGGCTCTCACGCCACCACCGTGCTCGCGGTGCGCAGTGCTGACGGCGTCGTGGTGGCGGGCGATCGACGGGCCACCAGCGGGCACCTCATCAGTCACCGGGACATGCGCAAGGTGTTCCCCGCCGACTCGTTTTCTGCGGTTGCCATTGCCGGGGCCGCGGGTCCCGCCGTGCAGATGGTGCGCATCTTCCAGCTGCAGCTCGAGTAATACGAGAAGATCGAAGGCAAGCCGCTCAGCCTGGAAGGCAAGGCCAACCAGCTCGCGGAGATGCTGAGAGCGCACCTGCCGCAGGCGATGATGGGCTTGGCTGTTGTGCCGATCTTCGCCGGGTTCGAGCCCAGCGGCGGCTGCGGCCGGCTCTTCCAGTACGACGTGACCGGCGGCCGCTACGAAGAGCAGGACTATGCCACGGCCGGGTCGGGCAGCCTGCACGCGGGAACCGTGCTGAAGCTCGGCTTCCGTGACGACCTGAGCGAACCCGACGCGCTGGCACTGAGCGTTCAAGCGCTGTGGCATGCCGCAGATGAAGACAGCGCCACCGGCGGTCCGGACCCGGTGCGGGGCATCTATCCGGCGCTCGCAGCGATCGGTTCGGACGGATTCCGCCAGCTCAGCGATGCCGAATCGGGCGAGGTGTTCGCTGCGCTGCAAACCAGCCTGGCGAGCGGCGGCAACGGCGGCACGGCGGCACGCATGGGTCACCCGGAGATGTCGCGGTGAGCATGCCGGGGCTGTACGTCAGCCCAGAGCAGCTCATGCAGGATCGGGCGGACTACGCCCGCAAGGGCATCGCCCGCGGTCGCTCGCTCGTGACGCTGGAATACGACAGTGGCGTCGCGCTGGTCGCTGAGAATGCCAGCGCGACGCTGCGCAAGGTGTCGGAGATCTACGACCGGATCGCTTTCGGCGGCGTGGGGCGCTATATCGAATTCGACCAGCTGCGCATCGCCGGCGTGCGTCACGCCGAACTGAAGGGCTATCAATACTCCCGATCCGATGTCGAGGCACGCAGCCTGGCCAACCAGTACGCGCAGATGCTGGGCCAGTTCTTCACCCACGAGCTCAAGCCCCTCGAGGTGGAGATCGTGGTAGTGGAGGTGGGCATCGGCGGTGAGGACAACCAGCTCTACCGGATCCAGTACGACGGCACAGTCATGGACGAGGAGGCCTACTGCTGCATCGGCGGCGACGCCGACGCAGTGCGCGAGCGGGTCTCGGACGGTTACGACCAGAGTCTCGACGTCGACGCCGCGATCCGGTTGGCTCGCAACGCTCTCGCTGGCGACGAGCGCGAGATCTCGGCTGCCGACCTCGAGGTCGCGGTGCTCGAGGCGATCGTGCCCGATGCGTCTCATCGCCGACGCTGCTTCCGCCGTCTCGACGATGCCGAGGTGGAAATCGCCCTCGGCGACGATGCCGCCGCCGCAGCCGACGAAGAGGCCGATCAGGCCGATTCCTGATTCGGCAGTACCGTGAGCGCCGTGCAGCGGCGCATCATGGGCCTGGAGAACGAGTACGGCGTCACCTGCACGCTGCGGGGACAGCGCCGACTCAGTCCCGACGAGGTGGCTCGCTACCTGTTCCGCCGCGTCGTGTCGTGGGGGAGGTCCAGCAACGTCTTTCTGGCCAACGGGGCGCGCCTGTACCTCGATGTCGGCAGCCACCCCGAGTACGCGACGCCCGAGTGCGATTCGGTCTACGACGTCGTATGCCACGACCGAGCAGGCGAGCGAATCCTCGAACAGCTCGTCGCCAGCGCGACCGGCCGGCTGGCAGAGGAGGCCTTCAACGGCACGATCTTCCTGTTCAAGAACAACACCGACTCCGCGGGCAACAGCTATGGCTGTCACGAGAATTACCTGACCAGCCGCGCCGACGACTTCTCCAACTACGCCGAGGTGCTGATCCCGTTCCTCGTGACCCGTCAGATCTATGCCGGCGCGGGCAAAGTGCTCAACACGGCCAAGGGCGCCCGCTATTGCATCACCCAGCGGGCCGAGCACATCTGGGAGAGCGTGTCGAGCGCCACCACGCGCAGCCGGCCGATCATCAACACCCGCGACGAGCCCCATGCCGACGCGGAGCGATTCCGCAGGCTGCACGTCATCGTGGGCGACTCGAACATGAGCGAGTACACCTCGTTTCTCAAGGTCGGTGCTGCGGCGCTGATGCTGCGGATGCTCGAGGATCCAGCGGTGGTGCTGCGTGACATGACGCTGGAAAACCCGATACGGGCGATCCGCGAGATCAGCCACGACATCACCTGCCGACGCAAAGTACGGCTCGCGAACGGCCGAGAAGTCAGCGCGTTCGAAATCCAGTCGGAGTACCTCGACCGAGCGCTGCGCTTTGCCGAGACCAACGAGCTCACCGTTGAGGAGTCGCATGCTCTGCAGATGTGGGAGCACGTCATGACGGTCATCGGCGACGACCCGCTGAAGCTTGACCGCGAGGTGGACTGGGTCATCAAGCACAAGCTGCTCGCCGAGTACGCAGAGCGCAATGATGTCGGCTTTGACGACCCCCACATCGCGCTGCTCGACCTGCAGTACCACCATGTGCATTCGACGCGAGGCGTTTTCTACCTGATGCAGAAGCGCGGCCTGGTGGAGCGAGTCCTCGATGACGCCGATGTCCGCCGAGCTGCCGAAGAAGCCCCCCAGACCACTCGGGCTCGCCTGCGGGGTGCGTTCGTCCGCGAGGCCAAGGCCCGGCGGCGGGACTACACGGTCGACTGGGTGCACCTGAAGCTCAACGACCAGGCTCAGCGAACCGTCCTGTGCAAGGACCCGTTCCGCTCCCATGACGAGCGCGTGGACAAGCTGATCGAGTCGCTGTGATGGGTGCCGTCGCTCGCACGGACCCGCGAGACGCAGCCGGCTGAGGGCAACGGATGCCGCTCTTCGCGCGCATGCGAGCCGCCGACGTGCGTGACGTCAGGCCAGGCCTGCAGCGTATGACTCTGGATGACGGCAGCGAGGCGTTCGCGCTGACCGATCTGTGCGGACCGGCCCATGTCGGCGACGAGCTGCTCGTGAATGTCTCGGCGGTGGAGTTGGGCCTGGGCACCGGGGGAGCTCACGTGGTGCACACCAACCTGAGCGCGCCGTATGAAGGCGCTCCCAGGGAGGGACGCGTCATGAAGGCGCGCTACCTGGCAGAGCAGCTTCCGGTCGTCGCGGCAGAAGAAGCCGGTGAAGGTGCGGACAGCCGTGACGAATCTGAGGAGCTGCCGTCGTTGGCGGGCGTCCGAGTTGTGCTGTGCGTGCTGCACAGCCATGCGCTCGCGCTGGCCGCAGCAGTTCACGAATCGACCGGCAGGGCACCCGGCTATGTCATGACCGACGGGGGTGCGCTGCCGTTTGTGTTCAGCGATCTCGCCGCGGAGTGCTTGGAACGCGGCGTGATCGCCACCGCCGTCAGCACCGGGCAGGCGTTCGGCGCACCCATTGAGTCGGTCACCGTTGCCTCAGGCGTCGCAGCTCTGGCATCGCGGCGCGTGAGCCGCGTGGTCGTGTCGCCCGGGCCTGGACATCTCGGCACAGCGAGTCCGTTGGGCTTCTCGGCGCTGGACTTGGCCGGGCACGCCGCGATGCTGGACCGCCTCGGCGCCGCTACGGCGCTCGCGGTGCGAGCGTCGGCGGACGATCAGCGAGCGCGCCATCACGGGGTGAGCCACCACACCCGGATCCTGGCGGAGGTGGGTCCGCTGCGGACCGTGGTACCGGTGCCCGCCGAGGCGGCCGTCGCGCCGAGCGAGGCCGCATGGATCACCTCGCTGGGCGATCGAGCGATCTCGTGCGAGCCGATCGACATCGCCGCAGCGCTGTCCCGCGCCGGACTGGCGGTCACCTCGATGGGGCGCCCGCTGGAGGCGGACTTCTGCGCCTGCGGTTGGCTCGGGGCAGCAGCGGCTTGGCTGGCGGTGAGTTCGTGAACACGTCCGACGAGCCTGCTGGACAGGAGCCCGAGGAGCCTGCGGGCGACTTCGACGCATCAGTGAGCCCAGACTCTGGTGTCAGCCTGTCCCGGAGCGAGCGCCCGCCGCGCATCCGCCGGGCCATGAGCCGGCGCACGCATGCCCTGCTGTCGTGGTCGTGGATGCTGATGGCCGCGGTGGTGCTCGCGCTGCTGATGCGGACGTTTCTCGTTGCGGCGTTCTTCATCCCCTCAGAGTCGATGGAGCCGGAGCTTCAGATCGGCGACCGGCTGCTGGTCTCCAAGCTCAGCTACCGCATCGGCGACCCCAGCCCCGGCGACGTCGTCGTCTTCAGCACCCCTGACCAGATGCGCGATCCGCAGACCGCCGAGTTGGTCAAGCGAGTCGTGGCGGTTGGCGGCCAGAGCGTCGGGGCGGTGGACGGTCGGCTCATCATCGACGGGACACCGATCCACGAGGACTATCTCGCGACCGATGTGTACACGAGCGATTTCGGACCGGTCCCGGTACCTGCCGGTTACGTCTTCGTCATGGGCGACAACCGGTTCTCCAGTCAGGACAGCCGGTACTTCGGTCCGATCCCCGAGAGCGAGATCATCGGTCGGGCCTTCACGCGCTTCTGGCCCCCCGCCCGCCTCGGCGGTCTGTGACCCATCCGAAGAGTGCGCCCTCAGCGAAGTCGACGCCTGCCAGGGTCTGTCAGGCGGGCTGTGTCTCGCAGATGTCGCCCGCAGGGCCGGACGCGCCCGGTGCCTTCGATGATTCGAGGCCGGCGAGCAGGCGGTCGACGTGATCGCCGTACAGGCCGTCAAGGCCCATGTCCCGCAGCGCCGTCGCCAAGCGAGTGTGCTGCACATCCCAGCCGAAGCAGAGGCGCTCGAATCGGTGGAAGAGGGCCGCGAGGCCGCCCGTCCAGTCCTTGGCGGGAAGGTTGACGGCATCGATGCCGGCATCGGCCATGGCCGCAGCGCGACGCTCCGGGCCCTCCTTCATGCGTCGCATCCGAGTGGAATCGACGACGCGGGCAGATGTGCGCCTGCGCAGGTCCACCAGGAGATCCCGATCCCCATGGCACAGCCAGAGGCGATCTTCCGCGCCGGCGGCGCGGGCAGCGGAGATCACGGCGTCGGCCGCCGCGGGGTCTTTCAGATCGACCGACAGCTCGAAGTCGGTGCCGCACGCCTGGTACATGTCCGCGAGCGTGGGAATGCCATCGCCGATCCGTTCACGCTGCAACGAGCTGTAGGGCCGCCGAACGCCGCGGTGCCAGACGACGCCGTCATGATCCAGCATGGGGTGACCGTCCTGGCTCAGCCAGATGTCGGTCTCGAGACCGGTTGCTCCCATGTCCAGAGCCACGGCGAAGGTGTCGAGAGCATTGTCGGCACCGTGCGCTCGCCCGCCGCGGTGTGCGAACGCGATCGGCGGCGTACGCAGTGACGGCAACGGCTGAGGGGGCACGCCTCTATCGTGCCACTTGTGTCGGCGATATGGCTGTTGCCCATCGTTGCCTTCGGCGTGCTCGCCGTGGTTGCCATCGTCATGATCCGACGGCTGGCCATGGAACTGCGGGCTACCGCACAGAGCCTGGCGTCCGTCGTAGACGCAGCAGCGGCGGTGCGCGCCGACGTCATGCGGGCGCGAACCGCGATCGACAGCCTGGATGTGCCGTCGTTGCGCCAAGTCACTGCCGAGCGAGCGCTCGGCCTGGCAGTGCGGTGGGCTGCCCGCCGCGTACTGCCCTTGTGATGGGGCGGTTATCGCCGCACATGGGCCAACCTGCGCGTACACAGTGCAGAACCGCTGCGCAGGGTCGGGGTTCTACCATCGGGCCGTGAGCCTGCAGCCCAACGAGGTGCTGATCATCGTGCTCGTGGCCCTGATCGTGCTGGGCCCCAAGCGGCTGCCGGGCGCCATCCGGGGCATCGGCCGCGCCTTTCGACAGGTCCGTGACTTCTCCGCGTCGGTCCGCCAGGAGATGGACGCCACGCTTGCAACGCCGATCATCGAGCCGGCCGACCCGCCGAAGAATCCGCCGAGCGAGGCCCCTGCGTCGGGCGATGCTGAGCCGGCGGCGGCGGTCTGTACTGAAGAACCCGCCGCCGACGCCGGGGCGGATCGCCCGACCAGCGACGGACCTGCGTGAGGCTCTGGCCACGACACCGTCAGCGGCCGGCGGTGATGGGCTTCTGGGACCACGTCTCGGAACTGCGCAACCGGCTCATCTTCAGCATCGTCGCGATCGGCATCGGCATGGTCGTCGGCCTGATCGTCTACGACTGGCTCTTGGAGGCGGTCTTGCTGCCCCCGTACTGCCGGGTGCTCGAAGCGCGTGACGCTCCGGCGAGCGTGCTGGGGGACTCATGCAGCCTGATCATCACCTCGCCGTTGGAAGGTTTCCGCACCCGCATCAAGGTCTCGGCCTACCTCGGCGTGGTGCTGGCGATGCCGGTGCTGTTGTGGCACCTGTGGCGCTTCATCACGCCGGCCCTGGATCGGCGCGAGAAGCGCTGGGCGGTGCCCTTCGTGATCGTCGGGTTCGGGCTGTTCGCGTCCGGTGTGGTCCTCGCCTACTTCACCTTCGAGCGAGCGCTCGAATTCCTGATCTCCGTCAGCGGTGATGTCGTCGATCCGCTGCTGGGGCCGGGGGCCTACTTGGGCCTGGTGACGTTCATGATGCTGGCATTCGGCATCGGCTTCGAGTTCCCGATCCTGTTGGTGTTCGCACAGCTCGCCGAGATTGTGACCCCACGGCAGCTCAATCGAGCCCGCCGCTATGCCATCGTCGGCATCGTCGCCGGTGCTGCGATCATCACGCCCTCGGGCGACCCGTTCACGCTCGCTGCGCTGTCGGTGCCACTGTACGTGTTCTACGAGATGTCGATCTTGGTCGGCTTCCTGATGCTGCGAAGACGCGGCGGTGCAGGATCGTTTCGGCTGCGCCGTCGTCGCGGCCAAGAGCCCCAGGACGAGGCCCAAGGCGAGATCACCACTGTTGCGGATTCTGGTTCGTGAGCGAGGCACGCACCCGCAGCCAGCCAGCGTTGAGCGTTGAGGACGGCACGGGTGCCGCTCTGCCGACGCTGTTCGCAGGACATGTGGCGGCGAGAGGCATCACGCCTGACGGCTTTCAGCTCGAGGCCTTCGACGTGCTCCAGCGGGGCAATTCGGTGCTGGTTTCCGCGCCGACCTCGTCAGGCAAGACGCTCGTAGCTGAGTACGCGATCGCGCAGGCGCTCGGCGCAGGCCAGCGGGCTGCCTACACGACCCCCACGAAGGCTCTGTCGAATCAGAAACTGCGCGACCTGCGTTCGTGGCTGGGCACCGACCGGGTGGGTCTGCTCACCGGCGACAACGTTGTCCGGCCCGACGCCGACGTCGTGGTCATGACCACCGAAGTTCTGCGCAACATGATGTACGCCGCGTCATCCCATGTTGCCGAATTCGGCGTCGCCGTGCTGGACGAGATCCACTACCTGCAGGACCCCTACCGCGGTGCCGTCTGGGAGGAAGTCATCATCGGAACCCCGGCGCACATGCGCTTGGTGTGCCTGTCCGCCACAGTCAGCAACGCCGTCGAGCTCGCAGCGTGGATCGATGCGGCTGCCGGGAGTTGCGAAGCAGTCGTGTGCTCGGCTCGTCCGGTGCCGCTCGAGGATCGATTCCTGCTGTACGAGCGGCACAGCCGACGTGTCATCGACCTTCCGACGCTGCAGGACGGCCGTGCAAACCCTGAGATCGAGCGGTGGGAAGAGCGGGCTCAGGCGCGCTCGGGAGGTCATCGACGCCGCCGTTCGGGGGGCGTGCGGCTGGCGCGCCCCCGGCGCTCGGAGATCGTCGAGCACCTCGCAGCCGGCGGCAAGCTGCCAGCCATCGTGTTCGTGTTTTCCCGCCAGGGCTGCGACGACGCCGCCCGGGCGTTGGTGGCCGACGGGGCAGCATTTCTCGATGCCGCCCAGCAGCATCGGGTTCGCCAGATCGCTGCGGCACATACGGCTGCGTTGGGCAGCGGCGATCTCGATGCCTTGGGCTACGACGAGTGGCTGGAGGGCCTGCAGGCTGGTGTCGCAGCCCATCACGCCGGTCTCGTGCCGGCGTTCAAGGAAGCGATTGAGGACTGCTTCACCGCCGGGCTGCTGGCCGTGGTGTTCGCGACCGAGACGCTGGCGCTGGGCATCAACATGCCGGCACGCTCGGTCGTGATCAGCCAGCTCAGCCGTTTCCGCGGCGAGGGCTTCACCATGCTGACCCCGGGCGAGTACACACAGCTCACCGGGCGGGCGGGCCGCCGCGGCATCGACGACGTCGGCTACGCCTTCACGCTGTGGCACCCGCATACGGCATTTGCCGAGACGGCACGCCTTGCAGGCAGCGGCGACTTCGAGTTGGAGTCGTCGTTCCGGCCGACCTACAACATGGTGGCCAACCTGATCGCCAGCCGAACGCACGCAGAGGCCACCGAGCTGGTGCGGAGCTCGTTCGCCCAGTGGCGTGCCGACCGGCGCATCGGCGAATGGCTCGCAGCACTTGAGGTGGAGCGTCGGGCGCTGCGCGAGGCGCGGGCGCGGGTGCGATCGATGGGTGGCGGACGATCCCCGAACCGACCGGGGGGCGGCCGGCACCGGGGAGCGAAGCCCGGCAGAGGGCGCCATCGTGGACGTCCCGGGGATCGCCGCCCTGATCGGGCGCTCGCCGGCGCGGAGCGGCAGGCCGAGCGCATCGGGGCCAGGGTCGGCCGCATGAAGGAGCGCATCAAGATCGCCAAGGGCGGGTTGGCCCGCCAGCTTGACGCCACCAACGAGGTGCTGAACGAGTTCGGCTGCTCGGACGGCTGGTCGCTCACACCGTCAGGCGAGTGCCTGCGGTCGGTCTTCCATGAAGCAGACCTGCTGACGGTGCTGGCGTTGCGCGACGGCCTGCTCGACGGTCTGGCAGCGACGCAGCTGGCCGGCCTGGTCTCGGTGCTGACCTACGAGCACCGCGCCAGCCAGCCGCCGTCGGCACCCCGGTACCCCGATGAGGAGTGCCGGGAACGCGCCGGGCTGATCTTCGAACTGGCCGCTGAGATCGCCGAGGCCGAACGCCGCCACAGCCTCATGCTCTCCCGCCCGCCTGAAGCGGCGTTCTTGGCGACAGCGCATGCTTGGGCTGCGGGTGCGACGTATGTGGAGCTGTGGCGATCCGACCTCGCAGGCGGCGGCGCGCCCGCGGGAGGTGATTTCGTGCGCCAGATGCGGCAGCTGATCGACCTCGTGGACCGCATCGCAGATGTGGCGCCGACGGCCGGCACCCGGCGCACGGCCTCAGCCGCACGCGCTGCGCTCGATCGCGACGTGGTAGCGGCTGCGGCGCGAGTGTCCGACGAACCGCCGGCTGGGTCGGTCGAGGTGCCCACGGGCGGGGGATTCTCACCCACAGCGGTGTCGACGCGTATTCGCAGGCTGCGATGACGATCCGGCGCGGCGAGCCGTGGGGCAAGCCGGCACCGTTGCCGCCGGGGGCGCCGATTGCCTCCACCAACAGCGAGCTGCGCAAGGAGATCACCGCCCAGCGTGCCGGATTCGGTGGGTCTGAACAGATCGGTGTCATCGGCGGCGACCTGTGGCACGTGGTAGGTGCACCCGTCGGCGGCACCCGGCGCCTGCACTCGGACCAAGCCCACTCAGCACCCATCGATCTCATCAGGGTGACGGCTGACGGCGACCATCTGTGGGCGTGCGTCGGGGTCATCGCACGCAATTCGTGGTGGCGTGGGCCTGTTGTCGCCGTCATGAACGCCGACCTTGCCGACACGTGGCGCGTGGCTCCGGCGGCGCATCCCAATGACGGACGCCTCCACGTCCTCGAAACCGGGCTCAACGGGCCGAGCCTCAGCTTGCGGGAGCGCATGCTCGCCCGCAGGCGGCTGCGCTTGGGGACTCACATACCGCATCCGGCGATCTCGGTACGGCGCGTCGCGGACGCCGGGTACCGGTTCGAGAGACCGACGACGCTGTGGCTCGACGGGGAGAGGCTGGGCAGGTGCCGGGAGCTGTCCGTGGCGGTGGTGCCCGACGGCGCCGAGATCGTGTTCTGACAGCGCAACCGCAGACCGCTGGTCCGCGGGTGTCCCCGGTTCCCGCCGATGGGGGCCATACCATCGGCGCGGTGCCGCCAAGCAACCTTCCCCGCCGGTGATCCACTACACCGCCGAGACCTTCACCCCCGCAGAGCAGGACGTGCTGCGGCGTTATGTGACCAACTTGCGCCAGCCGGTCTTCGCGCTCGTGAACCTCCCGGAGGTGGTCAAGGGGGCGCTCTTCGCCCGCTATTCCAGGACGCACAAGAGCCTGCGTCGGCTTCTGCTCGACGAGTTCGTGGACGACCTCGACATATCGGGTGACGAGACCATCGACGCCACCGTGGGCGTGGCCCGGGCCGAGCAGCTCTACCAGCGGGTATTCGTCGAGTATGGCGACGACTCGGTGGCACAGCTCGGGGCCGTGCACCTGGCGTGCGAGCAAGCCTCGAACCTGCTGACCAAGGTGCTCGAGCGAGGACGGCTGATGTCCTACCTCGAGCAGTCCACCCGCTATCTCGCCTATGACGAGCGCTTCGGGGGCCGCTACCGGTACCACCGACCGCCGTCGGTGATGAGTTCACGGGCCGGGACGCGCTTCGTCGGCGACGTCGACCGCATGTTCGATGCCTACGGCGGCATGGTCCGCCGGATGACCACGTGGCTGACCGAGCATCCCGACGCGACGGCCGGCACCAGTGACCTCGCGCGCCGTCGAGCCATCCGTGCGCAGGCGTTCGACTCGGCGCGGGGACTGCTGCCGGCGGCCAGCCTGTCCAACGTCGGCATCTTCGGCACGGGGCAGGCGTACGAGGCGCTGCTGCTGCGGATGCGGGCGCACCCGCTGCCCGAAGCCCGCAGCTACGCCCAGATGATGCTGACCGAGCTGCGCAAGGTCATCCCGTCGTTCCTGCGGCGTGTGGACCAGCCCGATCGGGGGGTGGTGTGGTCCGACTACATCGAGGCCAACCGGACCTCGATGTCGGAGTTCGCGGCGGACCTGTTCGCGGACGAGGTCGCCGAGCCGGTGGCCGAGGTCGTGCTCACCGACTGGGATCCCGACGGCGAGACCAAGATGCTCGCCGCCATGCTGTACCCCTACACCTCGCTTCCGGAATCGCAGATCGCGGCCCGCGTGGCCGACATGACCGAAGCCCAGCGCATGGAGCTCGTGCAGCGCTACTGCGGCGAGCGGACGAACCGCCGCCACCGGCCGGGCCGGGGGCTGGAACGCCTCGACTACCGCTTCGACGTGCTCGGCGATTACGGCAGCTTCCGCGACCTGCAGCGTCATCGCCTGCTCACGATCGAATGGCAGCCGCTGGTGCCTCAGCACGGGTACGCCGTTCCCGCGCTCGTGGATGCGGCCGGGGGAGGAGAAGCCTACGACGATGTCATGGAGCTCTCTGCGGAGCTGTACGACACCGTGGCCGAGACCGTCGGAGCGCTCGAGGCCTCCTACGCCGTGGCCATGGCCTACCGCGTCCGCTACAGCATGCAGTTCAACGCCCGCGAGGCCATGCACATGATCGAGCTGCGGTCGCAGCCCCAAGGACACACCGACTACCGGCGGATCGTGACTGAGATGTACCGGCAGATCTCCGAAGCGGCCGGTCATCACGCAGTCGCTGCGATGCTGTCGCACGTCGATCTGTCCGAGGGGATCCTGGGGCGCTTGGGCGCCGAGGAAGCCACTGCTCGGCGGCGTTCTGCCGAGCCTGCCTGAGGGGCCCCGCATGGAGACCGGAACCTTGGGGCTCATCCCGTGGACATAGTTGCCCGCGCTGCCGGGTCCGAGCACTTGGGAGCGCTCGCGGAGATGGCGGCCGAGGCAGTGGCCGAGCAGGAAGACGCCCGAGGGGGCTGGGTCTGGTCGCGCCGAGAGGTGCGCGGGCGTCCGTTCGAGGAGAGCCTGGCAGCCGATCTGGACGATCCCGACTGTGCCGTGTGGATCGGAGCGATCGACGACGCCCCGGTGGGCTACGCCGTGGCGGCCGTCGAGACGCTGCAGGCCGGCGAGACGCTGGGTCGCGTCACCGATCTGTATGTCACTCGGGGTGCCCGGGAGGTTGGCGTCGGCGAGGCACTGATCGGCGAAGCGCTGCTGTGGTGCGAGCAGCGGAACTGTGTCGGCGTCGACGCGCTCGCGCTGCCCGGCAATCGCGCTACCAAGAACTTCTTCGAGACCTTCGGCTTCACTGCACGGCTGCTGGTGCTGCACCGATCTCTGCGGCCGGATGCTCCGACGTCGCTGCGCACAAAATGAGCCGGCCGGTTCCCACGGTGTGCGTCGGCGGCATCGCCGTCCGGGATGGTTCGGTGTTGCTGGTGCGCCGGGGCCGCCCGCCGGGCGAGGGTCTGTGGGCGTTTCCCGGCGGGCGCGTGGAATCCGGCGAGCGCTTGAGCGAGGCAGTCGAGCGTGAGATGGCTGAGGAGACCGGGCTCGTCGTGAGATGCGGCGACTTGGTCGGGGTGACCGAACACGTCAGCGAGAGCCTGCACTTCGTGATCTTGGATTACGCCGTGGAGTGCGACGCCGATGCCGTGCCGGTGGCCGGGGATGATGCGGCGGAAGCCCGGTTTGTGAGCTTCGCCGAGGCACGGGCGGGTGTGCTGCCGCTCTCAGGCGGGATGCGTGAGTTCCTCGACCGCCATGTCCTCAGCAGCTGAGTCGCCGCTTGCAGCGTCGCTCTCGATTGTTTCGGCGTAGTCGAGTTGTTCCGCCGGTTCGGCATTGTCGGTCGTTGCGGCGTCTTCGGCCTTCGGTCGGCGACCGCGGCCGCGCCGTGGCTGGTTGGCCCCGGCGGGGTCAATTCCGAGTGCGGCGGCCACTTCGGGCAGGCGAGTGGCGACCTTCCGAGCTACTTCGAGCAGCTCGGGAGTCGGCTCGGTTGGGATTGCGGGCAGAACGACGTAGGGACGCACGGGCGAGAAGGCCACCGCTTCGAGCACCACCGCGATCCGGTGCTGCGAGGCACCGGCTCCGAGCGCCGCATTGGCCTGTGACGTGAGCTCTTGGGCGATCTCGGGGGGCAGCGGAGCGCCCGCCTTGGGCGGCCGCGAGCTGAGTCGCAGCGCACGCACGACACGTCCATCAGCCAGTGTAGTGCGCAACTCGTCATGCCATTCCCGCTGGCTCCGCTCGACGCGTTCATTCAGTCCCGCCCTGATCTGCTCGGCCAGCTCTCGAGCCTCTGCATCACGGGCGTAGTCCTCCGCGGCCACGAGCACCGAGCGCAGATCGCGCAGGTCAGCTCGGTCGATCCCGGCGAGAGCAGCATCGGCACGGTCGCGCCATTCGGCAATCTGCAACGGTCTGATCAGCGACTCCGCCAGGGCAAGCACGCCCTCCGCCGGCACTTCGGGTGTGCCCTCTTCGGTTGCCTTGCGGTTCTGCGCTTCGATCTCGGCCCGCACGGCAGCGAGGCCCCCGCGGGCGACCTGCTCAGCCACTACCTGCTGCTCGGCAGGCAGCGCAGCGATCAGCGCATCGCGGTGCTTTCGGCCCGGGCGAAGTTTGCGGGCCTTGGGGCGCGGGGGCCGTTCGGGGGCGGGGGCCTTCTTCTTGTCGGAGACATCTTTGGGCGGGCGCCGCTTGGCGTCGCAGTCCCGGCGTTGGTCCCGATCGGGGTCCCGCCCTCGACGTCGTCTGTCGCCGTCACGCCCGGATGCGGCGGAGCGTTCACCGTCGCGCTCCCGACGCTGTCCGCGCTCGCCACGGTCGCGGCGCTCGCCCGAGCGGCGCTTGGGACGACCGCCCTCACCGTCCCGCTTTCGTCCCGCGCGGTCGCCGAGGCGGGTCGTGGTGGCCCCAGCTCCGCGATCGGGCGGGCCGATCAGTTCGATGCGCTCGGCGGGAGGCTTGCCGCTGCGGGCCTTGGGCGGGAGCACCTGGGTGACGAAGATGCCGTCGACTTCGAAGTCGGCGTCGACGCGCAGCACATCGCCCTCGCCGACGCCCGCTGGCAGCAAGTCGCCATCGAGCACGCCCTTCGGCTCTTTCGCTCCCGCGGCGCGCCACGTCCACGAGCCGTCGTCACGCCGGCTGGTCAACTCGACTTCGAGGCGACGGCTCACGGCGCCTTCACCAACACTCGCGGCAGGCTAGTGGTGTGCCCCCTTGCGGCGGCACAGGATCACCCAGGGTCCGCTGCTCTTGAGCCTCATCGGACACCTTCAAGAAAATGCCCCGGACGGCGGCGGCATCCGTCGTACCCTCGGAAGCAGTCGCCGGGTCGCCCCGCGCCACCGCGGTTCATTCCGGCGCTGAGGTTGCGCTCGCGCACGCCTGCAGTTCTGCGACACCACTAGTCCCTGAAAGGGGCTCCGACGATGGCCGGACCAACCGCACCGACGACGATCGCACGCGAGATCCACGAGGTCGATGTCGCTGACGAGATGCGTGACTCGTTCATGCCCTACGCGCTGTCAGTCACGACGGCGCGAGCGATTCCCGACGTTCGTGACGGCCTCAAGCCGGTGCAGCGGCGGATCCTCTATGTGATGGACGACCTGGGCCTGCGACCCGGCACGCCGTTCCGCAAATCGGCTGGAGTCGTAGGGGAGGTGATGGGCAAATACCACCCCCACGGCGACGGCGCCATCTACGAGGCGATGGTCCGCATGGGCCAGGACTTCGCCATGTCGGTGCCGCTGGTGGAGCCGAAGGGAAACTTCGGCAGCCTCGACGACCCACCGGCCGCCTACCGCTACACCGAGGCTCGGCTGCGAGGCGCTGCGATGACGATGGTGGCCGACATCGACGAGAACACCGTCGAATTCGCTCCGAACTTCGACGGCGAACGGATCGAGCCCACCTGCCTGCCGGCGCTGCTGCCGAATCTGCTGGTGAACGGCGCCAGCGGCATCGCAGTGGGCATGGCCACCAACATGGCGCCCCACAACCTGAGCCAAGTGGCCGAGGCCATCAAGATGGTGCTGCGCCGGCCTCAGCGCCGTCCCAGCGTCGAGACGCTCATGGAGGTGCTGCCCGGTCCCGATTTCCCGACGGGCGGGCG
>JAJEIW010000199.1 GCA_022828045.1 Acidimicrobiia bacterium | reverse complement strand
GCGACGCAGCTGCCGCAGTCGGTCCCGGCACCGCAGGCCATCGACACGTCGCGGACCGTCGTACCGCCGTGCGCGGCGAGCCGCCGGATGGCGGCCTCATTCGTCGCGAGACATTGGCAAACGATCATCGACGTCGGCGACCCCGGCGCAGTGCTGAAGCGCGCACCAACGTGGTGCACGACTCCTTATGGTCCATGTTAGGCATTGCTAACGCACTGCGCGCAAGCGTCTGCCGGACACACGTCCCGATTCGTAGCGAGTCGTCGTTGCCGACCTAGCAAGACCCGCAGGTCAGAGGCTTGCCGAAGGGCAAGCGGCCTAGCAGATCAGGAGACTCCAAGCGCTCGTCGGCACGGCACGCGTCATCGCGGGCAGACCGCAGCCGAGCGGGCACCGGATCGCTCAGTCGCTTGCGGTGACGAGAATGCGCGCAGCGGTGTAGGCGCTGACGCCCACCGTGCCCTCGTCCATCTCCACGGTGGCGGTGCCGTCGGGCGAAACCGACATGACGGTTCCCGAGCGGCCGGGCATGAGCCCGGATTGCTCCAAGAACTCGAGCTGGCCGGGCGCGAACTCGAGCTCTTCGGGAATGCGCTGCACCGTGAAGCCCCCGGCCGTCCCGATATCTGCGAGCGGCTTCGCATCCGTCGGCGCCGTGTAGTCGGAGCCGGGGATGGGGTTGCCGTGCGGGCAGGTGTTCGGGTCGTGGAGCAGATCCATCATCGCTTCTTCCACGACTGGGGAGATCACATGCTCCCAGCGGCCCGCCTCGTGGTGTGCGTCGGCCCAGTTCAGCTTCAAGATGTCGGTCAGGAACCGCTCGGCCAGCCGGTGGCGGCGAACCACAGTGGTGGCGATCTGTTCGCCCTCGTCAGTCAGGCTGATGTGTGCTTCGTCGTCAACCTGGACCAAGCCCTCGCGCCGCATGCGGCGGATCATTTCTGACACGGCTGGGCGCGAGACGTCGAGGCGTTCGGCGATGCGCGCCTGGATGACCTCGACGCCGTCTTCTGCCAGCTCGTACACCGTCTCGGAATACTCCTCGAACGCAGGGTGGTATTCCGCCGGCTTGTAGGCCATGCTCGCCACCATAGCGGTAGCCCGCAGACCGGCTGCACCGGATTTCGAAACCCGGTTTCGAGGGTCCACAAGCGAACATGACGGCTGCGCTCACCGCCGTCGCAGCGATCTGGCGCAGGGTTTCGCGGGCACACCGGCTCGGGGCAGACTGAGGGAGTCCCATGCGGCCGACGCCAACGAATCGGAGAGTGCGATGGATCTGCAGCTGGCGGGAAAGAATGTCCTTGTGACAGGAGCGGGCCAGGGACTCGGTCTGGCCATTGCAGCAGCGTTCGCTGATGAGGGTGCGAATGTGGCGTTTGCCTACAACGCTTCGAGCGAGGGTGCGGAGAAGGGCGCAGCCGCAGCCCAAGAAGCCGGCCGCGCGGCGCTGGCGATCCGCTGTGATGTCACCAGCGGCCGCGACGTGCAGCGCACGGTCGATGAGGTGATCCGCCAGCTCGGCAGCATCGACGTGCTGGTCAACAATGCGGCTTACACCGACACCGGGCCGTTCCTCGACATCGACGCCGACGATCTGCAACGGATGGTGGACGTGACGGTGATGGGCAGCCTGCGGGTGACCCAGGCCGTCGTGCGGCACATGGTCGATGTCGGCATCGAAGGCTCGATCGTGTCGCTCATGGGCGACTCCGGCCGCGTGGGTGAGAGCCGCTTGGCGGGTGTGGCCGCAACCCGGGCATCCACCATGGGCCTGATGAAGTCGGTCGCCAAGGAATTCGGCCGAAACGGCATTCGCGCCAACACCGTGTCGCTCGGGCTGGTGCGCTCGGATCGGTTCGCCCACCACACCGGCAATGCCGACGACGAGCGCATGGCCCGCATCGCCAAGATGTACCCGCTGCGCCGTGTCGGCGTGCCCGGCGACGTGCCGCCGATGGTGCTGCTGCTGGCCTCGCCGCTGTCGGGATGGACGACCGGCCAGACCATCTCTGTCAACGGCGGCTACTCGATGGTCTAGGCGACCGATGCCATCCGCCCGGTTCGCGCCCGCGCCGCTGGTCGGATGCAGGTCAGGGGAGAGCAGCGTGCCAGACGAGCCATTCCGGCTGAATGAGACGGTTCCCACCGAGGGCGGGCCGTTCGGCGAGCCGGTTCTCAGACGCGAGGACAGTCGGCTGCTGCGAGGCCGCGGCCGCTATATCTCGAACGTCCGCTACGACTCGCAGCTCGCTGTGGCGTTCGTGCGCAGTCCTGTCGCTCATGGGCGCATCGTCTCGGTCGACGTATCTGCCGCCCAGCAGGCCCCTGGCGTGGTCGATGTCGCGACCGGCGCCGATCCGGACTTCGCCGGCTTGGCGCTCATTGCAGAGTCGGCGTTGCCGACCCATGTCGCCACCCCTCAGCCGGCGCTTGCCGCCGACAAGGTGCGCTATCAAGGCGAGGCGGTGGCGGCGGTCGTTGGCACCAGCCCGGCAGCCGCCGCCGATGCCGCCGAGCTAGTGGAGGTGATCTACGACGAGCTGGGTGCCCATGTCGACGCGGTGGCTGCAGCAGCGCAGCCTGCCGACCCGGTGCATGACGCCGCACCCGGCAACCTCCTCGTCACACGGACCTTCGATGCGGGCAATGTCGATGCGGCCCTCGACAGCGCTCACTTCGTTATCGAGCGCGCCTTCCGCACCAACCGGCACGGTGCTGTGCCGATGGAGGGCCGCGGCGCCGTGGCCGTCTGGGATGCCAGTCGAGCCAAGCTCACGCTGCACTCAGTCTCGCAAGTGCCGTACCTGCACCGCAGCAGCCTCGCGACCGCGTTGGGCCTGCCCGAGAGCGCAGTGCGCCTGGACGTCGGCGATGTCGGCGGC
>JAJEIW010000271.1 GCA_022828045.1 Acidimicrobiia bacterium | reverse complement strand
CACAGGGCGCGGGCGCTCAAGGCGACATAGAGATTGTCGGCGTCGGAGTCCAAGGCCACCACCAGCGAACTGGCCCGCTCGAGCCCGGCGTTCCGCAAGGTTGTGTCGTGGGTGGCATCGCCGGGCACCAGATACAGATCGCCGGGATCGACGTCGGCGTCGCGGTCGATCAACACCACATCGGTGCCTGCGTCGATCATGGCCGCGGCGATGGCCCGGCCGACTTGGCCGTAGCCGCAGACCACCGCGTGGCCGGAAAGACTGTCGATGGCACGCTGCATGCGCCGCCTCCTGATGTGGTCGTCGAGCCGTCCCTCGAACAGCATCTCAATGACAACGCCGATCGTGTAGAGCGACGTGCCGGTGCCGAGCAGGATGAGAGCGATCGTGAAGATCTGGTAGCGGCCGCCTGTGCCCGCCGGGTCGCTGTAGCCGACCGTCGAGACAGTGATGACGGTCTGATACAGCGCATCGAGCGCGCCAAGCCCGAGCAGCACATAGCCCGTCGTGCCGGCCGCCAAGATGACCGCGAGCACCGAGAGGCCGGCAATGAGCCGCTCGACGGGCTCGAGTCCGCCAGAGACCAGGCGCCGACGTGATCTGCCGCGGCGTCGCTGGCCGCGACGCGACCGCCGTCGTCGCAGCACGCCCTTCATCGACTGAACGCTATTGCGGTCAGCAGCCCGGCTCGGGCCTACCATGCATCCCGTGATGGTCTGGCTCGACTTGGAGATGACTGGACTGGATCACCGGCGCCATCGCATCGTGGAGATCGCGACAGTGATCACCGACGATGCCCTCGACGTGATCGCCACCGGTCCGTCGCTGGTCATCGGGGCATCGCGCGCCGACCTCGACGCGATGGACCCCGAAGTCCGCAAGATGCACGCCAAGACCGGGCTGCTCGACGAGATCGGGGCATCGCAGATCACCGTGGCCGAAGCCCATGAACGCACGCTCGCGTTCGTGACTGAGCACGTGCCCGAGCCACGCACCGCGCCGCTGTGCGGCAATTCGATCGGGACCGACCGTCGCTTTTTGGACCAGTACATGCCGGCGCTGGAGGGGCACCTGCACTACCGGGTTGTCGACGTGTCGTCGATCAAGGAGCTGGCGAAGCGCTGGCGGCCAGAGGTTGCCGAGGCTTGGGCCGAACTGGCCAAGGCCCGCGCCAACACCACCAAGCACCGGGCGCTCGACGACGTGCTCGAGAGCATCGACGAACTCCGCTACTACCGCGCCGAATGGCTGGAAATCGGTTCGGATCATCGGCCGGAGGCGTCGGAGTCCGGTTCCGACGCAGAATCGAACGCTCGTTAGAAGGTGGTCGGGGTTCGCTAGCCTGCCTCGCGTGTCGCGCCCGACCCGCGAGGAGCAGATGCCGCCCGACGGCAGGATCACCGAACTCGCTCCGGACGTGCGACGCCTGCAGCTGCCGATGTCGATGCCCGGTCTGGGGCACGTCAACTGCTACATCCTCGATGACGAACGCGGCGCCGCGCTCGTGGATCCGGGACTTCCCGGCCCCGCCAATTGGAAGGCCCTGATGGCGGGCTTGGCTCAAGCAGAGCTGCCGCCCGAGCGGGTCCACTCCATCATCGTCACCCACAGCCACCCGGATCATTTCGGCGGCGCCGGGCGATTCCATCGCGAGTACGGCGCCGACCTCGTGACCCATCGCAGCTTCCGGCTCTGGTGGGACACCGCCGATGAAGACGAGGAAGCCCTGGAGCCGGTGGCGTCCGACGGCGAGAACAACGAACTCGTTGCCGACCCGGTGCACGGCGGGCGCGACACCGGACCGGGCGGCCCCACGCCGTGGGGCGGTCAGCGCTACAAGATGCCCATCCGGGCCAAGCTCGGCTACTGGGCGATGCGCAACGGCTGGGGCGGGCGCTGGTTCGCCACGCCGCACCCCACGCATCACGTCGAAGACGCCGACCGGATCAAGCTGGCCCGTCGGGAGTTCGTGGCAGTGCACACCCCAGGCCACACCATCGATCACCTGTGCCTGTTCGATCCCGAGGGCGGGCTGATGATCTGCGGCGACCACGTGCTGCCGACGATCACGCCGCACATCTCGGGCATCACGACAGCGCGCGATCCGCTGAAGGATTTTTTCACGAGCCTCGACCGCGTCGCCAGCTTTGACGACGTCACGATGGGGTTGCCGGCCCACGGCCAGCCGTTCACCGACCTGAGCGGGCGGGTAGAAGACATCAAGCGTCACCACAACGAGCGCTTGGACCTGCTTCGAAACTCCTCGGACCAGCTTGGCCGCGCCCCCGTGCAGGACTACATGAAGCAGCTGTTCAAGGAACGTTCGTGGGGCCCGATGGCCGAATCCGAGACCTTCGCCCACCTCGAACACCTGCGCTATATCGGCGAGGTGAGCGTCTCTCGCCGACCCGACGGCGTGCTCGAGTACGAGTTCGACTGACCCGGCGCGCGCCGCATGCGGGCTCGCGTTTCCGGCGAGCCTGTGCCGCGCTCGGAAAATAACTTGACACGGCCCGCGGCAAAGTGGTGCTCTATCGGGCGCTGCGGCGTATCGTCGGGTGTCCGCAGCTGAACAACAGCCCCGACCAACAGTTCAAATGGATCCACGAATGTCCGACTTCGGCACCTATAACACGGCGCGCGCCGCAACTGGCCGCGTACGGGTGCCTGCACTCGGCGCACGCTGCGGCCAGCGGCCCGTCATGTGGCGGCCAGCGCGCGGCAACGCCATCGGCATTCGCACCGCGATGTGCCCCATGCCGACCGTGTTTGAGCACGCAGTGCGCGGTCGCGGCACGAACCCGACGACGTCCGCCAAGTGCCATCGCCTGCGGCCTTCGGAGTGTCTGATGTAGTCCAAAGAGACACCAGAACTCTCCGAACGGCCGCCGGGACAACCCGGCGGCCGTTCTGCGTTCCGCGCCAGATCCCACTGAACCGCTGTGTTCGGACAGCCCAACCCGACAAAGGAGCAACCACATGCTGGAACTCATCATCGACAACTCACCAGCCCGCACCAGCGAGGGTTGGCGCGCACGGGGTCGCTGCCGCGACCTCGTGGGCACTTTGACGCCGCTGTTCTTCTCGGAGGACTTCTACGAGATCGCCCGGGCCAAGGCCATCTGCTCGTCCTGCCCCGTGCTCGACGAGTGCTTCGAGGCCGCCAAGTCGAGCCACGAGCCGTGGGGCGTCTGGGGCGGTGAGCTCTTCGAGAACGGGCGGGTGTGCACAGACAAGCGTCCGCGCGGCCGGCCGCCCACGCTGCCCAGGCCGCCGTTGATTGCCGAGGAGGTGCCCTTGCCTCCTGACCTAGTCCGCGCCTGAGTCCTCCCCTGCTCAGGCGCGTCCTCCGAGTGGACCCGGATCCCCCTCACGGGTCCCTCCGCCGGGTTTGCCGACCCCCTCCGGCAGGCCCGGCCGCCATGGCCTGCATTGTCCCCGCAGGCCTCGTCGAGACGGCCTGCCCCGCTGGACTGAGGCTGCCCGAAATGGGCGGCTGACAGCCTCGGGGCAGGCCGTCGAGCGGTGACGCAGCAGGGCACTCGCCGAGCGTCGCCACAGCCACGTCGTGGCCCGACCCTGAATCTGGCGTCGCAGGGAGCACAAGTAGCCTCACCTCTGCATGGAGGCACCCGCACGAGCACGCTGGCGAGCCCAGCTCGGGGGCTGGCGAGGCTGGCTGTTTGCCCTCCTCGGCGTCTACGTGCTCGGCGCGGCGGTGTTCTTGATTGCGGGCGGCGCGCGGCCGGCGATGACATCGCTGGTGGCCATGGAAGAAGAGGTCGAGACCGGCGAGACTGCTGCCGACCGCGGCCCGGCGCCCACGGCGGCATTGGCGGCGACGGACGATCCGGCTGCACCGCAATATGCTGCCGCGCCCGAACCGATGCCGGCACCGGCGTGCAGCGACATCCGACCCGTCGAGCACAACGTGGATCCGGGCCTGAGCGGCGTGCACGCCCTGGGATTCGTGACGCTCGATGAAGAGCCTGCCGCTTTCTCCGGCTATGTGGGATGCCCGCTCATCGTGAACTTCTTCGCGTCGTGGTGTGTGCCGTGCGTCACCGAGATGCCCGACTTCGAGCGCTTCTGGAACGCTCACGGCACGACGGTCGCAGTGCTCGGCCTGGCGGCCAATGACCGGCTCGAAGACGCCATCGAGACAGTGGCAGAGCGGGGCGTCACCTATCCCACAGGACTCGACGAGGGCGAGCTGTTCATCGACTTCGGCGGTCTGGGCATGCCCACGACCGTCTTCGTCTCGCCCGAAGGGGAGATCCTCGAGACCCACAGCGGCCTGCTCACCCTCGACGACATCGCCACCCGAGCAGAGGAGCACTTCGGGCTGTAGCCCGAAGAATGAACACAGCGGGCTGTAGCCCGTAGCAATGACACAGCGGCCTCTAGGCCGAAGAAAGGACACAGCGGATTGTGAACAGCGCACGACTCACCTTCGCTTTCACGGCCGGCATCGTGGCGACGGTCAACCCGTGCGGCTTCGCGATGCTGCCCGCCTACCTGTCGTTCTTCTTGGGCATCGACCGCCGCGCCGGCGAGGGCAGTTCGCGCGCCGGCGTCGGGCGCGCGCTGGCCACCGGCGCTGTCGTCACCACCGGCATCGTGGTGGTGTTCGGCATCGTCGGCATCGCGCTGTCAGCAGGCCTGAGCGCGCTGCGCGACTACGTGCCCTGGGCTGCCATCGTCATCGGGATCGGGCTCATCGCGCTCGGCGTCGCGATCCTCGCAGGCTTCCGGCTCACGGCCTACCTGCCGAAGTTCGAGCGCGGGGCGAGCGGGCGGGACGTTCGCTCGCTGTTCCTGTTCGGCGTGAGCTATGCGGTGGCCTCGGTCTCGTGCGGGCTGGCCACGTTCCTGGTTGTGGTCACGGCCTCCGCGGGCGACGACAGCTTCGTCGGCGGCATCGTGTCATTCGTGCTGTACGCGCTGGGCATGGGCATGGTGCTCACGTCGCTGGCAGTCAGCCTCGCACTGGCACGCGGCTGGCTGCTGAGCAAGCTGCGGGTGCTCATGCGCTACACCGACACCATCGCGGCGATCCTGATGATCGCGGCCGGTGCGTTCACCATCTGGTACTGGTTCATCGACCTGACCGATCGCGGCGGCGATGGCCTGGTGGTGACCGTCGAACGCTGGAGCAGCAGCCTGTCCAACTGGGTGGCATCCGTCGGCGGCGTGCGGCTCGGGATCATCATGAGCATCGTGCTCGCCGTCGGCGTCATGGCGATGCTGGCGACCGGCCGCCGCAGCGAGACGGCCTCAGCAGATGACGGCGGCGAGCCAGCAGCGCCAGACCAAGCGGGCAGTGCCGCGGAGATGCTGAACTGATCCACCGTGGCACTGCACCTGAAGGACCGCACGCTGCTCGACGCTGAGCGGCCCTTCGCCGAATTGCTCGGGCGTCCCGGGGTGAGCGAGGCACTGCAGCTGCGTTCGCGTTTCGGCTTCATGGCCTTTCACGGCGGCTGGCTCGAAGAGGTCACCGACGACATCGCCATGGCAGCCGCCGCGCGCAGCGACGCATCGGTGTATGCCTGCCTGCAGGGCCCCGACGATCAGTGGCACCTGCCCAGCCACTGCTTCGACCCAGCCGACTCGCCGGTGCTGCGCGAGTTCCTCGACCATGTGGACGTCGTGGTGGCAGTTCACGGCTTCGGCAGCCCTCGCTTGTTGCGGGCAGTGCTGCTGGGCGGGCGCAACCGCACGCTGGCGTCCCATCTCGCTGTGCACCTGATCGGGCGGCTGCCGCACTACGAGATTCTTCACCGTCTCGACGAGATCCCGAAGTCGCTGGCAGGACAGCACCCGCGCAACCCGTGCAACCTGCCCCGCGACGGCGGAGTCCAGATCGAGCTGCCGCCGCGCATCCGCGGCAAGAGCCCGATGTGGACAGGCTTCCGCGGTCCCGGACGCGTGCCCCATCACGAGGCGCTCATCGAAGGCTTAGCGGCTGCCGCCCGAGCATGGCCGCATGCTTCCCACGCCTCCGGCAACGACCGTCTGATGGAGCCTGCGACCTCGGTCGCGGACTGACCCTTCGCCACCAGGCGAGGAGAGATGACGCTGCGCACCGCTCGGGCGGTCGCCATCGCGGGTGTGATCGGCGCGGCAGCCAGATGGGCGTCGACGACCCAGTTGGAGGGGGCTTGGGCACTCCTCGTGGCCAACGTGGTCGGCTGCGTTCTCATCGGCTGGTCCACCGCCCGTCACGAACGCATGCGGCGCTCGCCGCATCGACCGGGCACCGCTGATCGCAGTCCCACGCCGTCGCCGTGGCTGGCGGCTGGCTTCTGTGGCGCACTCACCTCCATGTCGGCGCTCGCGCTCCAGCTGGCCACCTACCTCGACGAAGGGCGCGTCGGGACCGTGTTCGCGTGGCTCGGCCTCACGATCGCCGCATGCACGTTGGCGTTTGTCGCGGGCCGCACAGTCGTGATCGCACGCGGAGCCCAGCCATGACCTCGCTGGCTGTGGCCGTCGGCTTCTGCATTGCGGCTGCTGCGGGCACCGTGCTGCGCTGGAGAGTCAGCAACGCCCTCGGCCCGTGCGGAACGCTGCTCATCAACATCTCGGGCGCCTTCGCGCTCGGCCTGCTGGCAGGCACCGGTGACGCCACAATGACCGTCATCGGCACCGCGGGTCTCGGCGCACTCACGACGGTCTCGGGACTGCTGCCCGAATCCGTGCGCCTGGCACGAGCCAGCCCTCTGCTCGCGCTCGGCTACATCTCCCTCACGATCACCGGCGCAACCGCCGCAGCCGCCGCCGGTCTGAGCCTCGTCTAGCGAACTGGGCTGCCCATCCACGGGACCCATAGTCTCCACCGCATGGCCGATGAACCGGTTGGCGACGAGACCACCGGGAGCGCCGAACCGCCGGATACTCCGCAGCCGTCGTGGAACCCGCGCACGATTGCGGCTCCCGTCATCATCGCAGGCATCGTCGTCGGCGCCACATTCTGCGTTGCCGGAGATGAGGCATTTCAATTGACTGACTCAGCGTCGGCATCCTGTGTCGCCGAGATTGACCCCGGCGCCTGCGAATCCGCTATGCCGGGGCTTCGATCTCGGTGAAGTTGAGCCAGGAGTGGAGCACTTCGGGCACCGCGATCGAGCCGTCGGCGCGCTGGTGGTTCTCCATGATGAACACGAGCGTGCGGCCGACGGCGCAGGCGGTGCCGTTCAGCGTGTGGACCAGCCCTTGGCCGTCCTCGTCGAACCAGCGAGTGCCGAGGCGCCGGGCCGAGTAGTCGGTGTAGTTCGAACACGAGGTGACCTCGCGGTAGGCGCGCTCGGACGGCAGCCACACCTCGAGGTCGTACTTCTTGGCCGCTGCAGCGCCTAGGTCGCCGGCCGCCACATTGACGACCCGGTAGGGCAGGTCGAGCGATCCGACGATCTCCTCCTGGATGGCGCACAGTGCCTCCAGCTCGTCCCAGCTCGTGTCCGAGTCGCAGAACGAGAACATCTCGACCTTGTCGAACTGATGCACCCGGAAGATGCCGCGGGTGTCCTTGCCGTACGTGCCGGCCTCGCGCCGGAAGCACGATGAGAAGCCGGCATAGCGCAACGGCAGCCCGGCCCGCTCCAAGCGCTCGCCCCGGTGCAGACCGGCCAGCGCCACCTCGGAGGTGCCGATCAGGAACAGGTCGTCGCCGTCGATCTCGTACACTTGATGGCGGTCGGCAGGGAAGAATCCGGCCTCGACCATCATTTTCTCGCGCACGAGCACCGGCGGCACGACAGGCACGAAGCCGTTGCGCTCCAGCAGGTCCATCGTCCACTGCACGAGGGCGAATTCCAGCCGCACCGCCGCGCCCTTGAGGTAGGCGAACCGCGAGCCGCTGTTGCGGGCACCGCTCTCGGAGTCGACTAGACCCGCCAGCGCTCCGATCTCGGCATGGTCGTGAGCAGGCGGCTCACCCCGCTCCCCCACCTCGCGCACGGTCTCGAAATGCGCTTCGCCGCCCGACGGCACGTTGGCCGCGGCGGGGTTGGGAACCTGCAGCGCCAGCTCGGTTCGCCGCTCAGCGGCTTCCCGCTCGGAGACCTCCAGGCGTTCCACCTCTTCCTTGAGGCGTGCTGCCTCGGCGATCTTCGCCGGACGCTCGTCGGGCGCCGCCCGCCCGATCTCGCGCGATGCGGTGTTCTGTGCAGCGCGCGCTTCCTCGGCCTGATGTGTGGTCCCTCGCCACGCCCCGTCGGCCGCAAGTACCTCGTCGATGAACTCCGGTGATGCGCCCTTGCGCACGGCGCCGTCTCTGTAGGCAGCGTCATCTCGAAGCCGGCGGAGGTCGATCACGCCGCGTGAAGCTACCGGCCTCGCGTGCTCGCGATGGGCTTGGAGTACTTGCGCACCCGGACATGACTTGCGAGCATCCTGCGATGCAAGAACCAGCCGCAACGACCCACGATCGTCACGTTCGCTTCGAAGCCTCCGATACACCCCCGCTGCCGCTCACGGCAGGGCTCGGCCTGCAGTTCGCCATCCTCGCCATCGCCGGCATCGTGCTGACGCCCGCCATCGTTGTCCGGGCCGCCGACGGATCGGACGCGTACTTGGCGTGGGCGGTGTTCGCCGCTGCAGCGATCAGCGGCGTCAGCACCATCCTCCAAGCCGTGCGGTTCGGACGCATCGGCGCCGGGTACGTGCTGCTGATGGGCACGTCCGGCGCGTTCATCGCGGTGTGCGTCACGGCGCTCGTCAACGGCGGGCCGGGGCTCTTGGCCACCCTGGTCGTTGCTTCGTCGCTGTTCCAGTTCCTGCTGGCTGCCAAGCTCGCCCTGTTCCGGCGGCTGTTCACGCCGACCGTGGCCGGGACCGTGGTGATGCTCATCGCAGTCTCGGTGATGCCGCTCATCTTCGACATGGTGGCTGCGTCACCCGAAGGCGCGGCCGCGGCGAGTGCGCCCGTCAGCGCCCTTGTGGCCGTCGGCGTCATTGTGGTGATCGCGCTGAAGGCCCGCGGGAGCCTCCGCCTGTGGGCGCCAGTCATCGGCATCGTGGTCGGATCGACGGTTGCAGCATTCTTCGG
>JAJEIW010000107.1 GCA_022828045.1 Acidimicrobiia bacterium | reverse complement strand
CACCAACTACCGGGGACGCTTCTTCTCGATGTTCGGGGCCGATCCGCTGGGGCTGCTCTCGTGGCGCTTCGAGCTGGATCAAGCGGGCCACGGTGTCACCAGCGACATTCTCAGCCACGCCATCGACTTGGCCATGATGCTGAACGGGCCGATTGCCAGGGTGATCGGCAGCGGTGCCACGTTCATTGCCGAGCGGCCGGTCGCGGCAGCCGGGGCAAGCCACTACGCCCGCGGGCGGCCGGGCGACCCGACCGGTCCGGTCACCAACGAGGACTACTTCGGTGCCCTCGCCGTGTTCGCCAACGGCTCGCGGGGAACGTTCGAGGTCAGTCGCACGATGGTGGGACCCGAGAGCCAGATGGCATTCGACATCTACGGCACCGAGGGCGCACTGGGCTGGAATCTGGAGACCATGAACGAGCTGCGGTTGTATCTGGCACCAGAGAACGGGAGCACGCCTGAGCGTGGTTACACGACGGTCCGGGCCGGCGAACGGCACCCCGGCCACAGCGCCTTTGTTCCCGGCGACGCCAATGCCATCGGGTTCGAAGACCTCGTCGCGCTCGAGGATCACCAGTACCTCTCGGCGGTCAGCGACGGTCGCCCGCATTGCGCAGGCTTCGCCGAAGCGGTGGCCTACGTCAGCGTGCAGGCCGCCCTGCTGCGGAGCTGGATGAGCGGTGCCTGGGAGGACGTGATCCCGCTCACCGCCGACAACGTCGAGGAGCTGGCACCGCGCGATCCTGCTGACACAGCAGGCAGGTGAATCGAGCCCACGCGGCAACGGAGAGGCCGCACTGAAGGGAGGCTTGCGATGGCAGACATCGAGCTGACGGCCGCCGGCGCAATCGTCCGCTATCTCGCAGCTCAGCGGATTGCACTGGATGATCTCGACCCGGCGGCAGGCGGTCAACTGGCTGCCTCCGGCGTTTCCGACGGCGACTCGGTGCCGCTGTTCGGGGGCGTCTACGCGATCTTCGGCCACGGAAATGTGACATGTCTCGGGCCTGAGCTGCACAGCGCACGTCACGCGCTCCCGACATGGCGCGGGCAGAACGAGCAGGGCATGGCCTTGGCGGGCGTCGGCTTCGCACGGGCGATGAGACGCCGCAGGATCATGGCGGCGACCAGCTCCATCGGCCCGGGCGCCACCAACATGGTCACCGCCGCAGCGGTGGCCCACGCGAACCGCATGCCGCTGCTGCTCCTGTCGGGAGACACCTTCAGCCATCGGCTCCCTGACCCGGTGCTGCAGCAAGTGGAGCACTTCGGCGATCCATCGATGACGGTCAACGACGCCTTTCGATCCGTGGTCCGCTACTGGGACAGGCTCACGACGCCCGCGCAGGCGCTGGGGAGCCTGCCGAACGCAGTGGCGACGATGCTGGATCCGGCCGACTGCGGCCCCGCCTTCATCGGGCTGCCGCAAGACGTCCAGGCGCAGACGTATTCATTTCCGGAGCGGTTCTTTGAGCCGGTCGTGCACCGGGTGCGACGTCCACGCCCCGACCGGCGCGAGCTCGCAGCCGCTGCAGCGGCGCTGTCGGCAGCGAATCGCCCGCTGCTCATCAGCGGCGGCGGCGTGCGCTGGTCGATGGCCGAGGCCGAGCTGCGGGCGTTTGCAGAGCGCCACGGCATCCCGGTGGTCGAGACGGTGGCCGGCCGCACCAGCTTCCCGTCCAGCCATCCGCTCGGCTGCGGGCCGATCGGCGTGACGGGCTGTGTCTCAGCGAACGCGATGGCCGATGCTGCCGACGTGATCGTGGCGGTGGGCACACGGCTGGGCGACTTCGCCACCGGCTCGTGGACCGTGTTCGATCATGACTCGACGTTCATCGGGCTGAACACGGCACGGTTCGATGCATCCAAGCACGGCAGCCTGCCGCTGGTGGCCGACGCCCGAGAAGGGCTGGTTGAGCTGGCATCCGCGATCGGGGGTTATGTCGCACCGGCCGACTGGACGGCGCGCGCCGAGACCGAAACAGCGCAATACCACGCGTACATCGACAAGCTCGCCGCGCCCGACACTGTCGGCGTCGTGGGCACCGACGAAGCTGCCGCCGATCCGCCCACCTATGCGCAGGTGGTGGGTGCCGTGTCGAGAGCGGCCGATGAACGCACCTACGTGGTGACTGCAGCCGGCGGTCTGCCTGGGGAGACCGTGAACGGCTGGCGCAGCGATGTCGAGCACTCCTTCGATTGCGAGTACGGCTACTCGACGATGGGCTACGAGATATCGGGCGCGTGGGGCGCGAAGCAGGCGCTGCCCGCTCGCGATGTCGTTGCGCTCATCGGCGACGGCTCGTACCTGATGATGAACTCCGACCTGTACAGCTCGGTGCTGAGCGACCACCCGATCACCGTGGTGGTCTGCGACAACGGGGGCTTTGCCGTCATCAACCGGCTGCAGCGCGCCCAGGGCGGCGAGTCGTTCAACAACTTCTTGGCCGACACGATGACCCAGAGTCCATCGGGGACAGTGGATCGAACAGGGCCGGTGCCTCCCCACGTCGATTTCGCCGCGCACGCAGCGTCCATGGGATGCACATCGGAAACCGTGACCACCATCGCGGAGCTGGAGGCAGCGCTGGAGCGAGCGAGGGCATCCGAGCGCACGCATGTGATTGTGCTTGCCACACATCCCACGTCGTGGACCGAGGGCGGAGCGGCATGGCAGGTGGGCGTGCCCGAGGTCAGCGACCGGCGCGAAGTCGCCGAAGCAGCCGCAGCCATGGCCGAGACGATGGCTGCGCAGCGGCGAGGCCTGTGACCGCTGCCGGTACAGGGACATGCCGGCGATGGCTGCCGGTGACGAAGAGCGCGCCGCTGGCACTGCCCGGCGACTGACGAGGGGGTGACCATGAGCGCAGCGGGCGTCGGGCTGATCGGCTGCGGCCGGATCGGGCAGTTGCATGCGCGGCTGCTGGCTGGCGGGGTGGACGGGGTGCGACTGGCGGCGGTGTGCGATGCCGTGCCGGCTGCTGCGTCTGCGTTGGCATCGGAACTGCGCGTGCCGACCGCTGCCGATCCCGGCGAGATGATGGCGCTCGGCGATGTAGACGCCGTGGTGATCTGCACGCCGACGGAGACCCATGTTGACTTGATCGTGGCGGCGGCGGAGGCTGGGCTGCCTGCTTTCTGCGAGAAGCCCGTCTCGCTGGAACTGGCCGAGGCCGAACGCGCTGTGTCGGCCGTTGCCGCTGCAGGCACGGCAGTTCAGCTGGGCTTCAACCGCCGCTTCGACCCATCGCATCGGGCTGTGGCCGCCGCCGCCCACAGCGGCGCGCTCGGCGAGGTGCACGTCGTGAGGATCACGAGCCGTGATCCGGAGCCTCCGCCGCACGACTATGTGGCCACCTCGGGGGGCATCTTCGCCGACATGATGATCCACGACTTCGACATGGCGCGCTTCGTCGTCGGCGCCGAGGTCGCCGAGGTGTATGCGGCAGGCGCAGTGCGCATCGATCCCATGATCGGCGAACTCGGCGATTGGGACACCGCGGTGGCTGTGCTCACCCACGTCGACGGAACCATCACCACCATCGACAACAGCCGGCAGGCGATCTACGGCTACGACCAGCGCGTCGAGGCGTTCGGCAGCGCGGGGGCGATGGCCTCGCAGAACCCGACGGTGCACAGCGCCGTGCGATCCGGGCCCGCAGGAGCGGCCGCTGCGCCGATGCCGTGGTTCTTCACCGAGCGGTATGCAGAGTCGTACCGGGCGGAGTGGGCGGCGTTCGTCGACGTGCTGGCCGGCGAGCCACCGCTGGTGACGCTGGAGGACGGCCGGGCGTGCTTGGCGATCGCGTTGGCGGCCACGCGCTCAGCACGCGAGGGACATCCAATCCGCGTGGCAGACGTCTCGTCATGAACCGTCGGCGGGACCTCGCGGCACTGCGAGCGACTGTCGGCCGACCCGGTCAGCGAACGGGACCGGTCGAGTCCCGCATGACCAACTCGGCGTGCAGTACCGACACCAGTGCAGTGTCACGGCCGTTCATGCGGTCGCTCAGCATGCTGACCGCTGTCTGCCCGATATCGGAGCGGGGCAGTCGCACCGTGGTCAGCCGGGGCACGCCGGCGACGGCATACAGGGAGTCGTCGAAGCCCGTGATGCTGATGTCGCCGGGCACGTCGAGGCCGGCGTCGACCGCGGCGAGCACGGCGCCGCGGGCCTGGGCGTCGTTGACGCAGGCGATGGCCGTCGGTCGCCGCGAACGGCGCAGCAGCTTGTCGGCCGCTTCGTACCCGTCCGATTGCAGGAAGCCGGCCGGCTCGAACGAGATGTGCTCCGAGCATCCCCGCCGTTCCATCTCGCTGGTGTAGCCGCGGGTTCGTGCTGCGACATTCGGCATCTCGGCATCGCCGATGAGGGCGATGTCGCTGTGGCCCAGATCGGCCAAGTGACGGACGACCGACGCCATCGCGGCTTCGTCGTCCGTGACAAGCGTGTCGTAGCGATCGGATCGAAGGTCGTACATCAACGCCAAGACCGGCAGGACATCGGCGTACTCCTCGAGTTCGGCCGCAGCACGCCCACCGAGCAGCCCCAGTGCGAGACCGTCCACCCGGTACTCGAGCATCCGCTCGATGACCTCGCGCTCGCCGCTCACCTCAGGCGGGCTCGACAGGTACAGCGTTCGCATACCGCGTCGGCTGACTTCTTGGTCCACGGCGAACATGACCTCACCCCAGAACGCGTCGAAGAGCCCAGTGATGACGAACCCGATGGTCCCGCTGCTCAGGCCTGCGAGCGATCGAGCACCGGCGTGTACCCGGTA
>JAJEIW010000295.1 GCA_022828045.1 Acidimicrobiia bacterium | reverse complement strand
GTTGGAGGGCTACCCGTCACCGCTGAATTGGTGAGCCTTCGCGTTTTTTGGGATGGGGCTGCTGGGCTCGGTGGGGTCAGGTTATGTGGTGAGGATGCCGCGGGCTTCGAGGTTTGTGTAGTTGGCGGAGCCGTGGGCTTTGCGGCGCAGGACCTGGAGCAGGTTGTTGGTGCCCTCGATGGGGCCGTTGCTGGGCTGCCCGGCTTGGTGCCAGCCGAGGATCTGTTCGTGCCAGGCGAGGAAGGTGTCGACGACGTCGCTGAACTCGGGGATCTGGCCGGTGCCGTAGATGTCGGCGAACCGGTCGAGCGCTTCGAGGGCGCCTTTGCGGTTCTTGGCGAGGTAGAGGCCGTGCAGCTCGCCGAGAGCGTCCCATGCGGCCTTGAGCCTGGGGTGGGCTGCGAAGACGGCGTCGAGGCGTTCCCGCTCGGCGGCGTCGAGGGTGTCGGGTCTGCGCATGAGCAGGAACCGTGCCCGGAACACGTCGGGGTCGAAGCGGGGCTTTGAGCCCTCGGGGCGGCGCTGGACGTCCCGGCGCACCGCGGTCAGCCCGGACTGGAACCATCTGATGACGTGGAAGCGGTCCAGCACGTGGCGGGCATGGCCGAGCTTGGCGCTGATCGCCGCCTTGTATGCCGCCGAGCCGTCGGACACGACGACCTTGACGCCGCGGCACCATCTGTGGCCCTGGGCGGCCAGGAACGCCGTCAGGGCTGCCTGGCTGCGGTGGGGCACCATGGCGAGCACCTCGCCGGTGTCGCCGTTGACGAGCACCGTGACGTAGCGGTGCCGTTTGCGGATCGAGGTCTCTTCCACCAAAAGCAGCCGGCACCTGCGACGCCGCCGCCGGTCGGCGACCAGCCCCGCCCAGGCGACCACCAGCGAGTTCACCAGATCCCAGCCCAGCCGGTGCCGGCGGGCCGCCGCGTTGACAGTCATCGCCCGCGCATCGGCGACCACACGACGCGCCAGCCTCGCCGTGAGGCGGCCCTCGAACGCCGGGTGGTCCTCACAGAAGCGACGGCCGCACGGCTCGCACACCATGCGCCGCCGCTCCCACACCAGCGTCACCGGCCGGCCCGACACCTCCAGATCGCGCACCTTGTTGTCACGGCGGTCATGGACCCGCCCGCTCGGCGCCGAACAGTGCGGGCACTTCGGGTGCCCCACCGTCGAGGCGACCCGCACCACCAGCCGCTCCGGCAGATCGGCCGCCACCCCCAGCACCCGCACCAGCGGCAACCACAGCCGCACCGACATAACATCTCTCGCCATCGAGGCCCTCCAGGGTTCGGCGTCTCACGAACACCGATCCCAGCAGGGCCTCGACCCCTACCCAAGGACCCTCAACCCACCGTCATCCCAAAAAATCGCGAAGAACCAGAAACTGCCCCTGATGGTGGTCCTTGCGGTAGGACTCAGTGTCTGGCCGCTCGCACCATCTGGGGCAGCTGAGGAAGCTGCCGCCGCTGGGGAGGCCACCGAGGCGCAGCAGGAGCCATCGCCCGAGATCTCAGCGGGCGGCGTGGACATCGTTCGGTACGCCGACTCGGACCCCTACGCGCTGTCGATCGAGGTGGCTGGGGCGTTGGTAGACGCTCGGGGCGGCACTTCGGAGTGGGTGGTGCTCATCTCGGGTGAGTCCTGGACCGATGCTGTGGCCGCAGGGCCATTGGCTGCGTCGTTGGACGCCCCGGTGCTGCTGGTGCCGCCGGGCGGATTGCAGACTTCCTCGGCGCGGCCTGATCTAGTGGAGTTCCTGAGATCGATAGGGACGCGCCGAGTAGTGATCGTGGGCAGCCCCGATGTGCTGCCGAATCATGAGCCATCGGTGCTGTTCGGGCTGGGGATGCTGCCCCGCAACATCGAACGCGTCCACGGCGACGACCCGGTTGGAACTTCGATCGCCGTCGCCAAGCGGATCGGCACTCCCGCAGAGTTCGGAGAACTGGGCCGCACAGTGATCATCGCCAGCAACCGCAGCGTTGCCGATGCCGTCGCGGTCGGGCCAATGGCGGCTGCGGGACCGTTCCCGCTGCTGCTCACAGCGCCTGATGCACTCGACCCTCGCATCACGGCATACCTCGCCGAGCACGAGGTCGCCCATGTGGTGCTGGTCGGGGGCACCGCGGCCATTACACCGGCCGTGCAGGAAGCCGTCGAGACCGCCGACATCACAGTCACTCGACTCGCAGGCGCTGACCGGTCCGAAACCGCGCGGCTGGCAGCCGAACTGTTCGAACAGCACACTGCCGACGATCCGGCATGCGCAGACAGCACGACCCGCTTCGGCCTCGCCCCTGCCCAGCACCCCGAACAGGCACTCACCGCCGGTCCCCTGCTCGCCCGCGAGTGCGCTGCCCTGCGCTTCACCGAACCTCAGCGCCTGCCACCAAACCTTCACCACGAGCTGTTCCTCGCACAGTCCCGAACTGCCGCGGCTGAACTGCATGTGTTCGAGAGCGCTGCCGGGCTGCCCGACGACGCTCTCGATGTCTCGAAGCCTCCAGTGCGCATCGCGGCATGGCGCTTGATGGCCGATGAGGGCCCGGCGGGGTCGCAAGCGGTGCTGGTCGTTTCCGACGGTCGGAGCCAGCCGAGGCTCCACCCACAAGCCACCGTCGACATTTCCGGGACGAACGCAGAACATCATCTGCCGAGGCCCCGCTGGGGGCCACATGGTCGGTACCTGACGTACCGAGATCCTGCGACAGGGGGCGTTTCGGTTCTCGATACCGTCAGCGGCCGGCTGGAACTGGTGCACTACGGCGGTGAGGTTCCCAGGCTGCTTGTTGACACACGGCCTTCGTGGTCTCCTGATGGTTCGCGCCTGATTTTCAGCGGAATCATCGACGACGAATCGACCCTGTCGGACGGGATCGGCATGCAGGTCGGGATCATCCCCCCTCAGCTCACGGCCGAACTGTTCCTGTACGACATTCCCTCTGGTGAAACAGCGAGAATGACGCGCAACGCAAGCGTCGACATCGTGCTCTCGTGGTCACCCGATGGCACGAAAGTCGCTTATGGCACAACCTGGTATCTGTGGCCGTTTGATACGTTCGTTCATACTTGGCGGTTGACAGTCGAGAGCATCGATACGGGCGACATCAGAGTCCTCCCCTACCCGTACCTGAAGCCCTGGGGGCTGAGCTGGTCGCCTGACAACAACCGGATTCTCCTCGACGGCATTCCTGACGACGGCAATGGTCATGGCTGGCCGTCACTTAGCTCGGAGATATTCGTCGTCGATACCGACGGCAACAATCTCCAGCAGCTGACCCCGTCGAACTGCGAGAGCTGCGTCGAGCCTCGGTACGGGAACGAAACGGCACTGCCGCACTCGGCCTATTACCCCTCGTGGTCCCCCGGAGGCGACAAGACGATCTACCGGATGTGGGTCATCACTGACGAGGCGGCTTACGGGACGGGGGACGAAGGACCAGAGTTGTCGTGGCAGGTCCACGACTTCGCGACTGGCAAAGGCAGGATCCTCATCCCATTGGGGCCTGACGACTTGGCGACCTCCGGACGCGTGGTCGGTTGGGCGAACAATGACGAACTGTTCTTCACGTTCTCGAACCGTTACGACAACGCGGACGACAGCGATCAGCCTCTCGAGTTCGTCGCCAGGGTGAATGTGAATAGCGGGTCAATCCGGCAAGAGTTCGAAGTGCCGTCGAGGATGACCGCTGGCGCGCTTGATCAACCTCGCCGGCTCTCGATGTCCCCAGATCGTCAGCATTTCGCAGCGAGCTATCGCCAGGCCGGGCTGTACGTGTACTCGCTGCAGGCTCAGCGCTGGACAACAGTCCTGGACAACAGTCATCGACACCTGGGGCCCGTCGGGGGCGTCGGCCACAGTGTCGTAGGCAACTGCGTCGCCGATTGGACCGATGTCGGCATCCTCGGCACCTGCAACGAGATTCTCGCCAACGGGGCGTAGCTGAGGAGTGCAGAATGTCGGTTTGCAACACCTCACTTTGTCGGTTTGCAACATCTTGTGATGCCGGTTTGCAACACCGTTCGGCGCCTCGTCGGGCAGGCAGGCAGGGCGGGGGCGAGGCGGCACCAGCGGACGAATGCACCTTGGGGGTCGTCGGCCAGGACCTGCACGCGGATGTGGGCGCGTACTGTCATACGCAATAGAGTTAGACGTATGACAATGACCATGCTGAGCTTCCGGGCCGATGAGGAAGACGTCAACCGAATCCGGCAATGGTCCCAGCGGCTCGGCGTCGAGCGCTCCGAGCTGATGCGCGACGCGCTGCGCCGCCATCTCGCCCGGCTCGCCGCCGAGCACGAGGCTGCGCTGTACGAAGCCCATCCGCTGACCGACGAAGAGCTCGCGCTCGCCGCAGTAGCTGACTGGGGGCCAGCCGAAGACTGGTCCGACTGGCTCGATGCAACGCGGTGAGGTCTGGTTCGCCCGCGCCCCTGACGGCGACCGGCCGGTCCTCGTGCTCACCCGGGACCCCGTGGCCGACCGCATCGGCGCCGTGATGGTCGCGGTGATCACCAGGACCCGGCGGGGACTGGTTTCCGAACTCGAACTCACCGCAACCGAAGACGGCGTGCCGAGCGATTGCGTCGTCAACTTCGACGACATTCACACCATCGAGCGCACGCTCTTTCGCAGGTTCGTCACCAAGCTCAGCGAAGGCCGCATGGAACAAGCATGCCGCCGCCTACGCGACGCCTCCGGCTGCTGACAGCACCGAAACGGTCAGCTCAGCAGGGCGGGGGCGAGGCGGCGCCAGCCGTCGAATGCGGCTGGGGGGTCGTCGGCCAGGACCTGCACGCAGACGTGGTCGGCACCGGCGTCGAAGTGGGCGTCCACACGGGCCTTGACGTCGTCCTCGGTGCCCCAGGCCACGATGGCGTCGACCAGCTTGTCGGACGGTCCCCCGTCGGGGCCGCCGTCGATGTCGGCCTGGGTGAAGCCCAGCCGCAGCAGGTTGTTGGCGTAGTTCGGCAGGCCCAGGTAGATCGCCATGTTCTTGCGGGCCAGCGCACGGGCCGAGTCGGCGTTCGTGTCGAGAATGGCCATCTGCTCGGGATACAGCGCCGCGTCGGGGCCCATGGTGTCGCGGGCCACTGCCGTGTGCTCGGGCGGTACGAAATAGGGGTGGGCGCCGGCAGTTGCGGTGGCCGACAGCTCCAGCATCTTCGAGCCGAGCGCAGCCAGCACGATCTCGGGCAGCTCCTGGGGGCCGTGTGCCATGAAGCGGGCCTTGCCCATGCGCTCGAGGTACTCGCGCATGTAGCTGAGCGGCTTGGAGTAGTCGTGCTTTCGGATGTACTCGACGAGATGGTGGTGGCTGACGCCGAGGCCCAGCAGGAACCGTCCCGGGTGGGCTTC
>JAJEIW010000205.1 GCA_022828045.1 Acidimicrobiia bacterium | reverse complement strand
CGAGCATCCGCATGACATTGGCGGGGGAGAAGAAGTGCATGCCGATGACGGCCTCGGGCCGTGAGGTGGCCGAGGCGATCTCGTTCACATCCAGCGCGGAGGTGTTGGTGGCGAGCACAGCACCCGGCTTGCAGATGGCGTCGAGCTGGGAGAACACGTCCTTCTTGAGCGCCATGTTCTCGAACACGGCCTCGATCATCAGGTCGCAGTCGGCGAAGTCGCCCATGTCGGTGGAGCCCTGGAGCAGGTCCATGCGGGTCTGCACGTCATCGGAGGAGATGCCGCCCCGCGCGGCGGTGCGCTCGTAGTTGCGCCGCACCACGCCGAGACCCCGCTCGAGGCTCGCCTCGTCACGCTCCACGAGCGTGACCGGAATGCCGATGTTGGCGAAGTTCATCGCGATGCCGCCGCCCATCGTGCCCGCGCCCAGGATGCCGACCCGCGCGATGTCCACGGGCGGCGTGTCGCGGGGAACATCGGGCACCTTCTGGGCCGCTCGCTCGGCGAAGAAGTAGTACTGCTGCGCGTTGGCCTGCGAGCCGCCCATCAGCTCGCCGATCTGACGCTGCTCGAAGGCCATGCCCTCGTCGAAGTCACCGCTGGCGCCTGAGGCAACGGCGGCCTCGATGCACTGCACGTTGCGCTCGGGTGCGTCGAACCCGCGGGTGCGTCGGGCGATGGAGGCCCGGAATGCGGCGAACTGGTCAGGGCCGAAACCCTCGAGCCGCTCGTTACGGTCGCGGACCTTGGCCAGCGGCAGCCCTTCGGCCACTGCCCGGCGGGCGAATGCCAGTGCGCCGGTTTCGAGGTCGGCCAAGGTGTCACCGACGATCTCGTCGATGAGCCCGCATTCGAGCGCTTCGGCCGAACCGATGGGATCGCCGCTCGTCACCATCTCCAGCGCCCGTTGCGGCCCGGTGATGCGCGGCAGTCGTTGCGTGCCGCCGGCGCCCGGCACCAGCCCCAGCCTCACTTCGGGCAGGCCGAACTGGGCCGTGCTGACAGCCACCCGGTAGTGGGCGCACAGCGCTACTTCGAGACCACCGCCGAGCGCCGTGCCGTGGATGGCAGCAATCACGGGCTTTGTGCTGTTCTCCATGGCGACCTGCGGCGGGCCGATGCCGGGCTTGCGCGGTGCCTGGGAGAACTCGGTGATGTCCGCGCCAGCAATGAACGTGCGCCCGTCGCAGATCAGCACGATGGCGGTGGCGTCGCTGTCCTCAGCGGCTGCCATGCCGTCGAGCAGCCCGAGCCGCACATGGTGGCTGAGAGCATTCACGGGCGGGTTGTTCACGATGAGCAGCGCCACGTCGTCGCGGCGCTCGAGTCGGACCGACTCGGTGATCTGGCTCGGTTCCTGGGTTGTCATGGGCCGCAGCGTACGCA
The DNA here is from genome assembly GCA_022828045.1 of Acidimicrobiia bacterium. Taxonomy (GTDB): domain Bacteria; phylum Actinomycetota; class Acidimicrobiia; order Acidimicrobiales; family Poriferisodalaceae; genus Poriferisodalis. The sequence continues at coordinate 8,443 of JAJEIW010000205.1, read as the reverse complement.
ACGACGGCTTGGGATGATCGAGTGACGTGAGCCGACCCCACCAAATTCTCCCCAATGAGGAGAGGGCCCGGCGATACGCTGCGGATGTCTTGGATGACTGCAACGTCCAAGCCATCCCCATGGAGCGCCGGTGACTGACAAGCCCGACCCGTTTACGGTCCCCTTCGGGACCATCTTCTGTGACTGGATGACCACAGCCCGCGCTGACGACGGCCCGTACGTCTACGGCGGGGGAGCTGAGCCATTCGGCGATTTCACCATCAGCCCAGCGGCACACGTACTGCACTACGGCAGCGCGATCTTCGAGGGGCTGAAGGCGCACCGGCAGGTGGACGGGTCGCTGGCAATCTTCCGGTTGGACCGCCATGTGGACCGCATGGTGTCCAGTGCAGAACGGCTCCGGCTGCCGGCCATCGACGGCGATGTCCTGCACCAGATGTGCGTGGATGCAGTCGAGGCGAACGCGGGTGAGGTTCCCGACCCGCCCGGCTCGCTCTACATTCGCCCGACGCTCATCGGCACCGAGCCCGACATCGGTGCCGCGGCCCGCCCGACGCGCAGCGCGCTGCTGTACGTCGTCAACTGCCCGGTGGGCGACTATTTCAAGGGCGGTGTCCGGCCGCTGACCTTGCTGGTGGAGACCGACATTCCCCGTACCGTCCCGCAGTTCGGCATGGTGAAGTGCGGCGGGAACTACGCCATGGCGCTGGCGCCCACGCTGGATGCCATGGCCGGCAACGAGGCCATTGACCAGATGCTGTTCGCCACCGGTGGGGACATCACTGAGACCGGGGCGTCCAACTTCTTCCTGGCCGACGACGAGCGGGTGGTGACCCGCCATCTCGACGAATCGTTCCTGCACGGTGTCACCCGGTCGTCGGTGATCGAGCTTGCTGCGTCGTTGGGCTACGAGGTCGAGGAGCGCTCGATCGACCCCGAGGAGCTGGTCGACTGGGCTGAGCGAGGGGAAGCGTTCTTGTCGGGAACGGCCGCCGTGCTCGCGCCGGTCGGCACGATCCTGTACGAGGGCAAGACGCTCACTGTGGGCGACGGCCAACCTGGCCGCAACACGATGCGGCTGCGCCAGGCGCTCGTCGACATCCAGATCGGCGCCGCGCCCGACCCCTTCGGCTGGCGCACGCCGGTGAAGGGCTGACGGATCGGGTTGCCATGAGCAGTCAGGACACCGACCGCATCGTGTCCTGGACGGCAATGGAGCACGGCACCGCTGACGACTACGCGTTCCTGGACAGTCAGCACTACGCACATGTCCGAACGGGACTGGTCGACAACCTGCTGAACATCCTGCAATGCCTGCGGGGACCCACGTTGGGCTACCCGATCGACCGCTACGACCATTCCCTGCAGTGCGCAACCCGGGCATTGCGCGGCGGCGAGTCGACCGACCTCGTGGCGGCGGCCCTGCTGCATGACATCGGCGACGCGTTTGCACCCGAGAATCACAGCGTCGCCAGTGCCGCCGTGCTGCAGCCCTATGTCGACGAGCGAACGCACTGGGTGATCGCTCATCACGGGCTGTTTCAGGGCTACTACTACTTCCACCACCTCGGCGGCGACCGCAACGCCCGCGAGCAGTATCAGAGCTCGCCCCACTACGACGCATGCGTGGATTTCTGCGAGAACTACGACCAGAACTGCTTCGACCCGAAGTACCCCAATCTCGCAGCCGAAGATTTCCGCCCTCTGCTCGACGAGGTCTTCAGCCGCCCCTCACAGGTCCCCGCGACCGCCCCACTGCCGCCACCGAGCTGATTCCTCACTGAAGGCGGCTGTTGCTCCCCGCCTCACCAGAGCGTGGTGACAGGGAACTCCTCAAATGCCGGATCTCTCGTGACGAGCGTCAACGACTCGATCTCGGCCTGCGCCGCCAGCATCCGGTCGAATGGGTCCTTGTGCGCGGCCTCGTAGCTGCCCGCCCGGAGTGCCTGCTCATGTATGACGGGAAGGTGCAGAAAACCATCGGCGGTTACTGATGCGCCGAAATGCGGAACGAGCTCGCTGAAATCGCCGAGTCGGCCCATTCTTGACTTCGTGGCCATCTCCCATGCGCTCACCGCGCTCGCGAACACCAGAGCATCTGAATCGGAAATCGCTTCGCGGGCGACTGGTGAGAGCGACGGATGATCGGCCCACCACCACAGCAGCGCATGGGTGTCGAGCAAGAGGTCGTTCATTCACCCTCCCACGCAGCGAGTTCATCGTCGGGCAAGGGGTCGAAGAACTCTGGTGGTACCTCGATACCGCGGAATCTGCCCGGCATCCGTCGAGTCGCCGCCGGCACATACGGAACGAGACGGGCACACGGCTTGCCCGCCCGCGCAATCACGATCTCCTCGCCCGCCTCCACCCGGCTGAGCAACTTCGACAGGTGTGTCTTCGCCTCATGCACATTCACAACCGATGAAGATTTCATGATATTTCACTCTTTTCAAGCTATTTTCGTTCCAATGATGAAGATAAACTTAGTCTAGTGACTAGACTAATCAGGAAACGTGATGAGACGATGTTCGGCCGTGCACAATCACAGTCTGCTCTCGTCAGGGGATTCCCAAAACGCGCAGTGGATGATTCATATAACGCGCTATAGATGATTCTCGAAACGCGCTATTGTTGACTCGCAACGTGCCGGGCGAAGGTCTCACCACAGTGCCAGAACCACACGCAAGGCTCACCATGCCTGGTTATTTGCCGCGTGTGGCCGACTTCCAGATCGAAGCAGCTCTTCAACGGCGTGGTGCCGTGCTGATCGAAGGCGCCAGGGGTTGTGGCAAGACGTGGACGGGCCGCAACCATGCCCGCAGCGAAGCCAGATTCGATGTCGAGGCCATGCGCCTGCTCGCCGCAGCCGACCCAACCTCGGCGCTGGCTGGTGAAGTGCCGCGCCTGTTGGATGAGTGGCAGAACGCTCCGGGCATCTGGAATCCAGTGCGGCGTGCGTGTGATGACCGGGTGCAACCTGGGCAATTCATCTTGACCGGATCTGCCACTCCCGCCGATGACGTGACCCGGCATACCGGAACCGGCCGCGTGGGCCGGGTCCTCATGAGAACCATGTCCCTGTACGAGTCAGGGGTCTCGGGGGGAGCGGTCTCATTGCGCCGACTCTTCGAAGGCGAGGAGCAATCGTCGGTGCCGAGACCTGGTGTCGAGCTGAGCGAAGTCGTGCGGCATCTTGTCGCCGGCGGCTGGCCCGGCGCACTCTCGTTGAATGCTGAGAGTGCTCGCCTGGCAGTGGGGGACTACATCGACGAGATCACGCGAACCGACATCCCTCAAGCGAGCGAGGTCCGGCACAATCCGGCGGCTGTGCGGCGATTACTGCTTTCGCTGGCGCGCAACGTGTCAACCGAGGCCAAGGAGACGAAGCTGGCGGCGGACATGGATGGCGAAGCGCCCGGCCGCCATACCGTCGGGGCCTATCTGGATGCGCTGCGGCGCATCTTCGTGGTGGAGGACCAGCCGGCTTGGTCGGTGACGTTGCGGTCCCGGGCGTCATTGCGCAAACAGGCGAAGCGGCACTTTGTCGATCCATCTCTGGCGGCGTTCCTGCTGCGCGCATCGCCGCAGCGGTTGCTGGCCGATCCCGAGACGCTTGGGCTGCTCTTCGAATCGCTGGCTGTCAGGGATCTGCGTGTATACAGCGCACCGCTCGGTGCCGAGATCTCTCACTACCGAGATGACACAGGCCTCGAGATTGACGCGATCGTTGAACGCCACGACGGTGCCTGGATTGCTGCTGAGATAAAGCTCAGTCCGGCGGCTGAGGTCGTGGACCGTGCGGCCGTTTCGTTGTTGCGGCTACGGGACAAGATCGCGGCGCACCGCGCTCAGGATCTCGCCGGGCTCATGGTGGTGACCTCGGTCGGCGCTGCGTATCGCCGCTCAGACGGTGTTCACGTCGTCCCTATCACGCACCTCGGCCCATGATGCCTTTGGAGACTGTGCGGGTCGAGCCACAGCAGGTGAGTCCTCCCTGTTGATCTACTGCTCCGTCCACTCCGCTGTCGGAAATGCAGGGTACGTCTCAAGCTCTTTCCGACTCCGACGATGAAGGCAGGTTGACTACCTGGGCGTTGCCGACATGCGCGTAGCGGCCCGGCGTGCAGGTGAGGATGATCACCTGGCAGTGGTTGCCGGCTGACGCAATCGCGGAGCCCATGTACTGCAAGCGCTGCGGATCGCTCCATCCGAGCGCATCGTCGATGATGACGGGTGCGCCGCCTTTGCCGGGACTCACGATGGCCGCGCATGCCAAGCGGGCGAGAATGCCGAGTTGCTCTCGGGCGCCGGTGCTGAGCTGATCGACTTCGAGTGTCACCCCGTCGAGCGTGCGGCGCGCGAGACCGAGTTCGTTGTCGAGCTCCACGGAGAATGTGGACCCGAACACGTGTCTGCCGAGATCGTCGATGCGTGCCTTGAATGGTGCCAAGTAGCGGCGATGGGCTGCTTCGCGGTGCCGGGACAGCGTCTCATGCAGCAAGCGTGCCACTTCGGCGCGAGATTCCAAGCTCAGGTGTTGGCGATGCAGGCGCTTCCTGGCCGCCTCGGCCAATCCCGACTTGGTGTGCAGGCCCTCGTTGCCGCGGATGCCGAGTTCGATCTGCAGTTTGCGTTGGCGGTCGCGATTCGTGTTCAGTTCGCGATCCGCGCGCTCCGCGGCATCTCGCACGTTGTCCAGACGGTCAGCCAGTGAGTCCTCATTGGCTTCGCGGAGGCGACTGAGCAGGCCGCTCAAGCCTTGTTCCGCTGCATCGACCTGTGCCTCGGCTGCATCGAATGAGTCCCTGAGCTCCTGATCGCTTTTGTCAGCACGAGCCTCGACGAGGTCGTTCTCGGCGGCCGCATTGGCCTGTTGAGCCAGCTCAAGTCTGTTGGCGGCCACAGCTTGGCGGACTTCCTCGTCCGTGAGGGCCTTGCGACGCTGAGCCAACCGTGACTCGCTGTCGTCTCGCGCCCGCAGCAGCACGGTGTGTTGTTCCTCCAGCACGGACGCGAGTCTTCGAGCTTCATCGTGATCAGCCGGCAATGGCGGCTCTTCGGGCCGTGACTGCCGGTACTCCTCGATGCCGTGGTGCAGTCCCCGGATCTTCTGTTCGAGGACATCCACCGTGAGATCCCTGAGGTCTTGCTTGATCGTCTTCTGGGCCGACTCGCGTTCGGATTCGGCTGTCTCATGCCGTCGAAGCGCCTCTCGTGCTTCGGAGAGATCGGAGACGTCGACACCGGCGCATAGTTGCCGCAGATCGTCTCGAGCGGCAGCGAGTCGTGCCGCTGACTCCTTCGCCTCTTCGCCAGCGGTGACCCGCAGTGTCGCCACCTCGGCGATTTCGATGTCAAGACTGTCGGCGACTGCCTGGGAGTGAACCTCTGCCGCTTCTAGTCGGAAGGCCTCACCGCCGATGCCGAGCGACATCGGTTGCAGTGCTGAGATTTCGACGTTGGCGGCCCCGCTGAGCGTTCGGGCATCTGCCCGGACGACGCGCATGTGCGCGCTCTCGATCTCGTCGACCATCTTGCTGGTGATGCGGCTCGAGTCGAGCACCTTCTCAGCCTGCGCCAGTTGCTGCTGCGCTCCGTTAACCCGGCTGTGTCGTTCCTGCAGCAGTTCGGCATCGATGGTGCGTCGCAGATGATCGCGGTCGTCTTGTGCCCGGTGGAGCTCAGATTCCGCGGTTTCAAGGCTGCGCCGAGCGGAATCGAAGTCGGACTCGGCTTCGTCACGAAGCTGAGTCGCCAAAGTGAGCGCCGGCGCGGCAGCGTCGACGTCGGCCTGAGCTTGAGCCATCTTCTGTCCGGCGGCATTCAGTTGCTCGACCAGTTTGCCTCGCCTCGCATGATGGCCCTTCGCTGCATCCATCTGGGCCTGAGCGGCATTGAATCGGTGCTCTGCTTGGTCCCGCTGATTGCGCAGCGTCAACACTTGTTGCCACTGTTCGCTGAGTGCTTGGTGCTCTCGCTCTGCCAGTGTTTGGTTCTTGGACAATCGGCTCTGTTCTCGACGGCAACGATCAAGTTCGTCAGCGGCATCGGTGAGCGCGTCGAGCTGTTCGCTGAGGTTCTCGGCAGCCTCGGCGGCCTCCTTGTATCGCCGTTGAAGCTCCAGACGCTCGGCACTCATTCGCCCGGTGGGTGTCCAGTAGCGCGCGTATTCGGCGCAGACTCGTTCCCACAGGACGTCGTGGTCGGCTCCGGCCTCTGTGGCGCCCGCCGATGTGTCAAGGGACTGCCGTAGCGATGGCACGTCGAACGTGGGCGTCTCAAGCCGCACACCTTGGTCTACCCACAGGGCATCCCAGAGGACACGGTCGAGCGTCTCGTCGAGCAACGAGTTGACGCGCTCGTGGGCCTCACGATGCACCAGCTGTTCGTGTCGCGGTTCGGTGATCTCCAGAACAGTCTCGGGCTGGCGCAGCCACCGCTTGCGATACACGAAGCGGTACCTGCCGCTCGAAGCTTCGACCTCAACCTCGGGGCCGACATCTCGGCCGACGGGCTGGGTGTCTTTGATGTACGCCTTTTTCGACGAGTGCAACTCCTTGAACACCAATCTGAGTGCTTCAGCCAGGCTTGACTTGCCGACCTCGTTGTCGCCCTCGATGATGGTGACGCCATCGGCCGGAATGTGGACCTCGCTGTTCTCCACGCCCTTGAAGTTGCGCAATCTGATGCGATGGATCCTCATCGGTCGCCCCCGTTCCTCTGGTGAAGCCGGTGCATCAGCGCCACTGCGTCCTGCGCCATGACGGCACCCGAGTCGTCCTTGGCGGCGGCCCGGCCACTGAGTTCACGAAGCGCATCGAGCGCGAAGCCGGACAGGTCGAGCGCCTCGATGTCCACCTCGTCGGGCACGACGACCAAATCGGTGCGCCGCTCCCAGGCTTCGAATGCCCCCAAGAGTTCAGTGTGATGAGCGAGCATCGCGTCGAGCCGGGCCTTCTGCGCAAGTGAGACTTGGCCTTCCAGGCCGAGCTTGACGATCTGTCGCTTCTTGTCGTCGAGTGACTCGAGCCAGGATTCGATCTCGTCGATGTCACCGTCTGTCGTCACGTTCCACTGGCGACGTTCGAATTGCCATCTGCCCACGCGATGCCGAGTGACAGCGACATGGTCGGTTTCGAGGTCGACCAGCAGCACATTGCCTGGCTCAACTTCGTCGTAGTCGGTCTGTTCAGGCGCGCCTGCGTACCAGATGCGACCGCTGTCGCCTTCGTCGGTAGTGGAGTGGCGATCACCGAGCGCCACGTAGTGGATGCCGCCCGATGCGATTAGCTCTTCGAGGCGGTTGAGGATGATGAGCGCCGGGTTCAGCGAATCGGGCGAGCGTGAGTCAAGCTGGCCGTGGCCCACGACGACTCGCTTGGCGCCGGAAGTCTCGAGGCCAGAACAGGCGGCACCGACGAGATCCGTTGACGGATGCTTGGACATCCACGGCGCGCCGATCAACTCGACGCCGTCGCCCACAGCGATTGGCTCGGAGTTTTCCAACACCCTGACATTGTCCGGTCTGCGGCGAACGAAGACCTCAGATCGAAAGACCGAGGAGGCGTCGAGCGGGTCGTGGTTCCCGGGAAGCAGGTAGAAGTCGACCGCAGGCGTCGCTCCCATCGCTTCCAGCGCGTGACCGACGACCTTGCGGTCGACGTAGTTCGACTCGAAGACATCGCCGCATACGACGACGAACTCGCAGCCTTGCTCAGCTGCTAGTGCACCGATGGCTCGAACTGCATCGAGCCTGGCTTCGTCGAAGCGCGGCTGAGAGTCTTCGTCGAGGAAGTGACGCGTCATCCCGAGTTGCCAGTCGGCCGTGTGGATGAATTTCATGTTCGAAGACGGTAGTGACGGGGTGCGACAGGCTCCTGTGTATTTTTCGACGGGTGGGTGCCGGGCGCGCCTTGGGACCCGGACGACACCCGATCAGCATGCGGCCGAGACACGGAAGGGCGCCGGTGCGGCGCTGCCGGGTCAGAGGCGGGTGATGGCGTCGCCGGGGCGGACGGTGCCGGGCTGGACGACTCGGCAGTTGACGCCGCGCATGCGCAGGTCGCGGCCCTCGCCGGTGTTCACGAAACGCAGAGCGTCACGGCCGAATCGGGCGGCGAACTTGGCGCAGCCTCGGTGCGGTTTGGCCGTGACCTCCAGGACCGCATCACCGAGCCTCAGCTGGGCGCCGGCGGGCAGCGTCTCATGGCTGATGTCGAGGTCGGCGTAGATCTGGTCGCCGGCGAGCGGCCAGCGTTCGACTGGCCCGATGACCGCCGCGGCCGCACGAGCGCTCATGATCGTGATCTGGGCGTCCGGGTGCGGTCCGCCATCGGCTGACGACGGTGAGCCTCGCTGGTTCCACGTGTCGCCCGCAACGCCTTCGGCATCGTTGATCTCGGCCACGTCGAGCACCTCGCGGGCATCTTCGCCAGGGCGGCGG
>JAJEIW010000307.1 GCA_022828045.1 Acidimicrobiia bacterium | reverse complement strand
GTCGCCTTGGACCCGCGGCGTCCCCGTGCCGTCGATGATCGTGCCGCCCGCAATCCTGGTATCGAGCATGTGCGGTATCCCCCTGTGACCTGGCCGATGCGGCCGAGCCGATGCAGCCGGGTCGACGATTGGCCGTGACTGCACCGCTCCCAGCGAAGTTACCGCTTCGTTGCCCCGCGAAGCAGAGGCACGGCACGGCCGGAGCAGCGCCCGACGGTGGACTGGGCAGGCGCTTGGCGCGAGCGAGACAGCGTCATGCTGAACTCGCGCCGATTTGGCTCGGCAGGTACGGGTATTATCGTGCTTGAGTCACATGGTGGTAGCAGGAGATAATATGAAAGTTACTGAAAAATATGCTCAGCCAGCGGCCGAGGTGCCGCTGCTGACGGCCGATGACCTGATGCGGCTCTACAGCGAAGGCGTACGCGGCGAACTCGTCCGGGGGGTGCTTCACGAGACCATGACGGCAGGACACCGCCACGGCAGAATCGTCATGAGACTGGGCACTCACCTGTTCAACTTCGCCGAGCCGCGCGGGCTGGGCTCGCTGGTGGCCTCCGACTCAGGCGTGTGGCTCGAACGCAACCCCGACACCGTCCGCGAGCCGGACATCGCGTACACCTCCGCGGAGAAGATTCCACTCGACGCAAACATACCCGGCTACGCCGAAGCGGTCCCCGATCTTGTCGTCGAGGTCAAGTCGCCGTCGGACAGCCGCCGATACGCCCACGGGCGGGGCCGCATGTGGGTCGACTACGGCGTGAGCCTTGTCTGGGTCGTCTACCCGGAGACCCGCACGGTCGAGGTCCACCGCCCCGACTTGCCAGTCGCCGTCATCGGCCCCGAAGGCGCCCTCGACGGCGCGGACGTGCTGCCCGGCTTCGCCTGCGACCTCGATTCCGTCTTCGGCGCCCACCCACCAGCCGACTGAACCGCCGCAGCCTGATCACTGCGGCGTGCCTGATGAGGCCGCCATCGAGTAGGAGTGGGGCGTGGACATCGCGGAGGAGCTGGGCGAGGCGCTGGACGAGCAGCTGATCGAGGACCTTGCCGGCTCTGCGGCCTTCTTCCGGGGCCTCGCCTACTTCAGAGACGGCCGTGTCGGACCGGTGGCGTCTCACAGCGACCGGGTGCGGGCCACGGTGCGGGGAACGCTGCCCTACGTCGTCGAACTGCGGCTCGGCGACGATGGAGTGGGCTGGTCCTGCTCGTGCCCCGCAGCTGAAGACGGCTCGTTCTGCAAGCACTGCACGGCCGTGGCGCTGTCGCTGGTACGCGCAGGCGACGCCCTCGGCGCAAGCGGAACCGGCCGCTCCAACACGGCGGGGCGACGATCCCGCTCCAGCGCCGACGCCGATGCGGAGTTGCTCGCCGAGTTCGTGCGGGGTCTCGAAACTGGCCGACTGGCCGACACTGTGCTTGAACAGTGCGGTCGAGACTGGCGGCTGCGCGAGCGCTTGCTGACCGAGGCGAGAGCCGTGCACGGCGTCGGACCCGACCTGCGGGAATGGCGCAGGCGCATCAGGAGCGCCTTCAGCACTGGCGACTTCGTGAGCTACTACGAAGCGGCCGACTGGGCGGCCGGCGTCAACGACATGATCGAAGCCGTTGCCGACCTCGGGAAGGCGGGGCATCACGATGCAGTCGCGGAACTCGCCGAGTACGCGCACCAACGTGCGGATCGGGCGATGGAGCGCATGGACGACTCGGACGGATGGCTGAGCGGCATCTCCGACCAGCTCTCAGAGCTGCACCTGCAAGCCTGCAGGGCTGACAGGCCCGACCCGATCGCACTGGCCAAGCGGCTCGCGAAGCTCGAGCTGACCTCCGAACTCGACGGCTTCCATCGCTGCGCTGCCGCCTATGCCGAGATTCTCGGCACCGATGGTCTCGCAGCATTCCGTCGCGCGATCGAGCCCGAATGGCGCAAGCTCGACCCATGTGGATGGCGCTGGCACGCCAACGCGAAGCCGACGACCCGGGAGACTCGATCGTCATCTACGAGTCTCAGGTACTGGCGATCATCAATCGCAAGAAGCCCAAGCAGTACAAGGTGGCGGTGGAGCTGATGGACCGCATCCGCCGATTGGCGAACGAAGCAGGCGAGCCTCAGCGATTCGACGCGCTGCTCGAGCGAGTGCGTACCGAGCACAAGGCAAAGCGGCGGCTGAAGGCAGAGCTCGACAAGATGGGTTGGCCCACTGCTGCGGCCGTCTCGCCGTGAGCGAGGCCGACTGCGCGGGCGCGGCTACTGCGAAGCATCTGCCGTGTCCCCCTGGGATACTCCGATGCGGTTCGGCCGATGTCTGGCTGTGCCCGCACCGCTTCCAGCGAAGTTACCGTGCCAGCGGTGAACGAACATGGGGTGGTCGCAGACACCGGGCAGCGGACCGTGCGGCTCGATGTGGCCTACCGCGGCACGGGTTTTCGCGGCTTCGCTGCCAATGAGGGCGTTCGCACGGTCGCCGGTGAGCTGGGCGCCGCCCTTGAGCACATCCTGGGCGAAGCGCCGGTGCTGGCAGTGGCCGGCCGAACAGATGCAGGCGTGCATGCCACCGGGCAGGTGGTGTCGTTCCGGATCGGCGGCGAGGGACTGCGGCGGCTCAGCGACTGGCATGGCCCGCAGCGCCGGGCAGCGCGCGCTCAAGCATCGGGCGCTGCCGACGAGGCAGGGCAGAGCAACGACAGCCCGGTCGGACTTTCGCGCCTGCCGTCCGTGCTGAGCCGTCGGCTGAACCCCGAGATTGCCGTCACAGCCGCCACGTTCGCCGACGACAGCTTCGACGCTCGCCATTCGGCAACCGCCCGTGCCTACGAGTACCGCATCCGCAACGATGCGCATCCCGATCCCCGCTGTGCCGACCTCGAATGGCACGTCGCTGCGCCGCTCGATGTCGGCCGGATGAACGCTGCCGCGGGACACTTCGTCGGTGAGCACGACTTCGCCTCGTTCTGCCGACGACCGAAGGACCGCCCCGACGACTCGCTGGCGCGGACCGTCACGCACGCCCGCTGGAGCGTCGTGGCGCACCTTGGAGACGAATCGTCGGACGCGGATGGCGTCGGAGGCGCTCGCAGCTCTCATGCACAAGCGCCCGGCCGATCGCTGCTCTTCGACATCGAGGCCAACGCCTTCTGTCACCAGATGGTGCGGGCCGTCGTGGGCCAGTGCGTGGCGGTTGGACGCGGCGATCGGGCCGCCGGCGACGTGCCCGCTGTACTGGCTGCGCGCAGCCGGGAGGCGGCGGCGGCAATCGCGCCGCCGCATGGGCTGACGCTCGTCGCAGTGCGCTACGCAGACGATTGAGCGACGGTCGGCGCGGCGGTGACGGCCGCCGGGACAGCTACTGCCGGGACAGCTACTGCTCGGAGCGGAACACCTCGATGCGGTTGTCGAGGTTGAACCACAAAGCGATATGCGCCTGCACCTCGGCGGCCGTGATCTCATCGAGAACTGCGCGCCGCTGAGCGGGCGTGCCGATGTTGCTGTCGTCGACGTGGTGACGCCTCAAGAGCGGGTCGACGATCGCGGAGTTCGACTCGAGCACGTAGTTGTCTCGCGTCACCGAGACAGCCTGCTGCAAGTCGCGGTCGGTCGGACCGTCGGCGATCAACGTCTCCAAGGTCTCCAAAATGGCAGCGTGGCTCGTCTCGAGTCCATCTGACGGCCCGGTGGCGCTGATGCGCGCCGTCCACCTGCCCGTGACATCGTCGGGCGAGACCGAGGCCCCGACCGAATAGGTGTCGCCGAGCTGTTCACGCACATGGCCGACCAGCACGTCGTCGATGACAGCTACTGCCACGTCGCCGATGACCAAGGTCTTGACGGTGACCGTCGTGGGGACGCCGAACACGATGTCGAGACCCGCCGAGCCAGAGTCGGCGTCGACCGGAATCGTGATGCGCTGCACCCCCACCGGGAAGCCCGGGTTGTGGTCGGTGAACGTGTCTACCGGGCCGGCGGGCAGCGTGCCGATGTAGCGCGCCGCCAAGTCCGCCACCGTGGCCCGATCGATGTCGCCGACAACCACCAGCATGAGATCGTCCACATCGCTCAGCCGTGCTCGGTAGAGAGCCAACAGCGAATCAGAGGTCGTGGCGTCGATCTGTTCCTGGGTGGCAACGAACTGGTACCAATCGCTGCCCCCATACAGCGCGTCCAGCAGTGCCAGTTCGGAGATCCACTGCGGGAAGGTCTCCGCGTTCGCCAAGCGGGTCTGCATCGCCTGGATCTGCTCGTTGACCGCCACCTCGGTGATGCGCGGCTCAGTGATGTACAGGTGCAGCAGGGCAAAGAGCGCTTCGAGATCGTCGGCCCCGGCAGCGCCCGAGAAGCCTTCTGAGTGCTCGGAGATGAACGGCCTCACCCGGGCGGTGGTGGTGGCCAAGTATTCGTCGAGCTGGGTGGCTGTCGCGTCGCCGACGCCGCTGGAGGCGACCGCGCCGACTGCATGACGCACCAGGGCAGAGTCGCCCGCTGCCAGTGACGACCAGCCGCCCAAGCTCTCCGCCACCACTGTCACCTGACCGGCTGCGATGCCCGACGGCGCGAAGACGACCGTCGCGCCATTGGGGAATTCCCATTCATAGGCATCGTCGAACAGGTCAAGCGGTCGTTCAGCGGCGAGCGGGGCCGCGTCCGGCCGTGCCATGAGCGCGTCGATGGCCGCCTGAGCTTCCGGCGGTGCCAGCGGAACGGCCGCGTCCACTGCGGCACGCAGTTCCTCCGCTGTCGGCACGTCTGCGGGGTCTGGCCCGATCGACACCACCAGGGGCGGCGCGATCTCCAAGAGCCAACGCAGATGTGCGGTCAGCTCTTCGACCGTGTAGGTGTCGAGCAGGGCGGTCAGCCGGGCCACCCGATCCGTCGTCGATGAGATGTCGGCGCCGCTGAGGAAGTGCGCTGCATAGGCGAATGAGTACTCGCGGTCCTGCCGGGTCTCGTCGCTTTCGAGTTGGAACTCGAGCGCAGTGCGAGTTGCGCTCACCGCTTGGTCAAGCTCGGCTTGGGTGAAGCCGAAGTGCGCCGCTCCCTGCACCACCGAGATGTAGTCGGTGGTTGCCTGCTTGAGATCCGGGCCTTGGTAGTTCGTGCCGTACAGGCGCAGGCCGCGTGCTGCCGGGAACGCGCTGAAGTGTGGTTCTGTGGCTTGTGACAGCTGACCGGCCTGGAATGCGGCATCCAGCCGGATGTCGAGCATGCGAGCGATCAGGTTCTCCATGAACCGAAGATGCTCGCCACCGACGGTCCCTGCAGGCCACGCGGGCAGCTGCCAGTCCAGCGAGATGTACATCGGGCCGTGGTCGGGGTGCGTGACCACATCGGTCACCGGCTCGTCCACGAAGTCCGCAATGAATGCCGACCGGTCGGGCTGCGCCGGGGCCGCCGGTGTGCGCGGCGCCAGCTCCGCGAAGTAGTGCTCCACCAGCGTCTCCATCTCAGAAACGGCCAAGTCGCCCACGACCACCACCGCCATGTTGTCCGGGCGATACCACGTGTCGTAGAACTCGCGCAAGACCTCAGCGGTCATGGAAAGGTTTGATTCCTCGCTGCCGCCGACGAGCATGCCTTCATAGACGGTTCCCGAGTAGTAGATGGCGTCGAGAAAGTTCCCGATCCTTCCTGACGCCGACTCGTCGCGCAGGCGGTACTCGTCGAGAACGATTCCCCGCTCGGCATCGATGTCGGCAGGCAGGAGCGTGGCCGCTGATGCCCATTCGGACAGCACCGTGAAGCCGAGGCCGATTGCACCGGGGTGGTCGAGCTTGAAATCGAGGATGTAGACGGTCTCGTCGGGGCTGGTGTACGCGTTCAAGTCAGGGCCGAAGTCGGTGCCGAAGTCGCGGAGCACCTGAGTGAGCTCGTTCTTGGAAAAGCGCTCGGTTCCGTTGAACATCATGTGTTCCAGGAAATGAGCTGCACCCTCCGCGCCTTCGGGATCCAAGACGGCCCCCGCATCGACGACCAGGTGCATCATGATCGACTTGCCAGGCGAGTCGTTCGAGCGCAGGTAGTAGGTGAGCCCGTTGGGGAGCCGGCCGACCAGCACCTCCGAATCCACCGGCAGCAGGGTTGCGTCCGGATCGCCGGGCTCATAGTCGTTGAACTCGCCCAGATCGACCGGGGCGCCGATCGGCTCGTCGGCGGGCTCCTCGGCAGGCTCAGGTTCGTCTGCGGGTTCGGGCTCGTCGGTCGCTTCGGGCTCTGCGTCGGCTTCGACAACGTCTGGTTCGTCGGTGTGAACTTCGGCTGTCTCGTCGCCGGCCGCTTCGGGTTCGCTGACCGCGTCATGTTCGTCTGGAGCACACGCAGCCGCGAGCAGGGCTGTCGCGAAGAGCAAGGCCAGAAGCTTGCGCCAGAGGGCTGGTTTCATCGACGGACTCGCCTTTCGGCCGATGGCATGGGGAACAGGACGGTACTGGCGACCGACGGTCCAGCGGCATCGAATGCGGGGGACCTTCCCAACATGCTTCACCATTCGGTGAGACGGTCGAGCAGCAGTTCCGGCGAGCCCGCACAGGCCTCGATGTCCGCCGCGCTGAGCGCCTCCGACCAGCGTTCGCCGTCGTGGGCCACGATGGCAGGAAGCTTGGCGGCGGCAGCAAGTTGAGCGGCCGTGGCCTCGTTGCGATGCACCAGCTCCAGCTCGACCGGCGAGGCGGCACAGGCCTGCTTCCATTCGCGGGAGCCCAGCGGGTTCCAGCCGTGAGTGAGGTCGCACAGGGCGCACTTGCTGCGGCCCGCCAGCTTGCCAAGGGTGTAGCGGAACTCTCCGGCGAGCCCTCCGTCCGCGTCGTAGATGCCCACCAGCCGCACGCGCCGCACCATATCGCTGCGGGATGCGCCCGAAGACGCAGCCACGAAGTGTTATGCAGCGTTGGCTTTGTTCCAACGCCAGAACCGGAGAATCTCGGGAATGCCGATGAGGCCTCGACTCACGGTGACGCTCGGGAGCACCTCGGGCGGCGTGTGCTTGGGGGCCTCAGGCTGCTCCGGACCGGTGTCGGCGACGGGCTGGACCGCGAACGCTATGAGCCCTGCAGAGAGGAATCCGGCAAGCATGCTGCGCGACAGCGCCTGCAGGCCTCGCAGTCGCTCATCTTGCTTGCGGCGCAGTTCTCGTGCCTCGTCGAGGATGTGACCGGAAATCGAAGCTCCGCCACCGTTGGACATCGGTCGAAGCTTGTTCCGCTAAATCGCTACGCCGCGAGTGACGCGACCGCAACCTCTTTGTCGCTCACGAAAATGAGCGTATAGACCACTTGCGACTGTCCGGCCACGCTCTAGGTTTCTGCGCTGTGGACGGAGCAGACCCGCAGGGCGAGCAGGTGCCAGTGGGTGCTGACGCGCATCGTTGGAACACGCTTCAATTCGAGCGGACGGTGCTGGTCGTTGCCCGCACGCTCACGTCGACCGTATGGGGCTTGGACTTCTTGAGCGAGGTCCTGGCAGACCCACGCATTCAGATCGTCTTCACCGTCGAGGATCAGTCACCGTCAGCATTTCACCGGGGCGCTTCCGATTTGTTGGAAATGGTCGAGGCACCTGTCATCTCGTGGGCGCAGGCCGCATCGCGTCGCTTCGACCTGGCGATCTGTTCGAGCCACCGTGGCAGCCTCACTCAGCTTGACGCTCCGCTGCTCGTCGGGTTGC
The DNA here is from genome assembly GCA_022828045.1 of Acidimicrobiia bacterium. Classification (GTDB taxonomy): domain Bacteria; phylum Actinomycetota; class Acidimicrobiia; order Acidimicrobiales; family Poriferisodalaceae; genus Poriferisodalis. Next base: position 9,540 of record JAJEIW010000307.1, on the reverse strand, counting down.
ACGGTGCCGGCATCGGCAAGCCATCGGCCCTGCCCGATCCCGACGTACTGCGCCAGACGGCATCCGGCGCAGTCGGCGAAGTACCAGCCTTGACCACCGCCGTCGCGCACCCCGAGCAGATCCCGTACTTCGCCGATCCCGAAGCGCCACGTTCCCAGGGTTCGGTGGACGTTCAGGTGGTGGGCGACCCACTCCTCGATCGACTTGTGGCTAGCGAAGCCTGGCGTGAGCAATACCGCAGCGAGCTGGGCGTCCGCGACGACGAGCGCCTGATCGTGCTGTCGTCAACCTGGGGTGGCAGCTCGCTGATGAGCAGCTTCGGCGACTTGGCAATCAGGCTCACTGCGGAACTGCCGACTGATCGCTACCGCGTGGCCTACGTGCTGCATCCCAACATCTGGATCGGCCACGGCGGCTGGCAAGTACGGGCTTGGCTTCGCAGGGAGCACGCCGCAGGTGTCCTGATCGTTCCGCCGTGGCGCAATGCATGGCGAAGCTGTGTGGTCGCGTCCGACGCAGTCATTCATGATCACGGCTCAGTGGGGCTGTATGCCGCAGCGCTGGGGCGACCCACCCTGCACGTCGTGCATGACACCCGGGACATGCTGGCCGGTTCGGCGATCGCCGAGCTGACGCGTCTCAGTCCGAGGCTCCGGCTTGACCGGCCGCTGTTGCCTCAAGTCAGCGGCGCAATCGATGAGTATCGAACCGGCCAGTACCGCGAGGCTACGAGCCGTGTCAGCGGGGCCCCAGGGCAAGCCCTCGCCTTGCATCGCGACCTGATCTACCGCCTGCTCCGCTTGGACCCGCCGCCGTGGCCAGCCAGGGTGCTAGCGGTGGATCCGTGTCCTGAGCGGCTGCCGCTGGTTCACAGTCATCAAGTCGTCGCTGGCGTCCGCGGCGATCACACTGTCCGCGTGAATCGGTACCCCGCAGTTACCCCCCCCCCCCCCCGTCGAACAATCGTTTGGATCGCGTCATCTGGTGTCGGTTGTATCGGAACCAGATATCGCGCTGTCTCGCAGCGCAGCCGTCATCATCGGGGAATCCCCCGCGCTGCCTGCCCAGCAGATGCTCGCGCGTTTCCCCAGCAGCGCTCTCGTTGTCGAGCCGTGGCCCGCACCAGCGGCGGTGGTGCACTGGCGCCACGGCGAGTCGTTCACGCTGCAACCAGTGGATCCCAACAGGGCCAGCGACCCTGCCGTCGCCGCCTCAGCGCTCTACGCCTTGGTGACAGCGGGGCAATCGGCGGGCACGGACCTGCGCATGAGTATCCAACTCGGAGGATCGGAGCAGATCTGGCAGGTGCGGCGTTCCGGCGTACCGCCGGCTATGCCCTATTGAGGCGCAGTTGGGTCCGTTCGGCGTCGGGGTGGCCGATCTGCGTGTAGCAGCGGTGGCTCCTGTGCAACCGGTCCATTGCCGCCGCCTCCTGTCCCTCCCGCAGCAGCAAGTCGGCCCACAGCTCGTGCAGGCGGGCCAAGTCGAGATCCAACCGCAGTCCGTTCATGACCCGCTCCGCAGCTGTCAGCTCCTCATGCGCTGCTCCCCGATCATCAAGCGCTAGCAGCGCCTCGGCACGGCAGCGCCGCACCTTCGCCAAGCTGATCGTGTCGTCGTACTCCGCCAGCGTCGGCGCTGCGGCATCGAGAGCTTCGAGCGCATCCTGAGCACGGCCCAATCCCACCAATGCCCTACCGCGCAAGTAATCCGCCAAGGCAACGCCCCGGCGGTTCTGCAATGCCTCCATCTGCTGCCGTGTGCTCTCCAGAGCTTCGAGAGCATCCGACCAGCGGTGCTCGATGAGCGCACAGACGCCGACAAACTCCGTCACCGATGCCGCTAGCGCTGGATGGTCGGCAAGACGCGCAGCACGTTCCGCTGACCTGAGCTCGGATCGAGCACGTTCGTGGTCACCGAACTCGGCATGCGCACGGGCCAGATGGGACCGCAACCGCGCTTCGGCGGCAGGTTTGCCGTCGGCCATGGCAGCCTCGATGCCAATGGTGTCTGCATCGATCCACTCGCTATAGCTGCGCCGTGCCTGAAGCAACGGCCAGAGCGCTTCCGCAAAGTCCCAGACATCACGCTGCAAGCCGTAATCGACTGCCAGATGCATAGCCGCGAGCACGTTGTGGCGCTCGTTGTCGAACCATTCGAGTGCTGATTCCTTCGAGTCGAACTCCGGCGCCGTGGGCACCAGGTCGACGCGGCGCTGCGACAACCGCAGTCGGTCACGCACCACCGCCCGGTCGGCCCTGTGCAGCACACCCAGGTACCAATCCACGATGGCGCCCACAACGCGTCGGCGGGCATGAGGATCATCGTCGCGGCGAGCTACGAGAGTCATATGGCTGTGCACGAGCTGGTGGATGGCGAAGCGACCCCGGGGTTCGGCGTTGATCAGGTGGCGTTCACGCAGTGCTTCGAGCCGCTTGACGGCATCGGCGAATGAGCATTCGGCAGCGACAGCGGCGACTGGCGCGCCCAGCCACGTGCTTGGGTGGCACCCGAGCCGCCTGTAGAGGTGCTGGGCGTCCGCGGGGAGGGCGGCGTATGCAGCCTCGAACGTGGCCTCGACCGAATGTCCCGGTCTCGCCGGCAGGGCACGCAGACGGTCTGAGGCACTGCTGATCTCGTCAATCAAGTCCTCAGCAGTCAGCTCCCGGCGAAGCACCAGCTGGCTTGCACACACATTCAGCGCGAGCGGCAGACCAGCGCACAGCTTGATCAGTTGCGCCGTGACATCATCCGGCGGCATTGATCGATCCGGCTTGAGACGATCCTTCACGAGCGCAACGGCTTCGTCCTCGACCAGCGGATTGACCGGCACCGGGTGTGCCCCTGCGAATACCGCATCACCGAGTTGCGAGATACTGACCGCCACCAACAGCGAGCCCGATCCGCTCGGCATTGCTGCGTCGATCTGAGCCGGCTCCTCCACGTTGTCTGCGAGGATCAGGAACCGACGTTCGTCGGTCAAGCGGCGGTAGTGACGGTATCGCTCATCGTTCGAGTCGGGAATGGCGTCGGAGGGCACGCCGAGGTCCCGGAGCAGCTTGGCGACGATGTCGCCTGGGTCCGGCAGTGTCGCTCCTTGGTGTGGCGCGAAGTCCGCGTAGAGAGCACCCGCGGGGAACTCTTTCCGTACCGAATGCGCCCACTGCGATGCCAGCGCCGACTTGCCGACACCGGGCATGCCGCTCACCACGGCCACCACGGTTCCTTGATTGCCCCCCGCAGCCTCCAGGGCACTATCGAGCCTGGCAAGTTCGCCGCGACGATTCACGAATCGAGACGGCACCGACGGAAGGGTGTTTGGAGGCCGCGCTAAACCGACGTCCTGCCCGATTCCCAGCACTTGTAACAACGGCCACTCCAAGGACGTCCGGTTACGAGCGAGCAGCCTCGAGATCTCCTCGCCTCCGAAGAAGTCGATTGGAACCGTCAAGCAGAACGGCTCTGCAGCGAGAGTCCTGCGGATCTTCTCTTGCCTGCCTTGGGGAATGTCGCGCTCGGTGTAGGCGAGCAGTCGATCGACTCGTTCGTGGCCCTCGCAGGCCCGCTGTGCATCGGCGCATATCTTGCTCGGCAAATTGTCTTTCTGGAGTGTGCACAGGCCGACCACTTTGTGCCCGCGCTTGATGCCGAGTTCGACGCCGTCGGGCAACACCTGGGCCTCGGCAGACCAGAATGTCTCGAAGTCGCGGCCCTGATCGCCGCCGGCACCTACCGGTCCGGTCGGGTACTTGAAGTTCGAAGAGACGGTGACGCAGGCCAAGTCGAAGCACAGCCGCTGAAAGTCGATGGCGCCATCGCGGGCACCTAGGTGCGTGAGTTCCTGACGTATCTGCCGCTGAAGCACCCACTCTTCCGACACAGCGATCACAGTAGTTGCGGGCGGTCGTTGCCGGAAGCTGGCCCTGGCCCGGAGGCGCTGATTTCTGGTTTCCGCTGGCATACTCGCCCGGCCGGTGACTACGTGAGACTCAGATGACGATCCAGCTGCCAGACCTTCCCTATGCACCCAATGCGCTCTCGCCGCACATCAGCGAGCGCACGATCAGCTTCCACTACGGCAAGCACCACGCCGGCTATGTCAAGGCAGTGAACAACGGCATCGTCGGCACGCCCGACGAGGGTCGAGCACTGGAGGATCTGGTGTGCTCGCTGCCAGCAGGCGGGTTGTTCAATGCGGCGGCCCAGACGTGGAACCACAACTTCTACTGGCAGTCGATGTCGCCAAGCGGCGGCGGCGAGCCCGGCGGCGACCTGGCGGCGGCGCTGGAGGCGAGCTTCGGTGGCGTTGACGCGTTCCGGGCCGACTTTGCCGCCGGAGCGGTCGGCAACTTCGCTTCGGGCTGGGGCTGGCTGGTGTTCGATACAGATGCAGCCGGCTCGGGCTCGCTGCGGATCGTCCAGACCGACGACGCCCAGACGCCCCTGACCGACGGCCTGACCCCGCTGCTGGTGATCGACGTGTGGGAGCACGCCTACTACCTCGACTACCAGAACGCCCGCGTCGCCTACGTGGATGCGTTCGTCGAGCACCTGATCAACTGGGAATTCGCCTCAGCCAACTACAGCATCGCCCGGCACGCCCGCAGCGGATGACGGGCGTCGCAGAACCCAGCGACCAAGCCAAGAAGGCAACAGCCTTCGAACCAGCAGCGACTATGCCGCCGAGCTGGCGCATCCGCTGTCGGCATAGCGCGAATCACATACTGACGATGGCGGAAATCGCATAGCAAGAGGCCCGGAAAACCTATAGCACGTCCGCAGGAACGCCGTCTCCGGCTGCCTGGTGATCGACGAGTGGCAGGAAGCGCCGGAGATAATCGGCGCCGTCAAGCGCGCTGTCGATGCGGGTGTCGGCGCCGACCGCTACCTCCTGACAGGTTCCGTGCGAGCGGCACGCCAAGCGTCTACATGGCCTGGCACTGGCCGCCTGATCCGGATGCAGATGTGGGGTCTGACTCAGGGCGAACTCGTCGGCGACAGCTCCTACAACCCCGTCGATGCGCTGTTTGCTGATCAGCCACCGAGCGGTCGCAGCGGACTCAGCCGCAGCGACCTCTTGGAGCGCATCGTGGCCGGCCGTTTTCCTGAGGTGCTGGACCTGACGGGCCGAAGCCGCTCGCGCTGGTACGAGGGCTACCTGAGACAGCTGACCGACCTTGATGCGCGGCAGGTCGCGGGCGGCCGACCCGGGCATCGCAGCACATCTCCTCGGACTCAATGCCGTCGACCTGTCGCTCGATGCCTCTGCGGTGGGCCAGCTCGTCGAGACATTCGTGGTATCAGAACTGCTGCCGCATCTCGAAGCCGGTTCCGATGTGACGTTCATGCACCACTTCCGCGACCAGTCGGGCCACGAGGTGGATGTACTGCTCGAACGACGCGGCCGTTTCGTGGGGATCGAGGTCAAGTCCGCCACGTCCGCGGGCATCGATGATGCCAAGCATCTTCGTTGGCTCCGTGATCGCTTGGGAGACAGCTTCCATGCGGGCATCGTCCTGTACAGCGGGCAGTTCCCGATTCGGCTCGGCGATCGGCTGTGGGCGCTCCCAACAGGCACACTGTGGCAGGCACCACAGTGAACTCATGCACTGGATGCGTTGGCCGACGTGATTCAGAGGACTGTCAGGCTCCCTTCTGAACTCCATGCTCGCTTGCGACTCGCAGCAGCACGGCACAACATCACGATTTCTGAGCTGATGCGCGAGGCCATCGAGCATCATCTCGATCCGCAGCGGCGGCCGGGCGCTGCGGCAGCAGATCGCAGCGGCCTCACCGAGGTCTCCGAGCGTATCGAGGAAATCCTCGCCAGTGAGTTGCCGGGGCCACACTGATCGCTGTTAGAGAACCACTGGAGCCGTTCATTGGCAACAACGACTGACTACCTTCCCGAATCCTCGCTGGGGTGGCTGGATCTTGACCGTGCGGCGAGCCAGCGGGTCGGTGAGCTGCTGCGGGCGCTTGACGAGCCGGGGACGCTTGATGTGCTGGGCTTATCGACGCATAGATCCCCAGAACGGACGGCTCCGCTGGCTGCTTGCGGACTTGGTGCGGCAGCGAGCATTCGAGATGCTGTGGGTGCCGCCGTCGCTGCGCTACTACGACACCGGTTCGGTGTACGAATGCCCAGAGGCGGACGGCTTCACGAAGCGGCTGATCTTCTCGGGCTGGACGGTGGTCCCGAAGGTCGTGTCGTCGCTGGTCAGCCTGGAGGCCGAACGGCACGCGTTCGCCGGTCGCAACCACAACTACACCGCCGACTACCGCCGACGGGGAGGTCAGCGCCTCGACTTCCGCACCAGCGAGCGCACGGCGCGCGAGGCTCGAGCAGGGGAGGCACGAGGTGCCCGGCGCGCCGCAGCAATGACGGCGTTCCTGCTCGTGTGGCCCAGCCCGAGCCTCGCCAAGCTCGGTGATCCTCGACGGCCGGCTCAAGGCGGGCGACGCCACATCTCTGCTTTGCTCGACGAGGTTGCAGCGCGGGCGGCGGAAGCTGTCGCGCCGCTAGTTGAGTCCGCGCCGACGGACGGCGGCGTCGACCGACGCTGGTACTGGGCTGCGCCGTTGCTCCTCGACAAGGAACGGCACCCTGCGCCGACAGATCTGCTGCTCAATCCCAGGAATGCCTCGTACTGGGCAGAGGACGTGGCGCGCGGGTTCCGGGCGCATCATGACGAGGCGCGCGCGATGGCCACCTATGGTGCCTCTGCGCTCGGCCGTCCGCCTGGTGATCTCGCAGAGGTACTCGCTCAAGTCGCGGTCGGCGGGCCGGCGCAGTGTGCGTTGCGGGCGGTCAGCTCGACCGTTGGACTCCCCATCTCGCATGAGTGGTCGGTGGCGAACGCTGCGTGGATTGCCGAGGCGTTCCGGCGTTTGTTCAACGCACCAGAGATCACCGGCGTCATCGTGGGCGGGAGATCCGAGGATGCCGACAGCGAAGACGGTGTCGAACGGTACTGGCGCGATGTCGTGCGCCATTCGATCGACGGCAATCTTCAAGCGGTGCTCGACGAGCACTGCCACGTGCTGCGCGACTGGCTCGGTCACCTGGGTCTCAGCGACGACGATCAGCGCGCGGCGGCGGCCGACGACCTCGGGCACAAGGTCGCAGAGGCACTGAGCCTTCGCACGACATCGTTCCGTATCGACATACCGCAGAGAGCCACAAATGGCCAAGAGTTCATGCTGGAGGAGCATCGGCTGCGCACAAGATTCGCCGTCGCCTTCGGCAATCAGAAACTCGACGACGAGAGCGGCGAAGAACGCATCGGCGCTGTGTCACAAGCGTTCAATTCCCCGTTCTGGCCCTTCGTGCTCACCTCCACGTCGGTCGGGCAGGAGGGCCTCGACTTCCACCTGTGGTGCCACGCAGTCGTCCACTGGAACCTGCCGACCAACCCCGTTGACCTCGAGCAACGCGAGGGGCGCGTGCACCGGTACAAGGGTCACGCCGTGCGCCGGAACCTCGCCGCGACACTCGGACCGAATCTGCTCACGAGCGGAGGGGCACCCAACGGCGACCTGTGGGACGAGCTCTTCGACACTGCGGTGAATGAGAGCCAAGGCGCCGACGCGGCAATCGTGCCCTACTGGGTGTTCAACGACGGCCCGGCGAAGATCCAGCGCCACGTGCCCGTACTGCCGTTCAGCCGAGACGCAGCAGCCGTCTTGCAGCTGCGCAAAGCCCTTGCCGCGTACCGCCTTGCATTCGGCCAACCACGCCAAGAAGAGCTGGTCGAGTTCCTCGGTGTCGGCCGCAGCACTGAGGAACTGCTGCAACTGACCTCCCGCCTGAAAATCGACCTCTCGCCTCCCGCGTCAGCCGTAGCCGCGACCAACTGCGGCTGACGCTCTATATCGGTCTTACAACTGTTCGCCAATGCGTATAGTTTGTGATACAAAATAATTTGTACTACAGACTAAAGAGGCTGTGATGTCAACAGACACCGACGACTCGGCGGCGCTGCACCCGACGAGAGTTGGGAGACCGTTCTCAGCACCATGCATGGCGCTCGCAGCGCCATGCGCACGGCCGGAAGCACGGCGATCCTGCTGTTGTGGGCGGGCGTCATCACGATCGCCTACCTCGCCCAGTACGCCGTGTCGACGTTCGCAACCGACTTCGCCGACAGTTACCCGTGGTTCCCGGGACCACTGTGGGCGATCATCACGTCCTTCGGCGTCATCGGCAGCATGACCATCGGCCATCGCGCCGGCCGTGCCCTGTCGCCGGGCCTCGCCATGCAACACGCCGGGATCCGCGTGTTCGCCTACTGGATGACCGTCACTGCGGCCGCTGGACTGCTCCCAGGAGCGGCGGGCCTGTGGAACGAGTCCGGCGCAGAGAAGATCCCCTTCGTCTTGATGGGGGTCATCGCGCTCGGATACGTGCTCTTCGGCATCTTGCACCGGACGGTGATCGCCGCCTTCGGCGTGGGCATGGCCGCGGCCTTCTACGTTCCGCATTACCTGTTCGATGACATCGCACCAGCAGTGTCGGGTTTCGCGATGCTCGGACTACTCGGAACCATCGCCATGTGGGTGCGCAGGACCGGCGAATGGTAGATCCCAGCGCCGTGCCCGACGGCGGTGCCATCGACCTCGACGAGATCATCCACCAGTCGGCGCGCCTGCAGATCATGTCGTTGCTCGTGTCACTCGACGAGCGGGACCGGCTCGCCTACGGATTCGTGCAGAAGCAGCTGGGCCTGACGCCGGGCAACCTGACGACGCACCTGCGCAAGCTGGAAAACGCCGACTATGTGGCGACGACCAAGGAGTTCCACGGCGCCAAGCCGCGCACCTGGATCGAAGCCACGGTGACAGGACGCAAGGCGTTTGCCGGGTACCTCGTCAATCTCGAGCGGGCCCTCGGCGTGCGCACCAGTTCCTGACAACGCGATCACCCATTGCGCCAGACGGTTGACAGTGGCGCGACATGCTCATGGCTCGGCACGTCCTGAACGGTGGGATTACATCATTAGGCTCCATCTCGCATGGTGATTGGCGATGCCCGATGCCGGTAGAGGCTGATGCCCGGACGCTCGCCGATCTGGAGCCAGAGGTTGAGCGGCTCCTCGCGCGCCATCTTCGGCAGACCAAGGAATGGCACCCCCACGCGCTCGTGCCCTGGAGCCGGGGTGAAGACTTCGCGCCCGACTACGAATGGTCACCCGAGGAAGCCAACCTCACCCCTGAGGCTCGCAGCGCCCTCTTCGTGAACGTGCTCACCGAGGAGAACCTGCCGTACTACTTCCGTGACAGCGAGCGGCTGTTCGGCAGCGAGGGCGCATGGGGCGAGTGGGTACGCCGCTGGACGGCGGAAGAGGGACGGCACGGCCGGGTCATCTATGACTACCTGTCGGTCACCCGCGCGCTGGATCCCGTGGCACTGGAGCGGGCGCGCATGGCGCAGGTGCAGTGCGGGCAAGTGCCCCAGCCGCCGAGCCTGCTGGAAGGCCTTGCCTACGTGACGCTGCAGGAGTTGGCCACCCGCATCGCGCACTTCAACACCGGGCGCCA
>JAJEIW010000221.1 GCA_022828045.1 Acidimicrobiia bacterium | reverse complement strand
AAGGCCTACGGCTTGTGCGATCACGTGATCGTCAAGCGCGGCGAGATGATCTAGGGGCTGGTCTAGCCAGGCGCAGCTACACCCGTGCGCCCGGCTTATCCGGGCGCTGCAATGCAATTGCGGGTGACGAAGTCGACGACGCGCTGCGCAGCAGCGTCCTGGGTCTCGAGGTAGGGATCCTGCGCCGAGATGAGCGCTGCGGCCCGGTCGAACGTCTCCCGGGAATCGGTATCGGCAATCGCATCGCTCAGTGCTGCGGTCAGATCTGCCAGCAACTGCACGTCCGGCTGGATCTCGGCTGGGGCGGCATCCGCCGCGGCGCCGAACTGGCGAGCCGTGCGCTCGAGCGCCTCGCGCGTGCTGGCGTCGTCGTTCGGGTTGACAGCCAAGCTGAGCTCGTCGATCAGCAGCAGGTGGGCGAACTCGTCACAGAACTCCTCCACCGACGGCCCGTCATCGTCGGCGAAGACCGTGACCCGCAGGGCGGCGACGGCAGCGACAGCAGCCACGGCGACGAGGAACCAGCGCCGGCGAGCGGTCATGGCAGTCAAACGCGGGTTGCAGCCTCCGCCCGGCATCTCAGATCCGCGACGCCGTGCGCGAGGCCGTCGGCATAGCGGTACAGCGCGCTGCCCGAGACCAGCACGTTCGCACCTGCCGCAGCGGCGCCGCTGATGGTGTCGGCCGAGATGCCCCCGTCCACCTCGATGTCGATGCCGGCACCCGATGCCCCAGCGGACCCGCTCTCGTCGATGAGCCGGCGCAGCGCTGCGATCTTGGGCTCCATGGTGGCGATGTAGGCCTGCCCGCCGAATCCCGGGTTGACGGTCATGACTAGCACCATGTCGACGAGGTCGAGGACGTGCGACACTGCATCGATCGGTGTCGACGGGTTGATCGCCACCGCCGGCTTCGCCCCCAGCTCAGCTACCCGGTTGAGCGAGCGGTGCAGGTGCGTCACCGACTCTGCGTGAACGATCAGCATCTCGCACCCGGCGTCGACGTAGGCACCGAGCATCGGGTCGGGATCGACGACCATCAGGTGCGCCTCGAACATCACCTGGGCGTGGGATCGGCAGGCGGCGATGACGTCGGGGCCGAAGGTGAGGTTCGGCACGAAGACGCCGTCCATGACGTCCCACTGGATGCGGTCGACTCCGGCTGCTGCGAGTGCGGCGCACTCCTCGCCGAGGCGCGCGAAGTCCGCTGGCAGGACTGAGGGAACTATTTCGATTGGCCGAGCAGGCTCGATGGGCCGAGGCAGCGTCGTCGTCGACGTGTTCACCTAGCCAGTGTTGCCGATGCGCCGCAGAAAGGCGCGGCAGTTATGGGGCGAGCCGTGGTAAGCGGCTAGTTCAGGCGCTCCACGATCATGGCCATGCCCTGACCGCCGCCGACGCACATCGACTCGAGGCCGATGCTCTTGTCTCGATCGGCGAGGCCGTTCAGCAGCGTGGTCATGATGCGGGCGCCGGTCATGCCGAAGGGGTGGCCCAGCGCGATGGCGCCGCCGTTGAGGTTGAGCTGATCGACCATGTCGATGCCCAGCTCATCGGCGGAGGGGATCACCTGGGCAGCGAAGGCTTCGTTGATCTCGACCATGTCGATGTCGTCGATCGTCATGCCTGCACGAGCCAGGGCAGCCTTGCAGGCCTCGATCGGCCCGAGTCCCATGATCTCGGGATTCAGCGCCGACACCCCAGACGAGATGATGCGGGCCAGCGGGGTGATGCCGAGCTCCTCGGCACGCTGGCGGCTCATCACCATGACCGCGGCGGCCCCGTCGTTCAGGGGGCACGCATTGCCGGCAGTCACCCTGCCGTCGGACCGGAATGCCGGCTTCAGCTGCGAGACAGCGTCGTAGGTGACGCCTGCGCGGGGACCGTCGTCGGTGGTGACCACCGTGCCGTCGGGCAGATCCAGCGGGGTGATGTCCATCTCGAAGAAGCCGCGGCCGATCGCGTCCTCAGCCTTGTTCTGGCTCATCACGCCGTACTCGTCCATGGCCTGGCGGCTGACGCCCTTGTGCTCGGCGACGTTCTCGGCCGTCTGGCCCATCGCGATGTACAGGTCAGGCAGACCCGGCGCGGGAGTCCAGTCGCCGTGCCCGCCTTCTGACCGCACCTTGGTGCGCTCGCCGGGTGCACGGAACTGCGGGTTGGTGGTGCCGGGCAGGCTGTCGGAGTTGCCCTTGTCGTAGCGGCTGACGCACTCCACGCCTGCGGCGATGAAGGCGTCGCCCTCGCCGGCGCGGATGGCATGCGCCGCCATGCGGATGGTCTGCAGCGACGACGAGCAGTAGCGGTTGACCGTGGTGCCGGGCACCTCGTCGAGGCCGGCCAGGATGGCCGAGGCCCGTGCGATGTTGAATCCGGCCTCGCCCCCAGGCTGGCCGCAGCCCAGCATGAGATCCTCGATGTCGCCATGGGGCAGCTCGGGCACCTTGTCGAGCAGCTTGGTGACGATCTGCGCCGTCATGTCATCGGGACGCATCTCGGTCAGCGAGCCCTTGAACGCCCGCCCGATCGGGCTGCGTGCGGTGGCGACAATGACCGGATCGGTCTTGGCATCCCTGCTTGTTGTGACTGGGCTCATGAAGTTCCCCTTCTCGTAGCGCGCCGAACCCCGATCGGGGGCCGTCGCGCAGCATGCGAGCCCAGAGGCTACGTCATTGCGCCGGAGTCCACAGGAGCGTGTCGTCCATGAACTGGCTCCACGCAAACCAGAACGACTGGTGACCCTCGATCTCGTTGCCGGCCGCATCGGTGGCTCGCAGGCCGCCGCCGTCGAGGCGGACCGTGACCCCGTTGAGCTCCACATCGCCGCCCCCGGTCAACGTCGCAATTGCAGCATCGACGGCGAAGGCGACCGGGGTCCCGTCGTCGGTGATCACGCCGAAGACCTGGTCGTGCACTGCGAGGCGTTCGTCCACATCGCCGACCGGGAAGATCGGCCCCCGGTCATCACGGCCGCGCAGCGGATCAAGCGGGTAGCTGCGACCGATGCCCCCGTCTTGGGCCACGATCGTCGTCTCGGGATGCGCGGCCCTCCATTCGCCCTACGTGGTGGTCACCACCGTGGCCTGGTTGAGCACGACTCCCCGGCGCCGCAGCGGGCCCGAGACTGCTTCGCCGGTGAACGTGTTGAACACCGAGTCGGTCTGCCAGTCGTACATGACCTTGTTGGAGCGTGACAGCAGCCCTGAAGTGCGCAGGATCGGCACCGCTACGCCGTCGGGAACATCGTCGGTGAAGAAGGCCTGCGCTGAGCCGCACAACGTGCAGTACGGCATGCCGATTCGGCGCCCCCCGAGCGTGTCGTTGACCATCTCGTGGATCTCCATGATGTGGCGGGGGTAGGCCCGTGCCTCGTCGCCGATCACGACGGCGAACACGATGCCGTCGTCGGCGTACCACGAGCCGCCTGCGGCGTCGGTGACGGCGGGGTCATCGAGGGCGGGAATGCAGCCCCGGCGGCACGGGTTGGGGTCGCCGAGCGGCCGGTCGTCGATGAGCACGCCGCCCCAGCTCACCCAGCGCCAGTCGATATCGGCTTGCTGGTCGTCGAAGAACGGCTGCCAGCGATTGTCGATCTGGGTGAAGAGTCGAGCCTTGTAGTCCGCGTATCCCTCGAATGCGGGAAGATTCCAAGCGATCAAGTGGTCGGTCATCGATTGCCAGGGGCTGCGCTGCGCCACGGGATCGTCGGCCAGTCGCACCCCGGTCAGCCGTTCGAAGGCCGAGATGGCGCCGAATGCGAGGTCGCTCCCGGGCGGCAGGAACCGCAGCAAGTCCGAGACGATCCAGCCCAGCCGCGGGTCGGGGTTGTGCCCGATCTGGGCCACCATTGCGCCCGTGAGTTCGGGCGACAGGTTGTTCCACACAGCGTCGAGGTTGCTGATGGCAGCGGGCGCGAGCTGTCCGCCGGGCGCCGCGGGTGCAGGCGGGAACTCGAAGCCGAGGTGGTTGCGCAGCGCGCTGGTCTCGCGGGGATCCAGCTGGGCCTCCCCTGGGGCCGCCGTCGTCGGCGGGGCAGCTGTGCCACCCGTGCGGGCAGTCGAGCCTGTCGGCGTCGTGCTCGTCGCAGTCGCAGTCGTGCCGTCGCCGGGTGCCTCGCTCGCCGGCGTGTCCGCCGGTGCGGCTGGCGCATCTGTGGCTGTCGGATCCGTGGTACTGCCCGAACACGCTGCGGCGAGCAGCATGACCCCCGTCAGCAGAGCGCAGAGGCGCGAACTCACGAGCCCACGCTAGGTGCCGTTCTCTCAGCGGTGACAGCGCCCGTTACGGAAGTGACCGGAGCTACCGGGTTCGGGGCCCGTGAGGTGCGAGGACCGTTCAGGCGCTCTGCAGTGCTCGCCAGACGTTCTGGGGGCTGCAGGGCATGTCGATGTGGTCGATGCCCAGGTGGGCCACCGCATCGCACACTGCGTTGTGCACCGCCGGCGTGGAGCCAATCGTGCCCGACTCGCCGATGCC
>JAJEIW010000237.1 GCA_022828045.1 Acidimicrobiia bacterium | reverse complement strand
ATCGGCGACCGGTTCAGGAGCGTCGACGACGGCGATGCCGGCTGGGCCTGTGAGGGACTGCACTTCCAATGCACGCATGGCGACACTGTTTCACAAGAGGCGCAGACGGGCACAGCGAACGCGAGAGCACCTGTGCAGTGGCGTCGTGCCGTGGGAGTGCACGTGAGGCCGCTGGTACTGTTGGCTGCGCGGTCCGTCTGCACCGGGGGCCACCGGGCATGCGGATGCTCAAGCAGAAGCAGGGGAGAGCGATGCGGTACTACTCGTGTGACTCGCACGTGGTCGAGGCAGCCGAGATCTATGCGGGGCTGACGGACAGGTTCGGCGATCGGGCGCCGTTCATCAGCAAGGACTACAACGACAAGCCGGGCACATGGCTCGTGCTCCCGGGCGGCATCCGCCCGGTGCCGGTGGGCCGTCTGGGCATCGCCGGGGCCGACCTGTCCGACCCGGCTACCCACAAGCGCATCGAGCGGGGCTACGACGGCTTCAACCCCGGCGTGATGGATCCGAGCGCCCGGCTGGACGAGCAGGCCCAGGACGGCATTGTCGGCGAGGTCATGTACCCGAGCCTGTCGATGTTCACGTTCGCTATTCCCGATGACGAGGTGCGCGACGCCGCTTTCCGCAACCACAACGACTGGGTGCTCGACTATTGCTCGGTAGATCGCAACCGGCTCATCGGCGTCGGCTGCCTGCCGCTGCCCGACGTGGAGCGGGCCATCGCCGAGATCGACCGCTCAGCGCAACTCGGCGTGCGCGGCTTCGCCATCCCGGCCCACGTCGACCCTGCCAGGCCGTACTGCCATCCCGACTTCGACCCGTTCTTGGCCCGGGCCCAGGAATTCGGCGTGCCGCTCACCATGCACATCTTCACCGGGTCCAGCCTCGAGGGCGGCATGCCCGAGCATTGGGGCACGCCGGGCGGCCACCTGAAGGGCTACACGCTGGCCCACACCACCATTGCCAACACGATCATCGACCTCATCTGCGGCGGGGTCGTGGAGCGTTTCCCGGACCTGCGCTTCGTCTGCGCCGAGTACGAGACCGGCTGGGTCGGCCACTTCAAGCAGCGCCTCGACCACGCGGCGTACCGCACGCCGTGGGAGGTGTCTGACGAGCTCACCATGAAGCCGTCGGAGTACTTCGACCGGAACTTCTGGGTCACCTTCGAGGACGACGTGGAGGGCGTAGCGACACGGCACTCGATCGGCGTGAGCAACCTGCTGTGGGGCAATGACTACCCGCACCACGATTCGATCTGGCCGAACTCGCGGCCAATTCTGGACGACATCCTCTCGGGCGTTCCTGATGACGAGAAGGAACAGATGGTCTGGAGCAACGTCGTCGAGCTTTACAACCTCGACCCCGACAGCCTGCCCGCCACTGCCTGAGCGACGCACTCGCGGATGTGCCGCGCTGGGCCTGTTGCTCGTGGCTACACCGCGAGGGGCCCGAGACGTGCGCGGATGGCCTTGGCGACCATCTCGCCGTTCTCCATCGGGCCGAAATGGCTGAGCTCAGCAAACGTCTCGAGGCGACCGTTGCCGAGCGCCTCGGCGATGGGCTGAGCGACGCGAGGCGGGATCTCGTTCCACTGGGCAGGCGCGTCGCCGCGCGCGACCACGACGGGGCAGGTGACCGTGCCGAAGCGGGCGAAGTCCATCGGCATGCCTGACTCGTAGATGCGTGCCTCGGTGTCACCCGAGCACGACAGGCGCACCGCGTCGTCGCCTGAGGGATACGTGCCGATCTCGACGTAGGCCCTGACCGCTTCGGGCTCGCAACGCGAGAACGGCAGCTTGGACATGAAGCGGTCGTAGGCCTCGTCGACGGTCGCGAAGCGAATCCGCCGCCGCCTTGACGCCACGACGAGTGCATGATCGGAATCGGGCATCGGGAAGCCCTCGGGAACCAGCACTGGCTCGTACAGGTACAGCCCCCGGTAGCTGCCAGGATGCTGCAGCTCGGCGAGCAGCAGGCTGGCGGCCCCCAGCGAGTGGCCGACGGCCAGCATCGGCTCGCCGCCGAGGGCATTCACCGCCGCCAGCACCTCGTCGGTGAAGCGTGACCGCTCGACCGACATGCCGTCATGCTGAGGGCGCGATGCGCCATGGCCCCGGAAGTCCAGCCCCCAGCACCGGAAGCTGTCCTGCAGATGAGGCACGACCGTGGCCCACATGCCCGCGTTGAGACCGTTCCCGTGCGTCAGCAGCAACGGCGTGCCGTGCCCGCCCAGGTCGTGGAGCACGGCGTGCTCGCCGTCGGAGGTGGTCAGCCGCATCATCGCAGCGGCACGTTAGTGGGCGGCCCCGGCGTTGTCGTGTTGTGGAGCTTGGCGGTTCGCCTGCCCGCGCTGGCGCGCTGCGGGCAGACTGGCGTCATGGCGAACTTCATGCATGGCACAGCGGACATTCACTACGACGACCACGGCTCGGGATTCCCGTTGCTGCTGATCGCTCCAGGAGGCATGCGATCCGCCGCCTCCTTCTGGCCCCAGATGCCGTGGAACCCGATCACGCAACTGTCCGACCGGTACCGGGTCATCGCGATGGACCAGCGCAACGCCGGTCGCTCGAGCGCTCCTGTGTCTGCCGACGACGGCTGGGCCACCTACGCGGCCGACCAGTTGGCGCTCATGGACCATCTCGGCTGCGAGCAGTTCCACCTGGCGGGCATGTGCATCGGCGGCCCCTACATCATGGGGTTGATCCAGGCGGCGCCCGAGCGGGTCGCGAGCGCCACGCTGTTCCAGACCATCGGGCTCGACGAGAACCGTCACGCGTTCTACGACATGTTCGACGACTGGGCGCAAGCGATCCGCGGCGACCATCCCGAAGCCGATGACGCGGCCTGGGATCAGTTCCGCTCGAACATGTACGACGGCGACAATTTCCTGTTCAACGTGGACCGCGATTTTGTTGCAACCGTCCAGACGCCGCTGCTCGTGCTGCTCGGCAACGACCTGTATCACCCAGAATCATCGTCGCGGATCGTTCACGAGGTCGCACCCAACTCCACGATGATCGAGGACTGGATGGAAGGCGATGCCCGGACCGCAGCAATGAAGCAGTTCGCGCAGTTCCTGGCCGAGCACACTCCCTGAGCGGGGCGGAGACCCCCGCCGCCTCCCGGGCCGGCGCTGCGCGTTAGCTTGCGCGCATGACGAACGCAGCCACCACAGACAGTTCCCACGGCTCCGGCATCCGGCTGGACGGCAAGGTGGCGGTGGTCACCGGGGCAAGCCGGGGCATCGGCGAAGCCAGCGCGCGAGCACTGGACGGCGCGGGTGCCCGGGTGGTGCTGACCGGTCGCACCACGGCAGATCTGGAACGCGTCGCGGATGAGCTGCTGCACGATCCGGTGGTTCTGACAGCCGATCTCGCTCCAGCCGGAGCGGGCACCGACTTGGCTAGGCGAATTCTCAACGAGGTCGACGGCGTCGACGTGCTGGTCAACAACGCGGGCATCCCGATGCGGCGCACACCGGCTCAGCTCACCGAGGCTGACTTTGACCTGGTGTTCTCGATCAACGTGCGGTCGCTCGTGATGCTGAGCGTCGGCTTGGCCCCGTTGATGATCGATCGTGGCGGCGGATCGATCATCAACCTCAGCTCGGTGGCGGGCGTGCACGGCCCGCTCGGTCGCGTGGCGTACGCCGGCACCAAGGGCGCCGTCGATGCAATGACCCGGGCACTGGCCGCCGATTGGGGTCCTGAGGGAATTCGGGTGAACTCGATCGCCCCCGGCCTCATAGCGACAGCCATCTGGGAGGACGCCCGCAACAACGTGCCGGGGCTCATCGAGGATCTGGCGGGTCAGATCGCGCTCAAGCGCTGGGGTTTCGGCGACGACATTGCCGACGTGGTGCTCTTCTTCGCGTCCGACGCATCCCGCTACGTCACCGGGGAGACACTGGTCGTGGACGGCGGGCTCGCCCGCGTGACGGCCTCGAACACTCCGGCGCGCCTGCCCGAGCTCGAGGATTGAACAGCAGCAGACGCACAGAGGGTGCCGGGCCGCAGCCCGGCACCCTCTGCTGAGTGCTTGTAGTTGCCGCTGGCCTGATCAGGCAGCGGCTATGTGCACCTGCTTACGCAGCAGCGCGAGCAGCGTCGAGCCAGGCATCGACTGTGGCGCGGTTGTTCGCGATCCAGTCAGTAGCCAGGTCGCTTGGCGAAGCACCCTCGCCCTGCTCGACGTTGGCCAGCGACACCTCGATCACTGACAGCTTCACCACTTCGAGCAGCTTCGCGACAGCCGGATTGGCAGCCAGGAAGTCGTTGTTGGCGGTGACGAGGATGTCGGCAGCAATCCAGCCGATCGGGCACAGGCCCTCAGCATTGTCGGCAGCCGATGGGCACTGGTCCGGCCCGATTGCCGCATAGCCGCCGGTGCCGTCATCGCCGCGCTGTGAGTGGGCCTCGCCGCCCTCGGTGCCAGACGGGTTGGAGTCGTCGAGGATCTCGTCAACACCCATCAGTACACGTTGTCGCCCGGACGCAGCTGCGTGATGTACGCCGATGGCGTCCAGGTGTAGGCCACCATCGGGACGCCCTCGTTGGCCGAGTCGACGGCCTGGGCGAACATTGCGTCGTAGCCGGCGATGGTCTGGTTGATGTTGTCCCAGCCCGAGAACAGGATCTGGTTGGTGATGATGTTGTCGCAGGTCCACGACTCGGGGCAGCCGAAGATGTCGGCAATGCCATTGCCAGGCACCGGGTCGGTGGCATCGAAGGCCGCCAGAGCCTCAGCATTGCTGTTCAGCGCATCCATCGTGTAGACGCCGTACTCGTCAGCGAACGACTTGGTCACCAAGAAGCCCTGCAGGCCGCCTGCGATCATCTCCTCGCCCACGATCGTCAGGTGGTCGCCGACAAGCGAGCCATCGGGCAGTTCGCCGGCCAGCCAGGCGAGGTGGCCCGGGTACCAGCTGTTGGCCCAGAAGTCCATCTGGCCCTCCGCCATGGCGATGTAGCCAAGATTCGGGCCGAGCTCTAGTTCGGCTGGATCGGAGACGGTGTAGCCGAGTTCTTCGAGCAAGTCCTTGTACAGCTCTGCTTGGAAGTAACCGGTGCTCCAATTGGCACGACCCAATGTGACGCTGACTCCGTCGCCGGGGGTCATCGACATCTCGTCGGCCATGTCGTCGTCGGCCATGTCGTCGTCGGCCATGTCGTCGTCGGCCATGTCGTCGTCGGCCATGTCGTCGTCGGCCATGTCGTCGTCGGCCATGTCGTCGTCGGCCATGTCGTCGTCGGCCATGTCGTCGTCGGCTGCGGCCGGTGCGGATGTCTCTTGAGT
>JAJEIW010000047.1 GCA_022828045.1 Acidimicrobiia bacterium | reverse complement strand
CCGCGACCGGGAACGACATCGTCGGGGCGTGGAATCCGAAGTCGATGAGCCGCTTGGCCACGTCGTCCACGCTGGCCCACTCCGAGAACGGCCGCAGGTCCACGATGCACTCGTGCGCGACCAGCCCGTAGCGGCCCTGGTTCAGGATCGGGAAGTGCTCGCCGAGGCGCGAAGCCAGGTAGTTGGCCGACAGGATTGCCGTCTGGGTGGCTTGGGTGAGGCCTTCGACGCCCATCATGGCGATGTACATCCACGGGATAGGCAGGATGCCCGCCGAGCCCCACGGTGCCGATGAGATCGCTCCCGGGCCGGTCGCGGGGCCGGCGTCGGGTGCCAGCGGGTGGTTGGGCAGGTACTTGGCCAGGTGTAGGCCGCACGCCACCGGTCCGATGCCCGGCCCGCCGCCGCCGTGGGGAATGCAGAACGTCTTGTGCAGGTTGAGGTGGCTGACGTCGGCCCCGAATGTGCCCGGTGCGGCGAGGCCGACGAGAGCGTTGAGGTTGGCACCGTCCACATAGACCTGCCCGCCTGCTTCGTGCACCTTGAGACAGACCTGCCGGATGCCATCTTCATAGACACCATGTGTCGAGGGGTAGGTAGCCATGAATGCGGCGAGCTGATCGCCGTGCTCGGCGATCTTGGCGTCGAGGTCGTCGAGGTCGACGTCGCCGTCGTCGGTGCAGCCCACCACCACCACCCGCATGCCGGCCATCACGGCCGACGCGGCGTTGGTGCCGTGCGCGGAGGAGGGGATGAGGCACACCGTGCGGTGGGTGTCGCCACGGTCGTCGTGGTAGCCCCGGATGGCGAGCAGCCCGGCCAGTTCGCCCTGGGAGCCGGCGTTGGGCTGCAACGACACGGCGTCGTAGCCGGTGATCGCCGCCAGCCACCGTTCGAGGTCGGCGATGATCTGGCGGTAGCCCTCCCGCTGCTCGGGGGGCGCGAACGGGTGGATGTCGGCAAACTGGTGCCAGGTGACCGGCGTCATCTCCGCAGCAGCGTTGAGCTTCATCGTGCAGCTGCCCAGCGGGATCATCGAGCGGTCCAGCGCCACATCGGCCGAGGCCAGCCGGCGCAGGTAGCGCATCATCTCGGTCTCGGAGCGGTGTAAGTGAAACGTGGGGTGCGTGAGGTACTCGCTGGTGCGCCGCAGCTCGCCGGCGATGCCCGACGGCGCCGAGGCTGCCAACGCTGCCACCGTGCGGATATCGGCAGACCTGCCGTCTGCGGTCGTGCCGAATGCATCCAAGAGGTGAGCGACTGTCGCTTCGTCGCAAGTCTCGTCCAGCGAGACGCTGATCGTGTCGGCGTCGATGCGGCGCAGGTTGAAACCCGCTGCGAGCGCAGCGTCCGCCGCGAGGTCGGCGGCACCGGGGATCCTCACTGTCAGGGTGTCGAAGTAGGTGTCGTTGCGCACTCGCAAGCTCAACTTGCCCAAGCCGGCAGCGAGCGCTGCGGTCAGCCGGTGCACCCGCCCAGCGATCTCGGCCAGGCCATCGGGGCCGTGCCACACTGCATACATTGAGGCCACCACCGCCAGCAGCACCTGCGCGGTGCAGATGTTGCTGGTGGCCTTCTCACGCCGAATGTGCTGCTCGCGGGTCTGCAACGCCAAGCGGTACGCGGTTCTGCCGGCTGCGTCCACCGAAACGCCCACGAGACGCCCCGGCATCGAGCGGCGATGCTTCTCGCTGGTCGCGAGGAATGCCGCATGCGGGCCGCCGAAGCCGAGCGGCACGCCGAAGCGCTGTGAGCTGCCCACCACGATGTCGGCGCCCTGTTCGCCGGGCGGCCGCAGCACGCAGCACGCCAGCAGGTCGGCCGTGACGGCCGCAATCGCACCCGTGTCGTGCAGGGCTTCGATCACCGGTTGAAGGTTGCGGACGGCACCGCTGCTGCCGGGGTACGCCAGCAATGCGCCGTACACCTTGGCGGGCGCCAGATCGGCCGCCGGGTCGCCCACCACGATGTTGATGCCGAGCGGCTGGGCACGTGTGCACATCACATCGATGACCTGGGGATGGCAGTCGGCATCGACGAAGAAGCAGTCCGGCCCGCTGCGGGTGATGCGCCGCGCCATGGCCATCGCCTCAGCAGCGGCGGTGCCCTCGCACAGCAGCGACGAGTTGGCGATCTCCATGCCCACGAGATCGCACACCATTGTCTGGTAGTTGAGCAGCGCTTCGAGCCGCCCTTGGGAGATCTCGGGCTGGTAGGGCGTGTATGCCGTGTACCACGATGGGTCCTCCAGCACACCGCGCCGGATGACTGCGGGCGTGAGGGTGCCGTAGTAGCCCAGCCCGATCAACGAGTGCACCGCCGTGTTGGCATTGGCCAGCCATCGCATCGCCGCAGTGGCTTCCTTCTCGGTCAGCGCACGGTCGATGCCGTTGAGCACGATCGGTTCGTCGATTCGGATCTCGGTGGGCACGGCGGCATCGACGAGATTGGTGAGCGAGCTGAATCCGAGACGCTTGAGCATGACGGCGACGTCGTCGGGACTCAGGCCGATGTGACGTGCTGCAAATGCTCCTGCAGCGTTCGTGCCTACATGGGGTTCACTCATGCGTCATGCCTCCGCAAAAAAGGCGTTGTGCGGTTTTGTTCATATTCCCTGCGATCGCTCACAGCAGTCCATCATGACGGCTTCCAGTAGCGGTGCTCCACGAACGGCAGCGGGGCGACCCGGCATGGCTCGGCGCCCTTGCGCCCCTCGGCAAACAGCTCTGTGCCGTCAGCCGAATGCTCGGTCGCCACATAGGCCATGGCAATCGGCGCCTCCACCGTGGGGCCGAAGCCGCCGCTCGTCACCATGCCGACGCTGGTGCCGTCGGA
>JAJEIW010000001.1 GCA_022828045.1 Acidimicrobiia bacterium | reverse complement strand
CGGCTACGCGAACTTCCTCATCGGCGAGAACCTGTGGCGGGCGGAGCGCTACGGCATCAGCGGCTCGTTGATCGACCTGGGCAAGGGCACGCTGGTGCCCTACGAGCACCTGGTGGATGAGCTCATCGAGCTGGTGATGCCCGATGCTGAGGCGCTCGACTGCGTGGATGAGATCCGCCACCTTCGCACCATCTGCGCGCACGGCACGTCAGCGAACCGCCAGCTCGCCGTCTATCAAGCTGCGCTGGATGACGGCGCCGATCATGACGAGGCCCTCGCCCAAGTGGTGCAGTACCTCATCGGCGACACGCTCGCGCCGCCCGCCGACGACTAGCTCCGCCGTCGCTGCCGCGGTCTTGATCGCTAGTTACAGACGCCCTGTGCGCTGACGCCGCGGTAGCTGTAGCACAGCGGTGTGGCCAGCACGCTGCGCAGCGTGTACGGCCCCGCATCGGCGGTGATGTCGCCGTCGGTCGCCGCGGCCATCAAATCGCCGGCTGCATGGGCCGCGATCAGCAGCCGGTAGCCGCGTATCGAGTCGTCGGGCTGGCCCACCACATCGACGGCGATGTCGACGATGGCTTCGAATGGGTCGGGGGGCGCGACGGTTCTGACGCGCGAGACGGGCTCGTCTGAGGCGACGGTCGCAACGATCCGTTCCACGAGTTCGCCGAGTGTGTCAGCGGTCGTGGCGCCGTCGATGCGAGCAATGACTTGTGCGGTGATGTCGCGGGCGGCGCCAGGCAACAGTGGCGCCAAGTAGTTCGAGCTGGCCCAGCCCACGACCGGGCCCGCTTGGATCTCGTGCCAGGTGCTCGTGGCGAGATCACGGGTGCGGCCGGTCGCAGTCACACTGGCGATGCCGATTCTGGCGAACAGCTCCTCCGCAGCAGCGTCGCGGACCAGCAGCGCGCTCTCCTCAAGGCCGGCCCCGCCGATCGACAACTGCAGCGTCAGAGTTGCGACGACCTCGCCGTTGGGAACATCGCGCACGTTCAGCCAGTCGTCGTAGGCGACGCCGATGACACCGAGCTGTGTGCCGGCCGCGGGCCCGAACGCCGCGGGAGTGCCCGGCAGGTCTGTGTCAGGTGTTGTGGTGGCGGCAGGCTCGGCCGCCGCCGCGGTGGTAGCAGTGACGACCGTCGGCGAAGGTGTCGCGGCGTCCGCCGGTGTATCCGCGGTCGTGGTCGGCAGCGGCGACGTTGCAGGCTCATCACGGGCGCCCGCCGTGGTGACGGCCGCGGCAACATCCGTTGTCGATCGTGCCGGTTCCATCTCTGTCGCGCTCAACGCCACGAACAGCGACAGCACCGAGATCACCAAGGCCGCGAAGGCCATCGCGGCAACAAGTCGGTTCGTCATGAATCCGCCACGGCGGCCGGCAAGCTCACTGAGGTTCCGGTATATCGCAGCACCGGACGAATCTGGCGGCACCAGGCACGAGCAAGCTCTCCTTGCGGTTTGCGGCCGGTCCTAGGGGGCCGCGATGGTGTCGACGATGGATTGGGTGATGCGTTGGGCGACTTCGCTTGGTTTCAGCGCTGCGACGTCGCCGTTCGGCAAGCGGGCAATCCAGCTGTCTACATCGGGCAATTTCAACGTGAGCTCGGCGACCCCTGGTGATCGTCGGTCGTCTCGGAACCATGTTCGATTGCCCGTTGGATCGGGCACTGACCAGAAGATGGATGGACCAACTTCGATAGCGCGAGCGTTCTGGATTGCGTAGCTCCGAAATCCGGTCCATGCGAGGAAGCGTTGGCTCTGCAAGCCGGGCACGGAGGCGTCGATGCGGAAGAGCCACGAGTTGCCCTCCGAGTTGGCTTGGGAGAGTGCCGCATAGTCGTCTGCCGAGAGCTCTACTTCGTACCATCGGGTTGAGACACTCCCAACTTCGCCGACGGCGGCTTCGAGCGCGTCGTCCACCAGCGAGAACAAGAGCCTGACGGCATCGTTCCAGATGGCGACCTGGCGTTCCTGTGCCTTGCGCAGTTGGGCCTGCGCCGCGTCGTAATCCTGATGAGCAGTCGCTGCACGTTCGAGATCGCGCAGAGCATCGGTGGCTCTGCTCAGAATCAGTTCGGCGATGAGTTCGAGATTGCCTCCGCTGTCGGATTCAGCCAAGGCGTCGTAGTAGCGGTGGCGATCCTTCTTGCGACGGATGATGACGCTAGGAAAGCCACCTCGGACGAGTTCTAGGTTCATCACGGCTCGCGCCGTGCGCCCGTTGCCGTCGGTGAACGGATGGATGTGGGTGAGCCAAGTGTGCAGAACTATGGCCCGCAGAAGTGCTGAAGAACCGGCGTTCGCCGCAGACCAACGTTCCCAATCCTCCATCCCCGACATCACGCCTTCCCATGACGCCGGTGGTTCATGTGGCGAGCCTGTGATTATCACTGGCGTGGTCCGAAACAGCCCGGCTCCGCGATTCTCGCCCAGTACCAGTGCGTGAAGTTCCTTGACCTGTTCGAGATCGGTCGGAGAAGGGTCTTGAGCGAGTTCCTCGAGGCGATCCAAGGCCCGTGAGAGATTGACGGCATCGGTGGTGTAGGCGGGGTCATGACCGGTGATGGTGATTCCTCGCTCCACGGCCATCTTCGTCTCGCCTACGGTGAGCGTGCTGCCTTCGATGGCATTCGATTCCGCAATCTGCTCAAATCGCTTGTCGCCGAAGTAGGCCCTCAACGTTTGCTCGGTGAGTTGCCCTTGCGTTCGCAGCAGTTCCACGCGCTCGTGCAGCTTCGATGCCTCTTCGAGGACCCACGCGCCCCGGGTTTCGAGGCTGTAAGGGCTGCCCACAAGACTGATCATGTCCGGCATTGTGCCAGCTTCAAGTTGAAGCCCACCGTATGTCGCAACTTGTCCTCAGGGCTGTGCAGACAACAACCGTGGTTCGGTCCACATGATGTTTCGGTACCTGATTGATACCATCTCGCTTATGGCGATGACGCTCCGGTTGACCGATGACGAGCAGGAGGCGCTCCGGCGGCGCGCAACGCTCGACGGCACCTCCATGCAGGAGGCCGCTCGGCGTGCCGTGCGCGAGTACGTGGCCAAAGCGGAGCATCGCGACCGTGTCGCAGTCGCAGCCGACCTCATCATGGATCGTCACGCTGAAGCGCTACGCCGTCTGGGCGAGTGAACGAGACATTCGAGTACCTCGACACCGAAGACCTCGTCGAGCTGGCCCGCCGGCTGCTCGGCGATCCGCCGCCGATACGCGACATCGGCCTCTTGGGCGCAGCAGCAGCACGGCCCCAAGCCTCGGCGTTCGGTGAGGACGCTTATCCCGACGTGTGGACCAAAGCCGGCGCGCTGCTGCACTCAGTGGTCAACAATCATCCGCTCGTCGACGGCAACAAGCGACTCGGCTGGCTAGCCGCAGCCGTCTTCCTGGAACTCAACAACGCCAGCGTGACCACGGCCAGCAACGACGCCGTCTACGACCTCGTCATGACCGTCGCCGCAACCGACATCACCATCGACCGCATCGCCGCCGCCCTACGCGCCATGGGTGGCGATGTGTGAGCGGTAGACCTGTTCGAGGTTGAGCCACAACTGCGCCGAGGTGCCGAGCGCAGCGGAGATGGCTGCGGCCAAGTCGGGGGTGACTTCGATCTGCGCATCGAGGATGTCCGCGACAACGTGCACCGGCTGACCCATCAGCTCCGCGAATTGCGGAATGGTCCAGCCACGCGCAGCGAGTTCTTCTGCCAGGTGCTCGCCAGGAGGAAACACCTCTGCTGCCACAAGC
>JAJEIW010000249.1 GCA_022828045.1 Acidimicrobiia bacterium | reverse complement strand
CGAGCCCCTAGCCGGCCCCAAGCTGTCGCTGACAGGCCTCAGGAGCTCCCGTGCCGGGAGATCGGCGACCCACACGATCCTCCGGGTGCTCGAAGCGCTTCGGGTCGTCCCGCGCGGTACGTCGGGAGCGTCGCGAATTCTGAACACCGGCGGGGCTGCCCTCGCGGAATCGGGGCAGCTGCAGATCTTTACCCCGCTGTACTTCGTGCTCGTGCGGAAGCCGGCGTAGCCGGCCGCCCGGCGCTGCCGCCTACAGCGCCGAATACGGCGAAGAAGGCCGCTATGCCCGCGAGCGCCAAGCCGCTGACGACGGCGACGTAGGCCGGGTAGCTCGAGTGCTCCTTGCCGCAGACGGTGTACCACTGCACCCCATGCGCGGGAGGCGTCGTGCACGCAAGCGTGAAGTCCTCCGCGTAGTCCTCCACGCAGAGGAACTTGTCGCGCGTGTTGCCGGTGATGTCCGATTCTTCGACACCGCAGGGGCCGGGCGGCTGGTGCAAGCCGCTGCTCACGTGCGTCTCCGGCGCGAAGAACGCCATGCAGACGGCGAGGGCGATCAGGTAGGCGGCAGCTCCGCGCCCCAGCCAATCCACTGGCTGTCGGCCAGGATCCGCGGTCCGGCGCCCGAAGCACGAGGCCGCGCCGTAGATGACGACCCCGGTGCAGAACGCGACCAGTCCAGGCGTTCCCCCGTCGAGGAGCTGCAGAACGAACATCTGCGCCATCATCAACGGCGTCGTGATGCACGCAGCCAGCACGATGCCGGCGATGAAGCGCCGCCTGGTGACAGAGCTCTGCTCGGTGACATCGTGGCCGCGCAGGACCAGATCGAGCAGCAGGGCGAATGAGCCGGTGAACGTGAGCACCCACAGGCTGCTGCTGAGCGGCGCTCCGAAGAGCCGGTCCGCTATGGCGGGATCGGTGTCATGCCAAGTCCACCAGAGGAACTTGGCGCCGACGATGTCGTAGGGCGCGTACAGCAGCACTGCCACCAGTCCGGTGAGCGCCGCGGCCGGCCAGCGCCCCAGCCTGAGACGACGGATGCCGACCGTCGGCCAGTACAGGAAGACGATGTACACGCACGGGATGTACAGCGGCAGGCGCGGGGTGATCATGATGGTCGCCTGGGCCTGCCAGAAGGTGTCGACGACCGGCAGCGCCATGAAGATCACGTCGTTGGCTGTGCCGGCGATGAGCGCGGCAACCCAGATCAGCCGGTTGGCGCTCCCGGAGCGAACAGCGTGGATCAACGCCAGCAACGCACACAGGATGATGACGTACTCGCCGATCAGAAACGTCGGCTGGTTGGCCCACTGCTCAGCGGGGCTGGTGAACGTCTTCCATGGAATGTCCGGCGACACGTCCCACGGCAGCGTTCTCACCGCCAGATCACCCGTTTAGTACCTGACGAACGGTTCGAGTTCGCGCCCGGCGACGGCATCGCCGAGGTCTCGCTGGCCGCGACCGCCGAAGACCTCCGGGCCGTAGTGCCTGCCGTGCCTGCGCAGGGTGCCGTGCAGGCGGTCCCAGATCAGCAGATGCTGGCCGAAGTTCACATGGACATGGGCGTGATGGTCATCGTGGAACTGCGCCGGCGGCTGCCACGGCATCGCCGACGCCAGCCGGATGCCGGAATGGCCAGCGACGTTGTAGACAACGATGTACAGCAGCACGCCGACGACAGACAGTGCATGGAAGGGAATGACGAGCAGCGGTGCCAGTGTGGCGGCTTGCAGCATCAGCAGTTCCGCCGGGTGCATTGCCATCGTCACGTAGGGATTCGTCGCGACGAACCGATGGTGAAATCGGTGCACGTGGCGGAACATGAACCGTGTGTGCAGCAGGCGGTGCACCAGGTAGGCGGTGTATTCGGCCAGCAGGAACCACACGACAGTGGAGCCGACCGTGTACGCCCAACCGCCCCAGCCCGCCACGTCGGTGTAGATGGGCGCGTCGAGGCTGCCGCTCGCAATGGCGTAGATCAGAGCGCCGCTCAGCAGGCCGCTCAGCAACATGTTGCGGGTGCTGGCCCAAACGGCGAGGCGGTGAAGCTCCGGCGACAGGAAACGGTCAGGCTGCAGCTTCCACGATTGCGCTGTCGAGCGCTGCCGGACGTAGTACCGGAAGTAGAAGTAGCCGGCGACCGCGTGATACGTGACAATGCCCGCGAGGCTGGCACCGCCGATGCACGCAATGAGGAGGCTCCAGTCGACCCCTCCCATGTCGATCGCTCCGTCCGGCGCCGAGCGTCGGCGCTAGTCGTCGCCGATCTGGCTCTGCAGGTAACGCTCGATGCCGATGTCTTCGATGAGGCTCTGCTGGGTCTCGATCCAGTCGAGATGTGCTTCCTCGCCGACCAGCAGGTGCTCGAGCAGCTCGCGGGTGCCGGCGTCGCCTTGGTCGAGGCACAGCCGCACGCCGCTGCGGTACCGATCGATGGCGTGCTCCTCGAGCTGCCGGTCCAGTGCGAGCTGCTCAGGCACCGTCTCGCCGACCATCACGGTGCCCAGCCGCTGCATGTTGGGCAGCGCATCCAGCAGCAGGATGCGCTCCATCAGCTTCTCGGCGTCGCGCATCTCCTCGATGGACTCCTCGTGGTACTTGGAGGCCAAGCGGTCATAACCCCAGTTGCCGGCGATCTTGGAGGCGGCGAAGTACTGGTTGATGGCCGTCAGCTCGGCCGTCAGCGCTTCGTTCAAGAACTCGATGACCTCGAGTGATCCCTGCATGAGCACCACCCTAGGCGCACAACAATGCGGGCAGAGTCAGCCCAGCGAGACTGAATGCGCGCCGTCAGCGAGGCCCGCTATGCGCCCACGGCGATCGCCTCGAAGGCGATCGAGTGGACGGAGTGATGCTCTGGGTCGATGGCTTCGAGCATGCACTGGTCGAGCACGTCCTGGATCATGGCGACGCAGCTGCCGCAGTCGGTCCCGGCACCGCAGGCCATCGACACGTCGCGGACCGTCGTACCGCCGTGCGCGGCGAGCCGCCGGATGGCGGCCTCATTCGTCGCGAGACATTGGCAAACGATCATC
>JAJEIW010000137.1 GCA_022828045.1 Acidimicrobiia bacterium | reverse complement strand
CGAGCCCGTCTCGGAGTCGCAGAACGAGATCCGCGTACGGCCTCGCGACGACCTGCGCCAGCAGGTGCTGTCGTACCGGCTGACCACCACGCCAGCGACCCGCGTGCTGCAGACACGCGATTACTTCGGCACCACCGTTGACCACTTGGGCATGCGTGCATCACACGACGATCTGCTGGTGGTGGCCGAGGCTTCCGTGGAGACCACACCGACCGACGGCGCACCGGCGGCAGTGAGCTGCGAGCGGTTGGGCGATCAGCAGTTCGTCAACGGGCACGTCGAATACCTCGCGCCGTCCCAGCATGTGCAGTGGGGCGAGCTGGTCAACGAGGTGGCCTCATGGGCCATCCGCGGCGCCGCCGATGACGTCAGCGAGCGCGTGCAGGCCGTGGCCCAAGCGGTGCCCACGGTGCTCACCTACGAGCGCGGCTCCACCTCCATCGGCGTGACACTCGAAGAGCTGATCGA
Organism: Acidimicrobiia bacterium; assembly: GCA_022828045.1. Classification (GTDB taxonomy): domain Bacteria; phylum Actinomycetota; class Acidimicrobiia; order Acidimicrobiales; family Poriferisodalaceae; genus Poriferisodalis. Next base: position 7,088 of record JAJEIW010000137.1, on the reverse strand, counting down.
CGGTGGCCGAGGGGTCTGCCAAGACTTCGCCCATCTGGCAGTGGGCATGCTGCGCTGCATCGGCATCCCCGCTCGCTACGTCTCCGGCTACCTGTTCGCGCTCGACGAAACACGGCTCGACGAAGGTCCCGGCGACGGAGCATCTGGCGGCGGCACCGGTGCCGACGGGAACAGCCACGAGTTCGTCGGCGAGGACGTGTTCGCGCCCGAACGTGCACCGGCTGCAAGCCCGACCGCCATCTCGGTGCAGACGCACGCGTGGATCGAAGCTGCGGTGCCCGGCTACGGCTGGCATGCGCTCGACCCCACCAACGGCGGGTCGGTGAGCGAGCGGCATGTGGTGATCGGCTACGGCCGTGACTACAACGACGTCCCTCCCGTGCGCGGTGTGTTCAACGGCGCGGCCGACGCCAAGGTGGACGCTGAGGTGATCATCGCCCAGCCGACAGCTCCGGTCTCGATGGTCACCGAACCGATCCGCCGCCAAGCCCGTGTGGCGGTCAGTCCGTCCACAGATACGTCGGCCCAGCAACAGGCAGCGCAACAGCAGCAGTAGAGCGCCCAGCGGGCGCCGCTACCAGGGATCGATCGGGTGCTTGCGGCCCGTGCGCGGCTGCGGCGAGGGCAGCGTCGCCAGCAGTCGGGCGACGATGCTGCGAGTCTCGGCCGGGTCGATGATGTCGTCGAGCAGGAACGACCGGGCGAATTCCAGGCCCGTATTGCGCTCCTTCCACTTCGCGACGCGCCGATCCCGGATCTCACGCTCAGTTGCGTCGTCGGGCGCCGCCTCGAGCTCGTCGCGGAACACGATGTTCACCGCTCCTTCGAGACCCATTCCGCCGAATTCGGCAGTCGGCCAACCGACGTACAGATCAGGGTCGAGAGCGTCGGAGCCCATCGCGTAGTAGCCGAGGCCGTGGTTGGTCGGGCTCTGGCTGCCGCCCATCACCGTGTAGTCGTAGGTGAAGGCGCACACCGCGACACCGTCCACTTGCCCGACGCCCATGACGAGGCCGTCGGCTGGCGCGTCGCCCAGCGAGCGGATCTGGGGCTGTGCGAGCTGGCCGTACTCGACGAACGTGTCGTGGTCGAACAGTGCGGCGATGCGCTCTCGGGCGGTCCACCGGCCACGTGCGTGCTGCCGGGCCACCGCATTGGGCCGCGCCTCGTCCAGCGTCGCCTCCTTCGCCGCCATGGCCTTGGCCAGCAGCGGCGGCACATCTGGTTCCGGGGAAGCTTCGTCACTCACGCAGCAAGAACCTAGAGATCGCGCGGGCGGGCCGCGTCCGTGGCGTTAGGGTGCGCGGCGTGAAGCCGACAGAGGACGTGTTGGCGAAGCGGCGGGCGCGAGTGGCCAAGCGCTGGGAGCTCGCCGACGAAGTGGTGGTCGTGCGCGCCGGCGAGCCGGCGGGCTGGTCGGGGACCGATCAGCACTTTGCGTTCCTGCCCCATCCCGATGTCGCCTATCTGACGGCGGTGGGCTCGCCCGGCACCACGTTGGCGTACGACGCCGCCGCTGGCGAGTGGGAGCTGTTCGGGCCCCGCTTCACGCCCGAACGGCTCGTCTGGGAGCAGCCGCCGACACCGGTCGGTCAGCCGCTGGACGAGTTGGAGGCCTGGCTGGAGCAGCGCAGCGACCGCGCGGTCATCGAGCTGGGCGCCGGTGCGACCATGCCCGACGTACTGCCCGCGCCGACGGTGTCGGACGAGACTGACACGCCTGACGGTGATACGGCTGACGCCCCAGCCGAGACCACACGTGACGGCAGTGCAGTGGACGCCACGGCGGAGGCCACACCGGCTGGCGGTACCGACGAGCAGCCTGATGCTTCGACCGGCGCGACCGTGCTGCGCCTGAGTGCCGCGATTGCGCTCGAGCGCATGACCAAGGACGATGCGGAACTCGACGACATCCGGCAGGCTGCTGCAGCCAGCACGGCAGGGTTCGAGTGGGTGTACCAGCATGCGGCGCCTGGCATGACCGAGCGCGAGATCCAGGTCGGCATGGAGGCGCAGTTCTACGCCGCAGGAGCACCCCGGGTGGCCTACGACAGCATCGTGGCTTCCGGGTCGCACGGTGCCTACCTGCACTACGTCTATGCAGGCGACGACCCGCTGCGTCCAGCGACCCGCACAGTTGAAGCTGGCGACCTGCTGCTCATCGACGCCGGCGCGCAATTCGGCGGCTACGCCAGCGACATCACCCGCACGATGGTTGTGGGTGCTGATCCCACCGACGAGCAGGAGTTCCTGTGGAAGCTGGTGCTCAGCGCCCAGCAGCAGACGATCGATATGTGCCGGCCGGGCAACGTCTGGCGGGATGTGCACCTGGCCGCCGCCCACATCCTGGGCGCAGGGTTGGTCGAGATGGGGCTCCTGCGCGGTGACCCCGCCGAGCTGGTGACCGAGGGCGTCGTAGCGCTGTTCTTCCCCCACGGGCTCGGCCACCTGCTGGGCCTGTCGGTGCACGACATCACGAGCATCCCGTACAGCCGGGAACCGAGCGACGATCCACTGCTGTCCCAGCTGGGACCGGGCCGAGTGCTCGGGCCGGGCATGGTGACCACCGTCGAACCCGGGATCTACTTCATCGACGCCCTGCTGTGCGACCCGGCCCGCCGGGAGAAGTTCGCCGAGAGCGTCGTGTGGGAGCGCGTCGACGAGCTGCGGGGCTTCGGCGGCATCCGCATCGAGGACGATGTGCTGGTGACCGACGGCGATCCCGAGGTGCTGACCGCCGCGATCGACAAGCCGATCCGCATCGGCTGAACCGGGAGCTGTCCACCCGATGCCCGAGAGGCATTGCGACGGCCGTCAGTGCGGCACCGGATGAGCGAGCAGGGCTACGACGCCATCGTCATCGGGGCGGGGGTCATCGGCAACGCCGTCACCTGCGAGCTGGCCCGGCGTGGCTGGCGGGTGGTGGGTGTCGATCGCAACCCGGGCGCCGGCCAGGGTTCCACCAGCGCCTCGTCGGCAATCGTGCGATTCACGTATTCCACCCGGGCGGGAGTGGCGATGTCGTACGAGGGACTGCAGTACTGGCTGAACTGGCCCGCCCACATCGGCGACTGCGACGAGGCCGGCTACTCCACGTTCACGATGTGCGGGATGCTGACGCTGATCAGCGGCGACGGCCCGCACCTGCTGCCGGTGCCGCACTTCGACGCGCTCGGCGTGCCCTACGAAGTCTGGGATCGTGACGAGGCGGCCGCCCGGCTTGGGTTCTTCGATCTCTCGCGATTCGGCCCGCCCCGGCAGATCGCCGATCCCGACTTCTGGGCCGAGCCGACATCGCAGCTGGACGGTGCGCTGTGGACGCCCGAAGCCGGCTACGTCGGCGACCCGCAGCTCGCGGCCCACAATCTTCGACTGGCGGCGCAAGCCGCAGGGGCAGAGTTTCGCTTCGGCGAAACCGTGGTGGGGATCGCCGGCTCGGGACGAGTCGAGGGCGTCGTGCTGGCGGATGGCGATGTGCTGGCTGCGCCAGTGGTCGTGAATGTGGCCGGTCCGCACAGCAGTGCCATCAACGAGCTGGCGGGCGTACTCGATGACATGACGGTCACCACCCGGCCGCAGCGCAAGGAGGTGTACCACGTGCCCTCACCGGCTGGGGTCGACTTCGAGCACGTCGGCGCGGCGATGGCCGACGACGACTGCGGCTGCTACGTGCGGCCCGAGGTGGGCAACAACATCCTGATCGGCTCGCTCGAGCTGGACATGGCGGACTTGGAATGGCTCACTGCCGACGAGGTTGACGATTGCTCGCAGGACCTCACCCGCGAGCAGTGGGAGACCCACGTCCTGCGGTTCGCACGACGCATGCCCGACCTGGGATTGCCGCACCAGCCGAGGGGCATCGTGGGCGTGTACGACGTGACCGACGACTGGATCCCGATCTATGACCGCACGTCGCTCGACGGGTTCTACGTGGCCATCGGCACCAGCGGCAATCAGTTCAAGAATGCTGCGGTGGCCGGACATTGCATGGCCGAGCTGATCGGTGCGGTCGAGGCCGGCCACGATCACGATGCGGATCCGGTCGTGGTGACCGGCAAGCACACCGGCTTCGACATCGACATGGGCACGTTCTCACGCAACCGCGATCTCCACGGTTCGTCGATGTCCGTGCTCGGCTAGCGCCAGGCGCTGTGCTTGATGGTTCGCATGGCTAACGCCATGCGAACACGGGCTGCTCCAGCTCGTCGACGCGGGTGTTGAGGCCGTCGTAGGCGACGGCGCGGAATTGGTAGAGCACCGCGCCGGTGGGCGCATGGATCAGGTCGCCGCCGATCGGCACCTGCACGACGGGACGGTCGCTCTCGGGAATGCTCACGAATCGAGGGGAGTCGGGCCGGATGAGCTCGCGCAGTGACACCCGATGCACCGAGGCCACCTCGGCGGGATTCGCCACCGGCTCACGGTCATCAGACAGCCAGAACACGAACGGGCTGATGACATAGCCCGAGCGGGTGGGGTAGTCGTCGAGCTGGCCGAGCAGGTCGTCGCCAGTCAGCTCCAGGCCGACCTCTTCGGAGCACTCCCGGATAGCTGCTTCGAGCACGGTTTCGCCGTCGTCCACCCGGCCGCCCGGCAGCGCCCACTGGCCGCGGTGGCCGCGCAGGTGAGAACCGCGGCGGGTCAGCAGCACCGCCGCACCGCCCGCCGTTCCCTCGACATCGCCCGTGAGCATCGGGTCGTCGACAGCGCCGGGGATGTCCGCCAGCAGCTCACGCCGTTCCTCGGCACCCAGGCCGCTGAATGCTGGATCGGACCCGTGCAGGTCGGCATCGCTGTCCAGCACGATCACTGCCACCGCCGCGTGCTTGCGGCCCTCGCCCGGGTGCTGCCGCACCTCATGGCAGGCCAGGTTGGCCGCCAGTCGTTCCCGCAGCGCGTCGTCGTGCGCGATCTCGCCGACTTCTGGCATGGCGGGCATGGCCGCAGAGTCTGGCACCTTGCCCCTCCGGCCTGCCGGTGAGCCGCCCTCGGGTGCGATTGCTCTCTACCATCGCTGGGCGTGAACGCTCAGCGTCAGATCGTGCTGGTGGGTTTTTTGCAGGCGCAGAACTGCACGACGATCCCCGCCGCCTGGCGGCATCCCGAGGCCCGCCACAATGTCACCGGCTTCGACTACTACCGCCACATCGGCCAGGTGCTGGAAGCAGGCTGTTTCGACTTGGGCTTCTTCGATGACCGGCTGGCGATGCCCGACATGTTCGGCGGCGATCACCGGCACACGGTCGAGGCGGGCATTCGCTGTGTGAAGCTGGACCCGGTCACGGTGCTCACGGCGATGGGCATGACCACGAGTCGGCTCGGCTTGGGAGCCACCTATTCGACCACCTACTACGAGCCCTTCCACGTGGCCCGGGTGTTTGCGACCTTGGACCATCTCACGGGCGGTCGGGCGGCGTGGAACGTCGTGACGTCGGTGAACGACAACGAGGCCCGCAACATGGGCCTGGCGGAGGCCCCCGCCCATGACGTGCGTTACGACCGGGCCGACGAGTTCATGGAGGTTGTGCACGGTCACTGGGATACCTGGGAGGCTGACGCCATCGCCGCCGACCGGACGACGGGGCTGTATGCGCATGGCGACCGGGTGCACCGCCTCGATCACCGGGGACAGTGGTTCTCGTCTCGCGGTCCGTTCACGGTGCCGCGTACCCCGCAGGGGCACCCGGTGGTCATCCAGGCCGGCCAGAGCGGCCGCGGCACCACCTTCGCGGCTCGCTGGGGCGAGCTGCTGTTCGTGAGCCAGGTGCGGTTGGATGCCGCTGTCGAGCACTACGCCGCGGTGAAGTCGCAGATCGAGGCGCTCGGGCGCGACCCCGATCACGTGAAGATCACCAACCTCACATTCCCCGTCGTGGGCCGCACTATGTCGGAGGCCGAGGACCGTCGTGCCGCCTACGACGAGCTGCCGACGCTGGTGGACGACCTGTCGCTGTTGTCAGAGGGGCTGAACTTCGACTTCGCCAGCCGTGATCTTGACGAGCCGCTCTCTGACGACGACCTCGACGCCATGACCGGCATTCAAGGCATCCGCAACCAGGTGCTGGAGATCACCGGGCGCGCCAACCCCACCGTGCGCGACTTCGTGCAGGTGTCGGGCCGGGGCCGACTGGCGCACCCGACCGTGGGCGGCCCAGTCGAGTTGGCCGACTATTTCGAGGAATGGTTCACCGAGCGCGCGGTCGACGGGTTCGTGATCGCGGGCACACACATGCCGGGAGCATTCGAAGACTTCGTCGAGTTGGTTGTGCCCGAGCTGCAGCGCCGTGGCCTATTCCGCCGCGAGTACGGCGGCACCACGCTGCGCGACCACCTCGGCCTGCCCGTCCCCGATCCGGGAGCCTGGCTCTTGACCTGACTGCCGCCCTTAGCGAACTCCCGCGGCTGGACCGGCATACCCGCCAGCTACTGGGACACGACCAGCCACAAGTTCGAAGGGCTGGCCAACGGCGTCAGGCACGCCTTTCAAGTGCGTGCGGTGAACGACGGCGGCCTTGGCGATCCGTCGGCGCAGGTGTCCGCCACGCCCGTCGCGCCGACCGCGTCGGCGCAACCGCTGGCTGTTCCCGGCAACTTCCGGGTTGAGGACGACTTCGGCGGGATTGCCGTGTCGTGGGACGCGGTCGACGGCGCGACCGGGTACCAGTACCGGTTCAGCTATCGCAACCCTCAAGAGGACGGCAGCGCGTACGACTGGCCCGCGGGCACGACCGTCGATGTCGGCGGCACAAGCGACAGAGTCCACGATCCGGGCTATCCCGGCCAGTGGCTCTATTTCCAAGTCAGGGCAGTGCGAGCGCCCGGCGCAGAGACCACCTACAGCGACTGGTCCGAAACCGTCCCCTACTGGTACCAATGAGCAGGCCGCGGCAGGCCGAGAGCGGTCTCCAAGCGGGCCAGCCGGTCCGTGTGATCCAGCAGCGTCGCATTTAGAGGATGCGCCAATAGGTGCTGACCTGCGAAAACGCTGTGTCCATCTGCATGCTCTCTGGTCCTCTGACCTGCGGGTTTGAAGCCGGGGCCAGCCTCAAGCACGAAATACGCTGAAATCTGCGCCACCTATTGGCGCG
>JAJEIW010000011.1 GCA_022828045.1 Acidimicrobiia bacterium | reverse complement strand
TGCGGGGCATGCCGTCCGCAGAACAGCAGCGACTGTCGCAGCGATTGCGCGAGGCAGGGGAGGACTTCCTCGCAGAGCGTTTCGGGGATGCCCTCACCACGCTGCGGCCGCTGGCGTCCCGGTATGCCGCGGTCGCCGAGGTGCAGGAGCTGTACGGCCTCACGCTATACCGGCTCGGCCGATGGACTGCTGCGTCGCGCCGGCTCGAGCAGTACGAGCAGTTGACGGGCGCGGTCGATCAGCTGCCGGTGCTCGCGGATTGCTACCGGGCGCTCGGACGGCTCAACGAGGTGCACGATGTGTGGGATCGGCTGAGGCACGCCGACCCCGACGCTCAGACGATCACGGAGGGACGGATCGTGGCAGCGGGTGCGCTGGCCGACGAAGGCAGGCCGCGTGATGCCATCCGCCTGCTTGAGGCGGGTCCGCTTCGTCCCAAGCGGCCCAAGGAGCATCACCTGCGGCTGTGGTACGCGCTCGCAGACCTGTACGACCGGGTGGGCGACCTGCAGCGTGCCCGGCGCGGGTTTGCCCGGATCGCGGAGGTGGATCCCGGCTTTGTGGACGTCGAGGATCGGCTGGCAGTGCTCGGCACCCACGACGCCTGAGACATCAAGTCCAAGGCACAGATCCCATAGCGGAGGAGGTGTCGGGAGACTCTGCGACGTTGCGACCTGCCGGATCGCGGCAGCGGAGGATCCTGCCGCCTCCGCAGCGCGCCCGCTCGTCGCACACGGCTACCGCTTGGTCCACGAAATCAGCCTTCTGTTGGAACCGCTCGGATAAAGTGAGCCCGTCATTTGGCGAGCGCCAGCCCCAGTACCGACGCCGCCGGACAACTTGAGGCGAGCCATACATCGTGACCACCGACATTGTGCGCCTGCTGGGCGATCAGGCCTCCAACCTGCTGGACCACAAGTGCGAAGGCATCGGGCGGGACCTGCTGACCCTGCCCGGGCCCGACTTCGTGACCGATGTCGTCGCCGGCACCGATCGCTCCCCGCAGGTCATGCGGAGCCTCCAGTCGCTGTTCGACCACGGTCGCCTCGGCGGCACCGGCTACGTCTCGATCCTGCCGGTGGACCAGGGCATCGAGCACTCGGGCGCGGCCTCGTTCGCCCCGAACCCGATCTACTTCGACCCGGCCTCCATCGTCGAGCTGGCCGTCGAAGGGGGCTGCAACGCCGTGGCCACCACCTTCGGCGTGCTCGGTGCCGTGTCCCGCCGCTTCGTCCACCGCATTCCGTTCATCGTCAAGCTCAACCACAACGAGCTGCTGACGTACCCGGCGAAATACGACCAGATCATGTTCGGGTCGGTGGCCCGGGCTCATGAGCTCGGGGCGGCCGGCGTCGGGGCGACGATCTACTTCGCCTCGCCCGAGAGCGGCCGCCAGATCACCGAGGTGGCCGCCGCATTCGAGGAGGCCCACCGGTTGGGCATGTTCACGGTGCTGTGGTGCTACCTGCGCAACTCGGCCATCAACCTCTCGGGCCAGGACGGGGGGGGCGACCACCACGTGGCTGCCGATGCCACCGCTCAGGCCAACCACCTCGGGGTGACGATCGAGGCCGACATCATCAAGCAGAAGCTGCCGGAGAACAACGGCGCATTCGTCTCGGTGCCCGGGTTCGGCAAGACCCACGCCGCCGTGTACGACCAGCTCACCAGCGAGCACCCCGTCGATCTGTGCCGTTGGCAGGTGGCCAACTGCTACATGGGGCGCGTCGGGCTGATCAATTCCGGGGGAGCCAGCTCCGGCGCAACCGATCTGGCCGAAGCGGTCACGACGGCGGTCATCAACAAGCGGGCCGGCGGCATCGGACTCATATCGGGCCGCAAGGCATTCCAGCGGCCGATGGCCGAGGGCGTCGAGCTGCTCGGCGCCATCCAGAACGTCTACTTGGACCCGGCGGTGACCATCGCCTGAGGTGAATCCCTACCCGGCCGCGTCGTTGCGGCCGCGGCTAGCGTGGTCGCCTGGAGCGGCCGCTTCCCCCTGTGCCGTACTTCTTCGAGGAGAACCCGTGACCGACACCGCATCGCGCGAATTGCCGCTGCAGGAGATCGACGAGGTCATCATCCGTTTCGCCGGCGACTCCGGCGACGGCATGCAGCTGACAGGCGACCAGTTCACCAGCATCTCGGCAGCGCTCGGCAACGACCTGTCGACGCTGCCCGAGTTTCCTGCCGAGATCCGGGCGCCCCAGGGGACGCTGGCAGGCGTGTCCGCGTTCCAGGTGCGGATCTCCGACTTCGACATCACCACGCCGGGCGATGCGCCGACAGTCCTCGTGGCCATGAACCCCGCAGCGCTCAAGGCTCAGCTGCACAACCTCGCGCAGGGCGGAGCGCTGATCGTCAATACCGATGCGTTCAACGAGCGCAACCTCGAAAAGGCCGGATACGCCAGCAATCCGCTCGACGACGGCACTCTCGACGACTACCGGACCTATCCCGTGCCCATGAGCCAGATCACCCGCGACGCAGTGGCCGAGCATGGCGTGAAGCCGCGTGACGCGGAGCGGTCCAAGAACTTCTTCGCCCTCGGGCTGATCTCGTGGATGTACACCCGGCCCGTCGAGCCGACGCTCGAGTTCATCAACACCAAGTTTCGGGGCCGCACGCAGGTCATCGATGCCAACACGTCCGCGTTCAAGGCGGGCTACAACTTCGGCGAGACCGCCGAAATATTCGAGGCGCACTACGAGGTGAAGCCAGCGCCGCTGGCTCCTGGCGAGTACACCAATGTGAACGGCAACACCGCGTTGGCGTGGGGCTGCATCGTTGCAGGCCAGCTCGCACGGCTGCCTGTCTTCTTGGGCTCGTACCCCATCACCCCGGCCTCGGACATCCTGCACGAGATGTCGATGAAGAAGAACTTCGGTGTGCGGACCTTCCAGGCCGAGGACGAAATTGCCGCGGCGGCCTCCGCGGTCGGCGCGGCCTTCGGCGGCGCGCTGGCGTTCACTTCCACGTCGGGCCCGGGCTTGGCGCTCAAGGGCGAGACGCTCAGCCTGGCGGTGAGCTTGGAGCTGCCGCTGGTGGTGCTCGACATCCAGCGCGGCGGTCCCTCCACGGGCCTGCCCACCAAGCCCGAGCAGGCCGACCTGATGATGGCCATGTACGGGCGGCACTCGGAGTCGCCGCTGCCGGTGGTGGCACCGCGCAGCCCGGCCGACTGCTTCGACGTCGCGATCGAGGCGTGCCGCATAGCGCTGAAGTACCGGACGCCGGTGATCGTGCTCTCCGACGGCTACCTGGCCAACAGCTCCGAGCCGTGGCTGCTGCCCGACGTCGATTCGCTGCCCGACATCGGTGTCGAGTTCGCCACCGGGTTCAACGGCACCAACGAAGACGGTGACGGCATCTTCCTGCCGTACCTGCGTGACCCCGAGACGCTGGCTCGACCGTGGGCGATCCCGGGCACTCCCGATCTGATGCATCGTGTCGGCGGCATCGAGAAGGAGGACGGCACCGGCAACATCTCCTACGAGCCCGAGAACCACCAGCTGATGGTCGACCTGCGGCAGGCCAAGGTCGACGGTGTCGACGTGCCCGACGTGGAAGTCGCCGGCGACGTTGACGCCGACTTGGCGGTGCTGGGCTGGGGCTCGACGTGGGGCGCCATCGATGCGGCCGCGGGACGGCTGCGCGAAGCCGGCTTCGAGGTGGCACATGTACACCTGCGCCACCTGCACCCGCTGCCGGCCAACCTCGGCGACGTGCTGGGGCGCTACCGCGCCGTGGTGTGCCCCGAGATGAACAAGGGCCAATTGTGCGACATCGTTCGTGCCAGGTACCTGATCGACGTCGAGCACATCGGCAAGATCGACGGCGTGCCGTTCACCACCGGCGAGGTGACCGACGCTGTCCGCAAGCGACTCGAAGCACTGGCGACGGTATGAGCACTGCGACCCCGATCAAGAGACCCGAGAGGCATACAGCACGATGACCGACATGTCCTTCACGCCGACGACACAGCCTGGCGACTGGGCTTCCGACCAGGAGGTGCGGTGGTGCCCCGGCTGCGGCGACTACTCCATCCTCACGGCGCTGAGGATGCTCATGCCGAGCCTCGGCACTGAGCCGCGCAACACCGTGTTCGTCTCCGGCATCGGCTGTGCCGCCCGGTTCCCGTACTACATGAACACCTACGGCATTCACGGGATCCACGGCCGTGCGCCGGCGATTGCCACCGGCTTGGCGATGGCTCGCCCCGATCTTGACGTGTGGGTGATCGGCGGTGACGGCGACATGTTGTCCATCGGCGGCAACCACCTGATCCACGCGCTGCGGCGCAACGTCAAGATCAAGCTGCTGCTGTTCAACAACCAGATCTACGGCCTCACCAAGGGCCAGTTCAGCCCCACCAGCGAGATCGGCAAGGTCACCAAGAGCTCGCCGATGGGTTCGCTGGATGCCCCGTTCAACCCGCTGGCAGTGGCGCTCGGGGCCGAGGCCTCCTTCGTCGCCCGGACGCACGACATGGATCGCCAGCACATGATGGACACGTTCCAGCGGGCCCATGCCCACGACGGGGCGGCGTTCGTGGAGGTCTTCCAGAACTGCAACGTCTTCAACGACGGCGCGTTCGAAGGCGTCACCAAGAAGCAGAACCGCGACGCCAATCTCATCCCGCTGCGCGATGGCGAGCCCCTCCGATTCGGGGCCGACGGCGAATTCGGGGTGATCGATGAGGCCGGCTGCGCTCGCGTCGTCCATACCGCCGACGTGAGCGACGAGCAATTGCTGGTTCACGACGAGGCAAAGCACGACCCCTCCACGGCGTTCATGCTGGCCCGACTGGCGCGCGGACCCTTCGAGCCGACACCGATCGGCGTGTTCCGTGCCGTTCGCCGCAGCGAGTACGCCATGGCCACCACGCGGCAGCTCGCAGCGGCCCAGCAGAAGCAGGGCGCTGCGGACATTGCGCAGATGCTGCGCTCACGCGGCACTTGGTTCGTCTGAGACCTGTCTCTCTCGCCCGAAAACCCCTGCGGCGGCAGCAGGGCGCGCTGGTACTTTCGGCTTTATGACCGCCGTACGACGACGCCTCGACAGCGAGCTCGTGCGCCGGGCCATGGCACCGACCCGGACCGCTGCGCAAGCCCTCATCTCCAGTGGCCGTGTGCTGGTCAGCGGTGCGGTCGCGCACAAGGCATCGCGGATGGTGGCGGCGTCCGAGCCCGTCCACGTCAGCGGCGATGGCGCCCGCTTCGTGTCGCGCGGCGGCGAGAAGCTCGACGCGGCGCTGGATGCCTTCGAGATCGACGTTCGCGGCCGGCGGGCGCTCGATGCCGGTGCGAGCACCGGGGGATTCACCGATTGCCTGCTGCAGCGTGGTGCAGCAGGCGTCGTGGCGGTCGATGTGGGGCGGGGACAGCTTGATGCCGGATTGCGCGCGGACCCGAGGATCACGGTGCGCGAACGCTGCAACGTTCGCCATCTCCGTGCCGATGACATCGGCGGCCCGGCCGGCATCGTGACCGCCGATCTGTCGTTCATCTCGCTGCGCACGGTGATGGCGCCGCTGGCCGGCTGCACCGCGCCCGGCGGCGACCTTGTGCTGCTGGTCAAGCCGCAGTTCGAAGCCGGCCGTCGCGAGGCGTCGCGTGGCAAGGGTGTCGTGCGCGATCCGGCGGTGTGGCAGCGCGTGCTGGCCGAAGTGGCAGCGTCGGCGTCCTCCTCTGGGCTCGTGCCGACGGGCATCACCCCGTCGCCGTTGCGCGGCGCTGCGGGCAATGTCGAGTTCTTCCTGCACTGTCGGCGCACCGAGACTGCCGGCGCAGCCGATTTCGTGCTGCACAGCGCCATCGACGCAGCTGTGCAGCATGCCCACAACCGGGGCGTGACCACGGGGAGCTCCCGATGAGCGCCGTGCTCCTCGTCGCGCACGCGGAGCGCGACGAAGCGCTGACAGCGTCGAAGAGGCTCGTGGACTGGCTCGAGAACGAGGGTCATGCCGTGTCGATGGGGCGCGTCGAGGCGATGGGCATCGGCCGCGGCGATCTGGCCGCGGCCGAACCGATCCGCGCTGTGCCCGACTTGGCCGTGAGCGTCGGGGGCGACGGCACGATGCTGCGCTCGCTCGACTTGGTCGCCGCGGCAGGAGTGCCAGTGCTCGGTGTGAACGTCGGACACCTCGGCTACCTGACCCCATTCGAGCCTTCCGAACTGGTCGAGGCCGTCGCGGCTGCACTCGCGGGCTCGCTGGAGACCTCCGAGCGGATGATGGTCAGCGCGTCTGTGCGCCGAGCGCCCGGAGGCGACGTCGACGACGGCGATGATGCGGCGGCGTGGACGGGCCTGAACGAGGTCGTCCTCGAGAAGCGCGATCCGGGCCACACGGTCCGGCTGGAGGTGTGGCTCGACGGCGACATGTTCGCCACCTACGCGGCCGACGGCATCATCGTGTCCACCCCCACCGGGTCCACCGCGTACAGCCTGTCCGCAGGCGGGGCCGTCGTGGCGCCGACGCACTCGTCGCTGCAGGTCACGCCGGTCGCGCCGCACATGCTGTTCGACCGATCGCTGCTGCTGCCTCCCGACACCGAGATAGGCATCCGGGTGATGAGCGAGCGGCCGGCACTTGCGGCCGTGGACGGCAGATCCGCCACGATGCTGCAGACCGGCGACGAACTCGTGGTCACGCGTGCTCCCTACACCGCTCGGCTGGTGACCTCCGGCGGCGACAGCTTCCACCGCGTGCTGAAGCACAAGTTCGGTCTCAAGGATCGCTGAGCCGGCGATGCTGGCCGAGCTGGCCGTGCGCAATCTCGGCGTGATCTCCAGCGCCCGGCTGGTGCTCGGCGCCGGCATGACGGCGCTGACCGGCGAGACCGGCGCTGGCAAGACGCTCGTCGTCCAGGCGGTGCAGCTGCTCATGGGCGGCCGCGCAGATCCTGCGATGGTGCGCTCAGGGGCTGACGAAGCGGTGGTGGAGGGCAGGTTCGTCTGCCCCGACGGCAGCGAGCGGGTGCTGCGCCGTGTCATCCCGGCCGCAGGCCGCAGCCGCGCCTACCTCGACGGCGCGATGGCATCGGCACCCGAGCTTGCCGAACTCGGCATCGGGCTCGTCGATCTGCACGGCCAGCACCAGCACCAGTCGCTGCTGCGCCCGCGGACCCAACGCGAGGCCCTGGATCGCTGGGGCGGCGTCGACCTGCGCCCGCTGCGAGCTGCGCGAGACGAGCTGCACGCCTTGGTCGACAATCTCGAAGCGCTCGGCGGGGATGCACGAGCCAGGGCACAGGAGATGGACCTGCTCAGGCACCAAGTCGACGAGATCTCCGCGGCGCAACTGGACGACCCCGGCGAGCTCGAACAGATCGCTGAGCGCGAAGATCTGCTCGCCGACGCCACAGCCCACCTCGCCGACGGCCACGCTGCACGTCAAGCGCTGTCAGGCGACGACGGCGCCATTGACATGCTGGGCAGCGCCGCAGCTTCCCTGGCCGGCCGCGCCGCCTTCGCGCCGGTGAACGATCGGCTTGCCGCGGCGGCTGCGGAACTGGACGACACGGTCGCGCAGCTGCGCAGCGTGCTCGACGTCATCGAGGACGATCCGCAGGCGCTGGCCGAAGTGCGGGCGCGGCACCAGATGCTGCGCGAGCTGACGCGCAAGTACGGCGACACGCTCGCCGAAGTGGCGGCGTTCGGGGCTCGTGCCGCCGGACGTCTCTCGCAGCTCGAGCGTCATGCTGAGCTTGCCTCTGAGACGGAGGCAGGAATCGCTGCGGCGCAGCGCCGCGTCGACGACGAGGCCCGCGCAGTGGCTGCGGCTCGCCTGGCGGCAGCTCCTGGCCTCGCCGACGCAGTGACCGGGCACCTGGCCTCGCTGGCGCTGGCCGGCGGGACGCTGGAGGTCCGGGTCACCGGCGATCCGCCGTGCGACAGCGTCGAGCTGCTCTTCAGCGCCAACCGGGGCTCGCCGCCCGGACCGATGTCGAAGGTTGCCTCCGGCGGTGAACTGGCGCGAGTGATGCTGGCGCTGCGGCTGGTCCTCACCGCCGGTCCGCCCACGCTGGTGTTCGACGAAGTGGACGCCGGCATCGGCGGCGAGGCTGCCTTGGCAGTCGGTCAGTCGCTCACGTCGTTGGCCGAGCATCACCAGGTCCTGGTGGTGACGCATCTCCCGCAGGTCGCGGCGTTCGCTCACCATCACGTCGCCGTGCGCAAGTCCGATGACGGTGTCTCGGTGGCCTCCGATCTGGTTGCGGTGAACGGGCCCGATCGCGTGGCTGAACTGGCGCGGATGCTCGCAGGTCAGCCGTCGTGGGACAGCGGTCGCCAGCACGCGAGCGATCTGCTCCGCAGTGCCGAGGCCTCGCGACCGCATCCCCGAGATGCGCAACCAACTGCCAGCAGTCCAGTCCCGTGAGCACGACCCGGCGGCGAATGAACCCGGCACGTCGCCGCCGCAACAGCCGTCATGTCGGCGTCGCAGGACGCTGTCGCGTGGATCGCCGCACCAAGAATCTGCTGCCACGTCTCGAACGCGGCGAGATCGCTGTCATTCACCACGCGGATCTGGACCGGGTCGCCGCGGACGGGCTCCTCGCGGCGGGCGCGGCCGCAGTCGTCAACGCCGTGCCGACGATGAGCGGCAGGTATCCGGCGCTGGGCGGGCTCACGCTCGCTCAAGCCGGGGTGCCAGTGCTCGACGACGTCGGCGAAGCTGCGTTCGAGTCACTGCGTGACGGCGACGAGATCACCGTCACGCACGACGAGGTGCTGCGGGAAGGCGAGCTGATCGGCACCGGCTACCACCGAGATGCCGAGTACTTCGAACGCGTCCTGGAATCGGCACGTGTGGCGGTGCGCGGTGAACTCGGCAGCTTTGCTCGCAACACGCTGGAGTACTTGGACCAAGAGCCGCAGATCCTCACTGACGAGCTGGAGGTCCCCCCGCTGCGCCACCAGCTGCGTCGTCGGCATGTGCTGGTGGTAGTGCGCGGCATCGACTACCGGGAGGACCTTGCCGCGTTGCGGCGCTCGGGTTACATGGCCGACATGCGACCCGTGATCATCGGTGTCGACGGAGGTGCCGATGCGCTGCTCGACGCAGGTCTGGTGCCTCAGATCATCATCGGCGACTTCGACTCGGTCTCGCAGCGAGCGTTGAATTGCGGGGCTCAGCTGATCGTGCACGGCTACCCCTCCGGCGGCGCGCCTGGAGCTCGCAGACTCGATGACGCAGACCTCGACTACGACGTCATTGCGGCACCGGGCACCAGCGAGGATCTCGCGCTGCGGCTGGCGTTCGAGCAGCGAGCCGAACAGATCGTGGAGGTCGGGTCGCACACCTCGATGGTCGATTTCTTCGACAAGGGCCGCAGCGGCATGGCATCGACGTTCCTCACGCGGATGCAGGTCTCCTCAGCGCTGGTGGATGCCAAGGGCGTGAGCCGGCTGTACCGCACGCAGGTGCGCAAGCGGGACATGGCGATGCTCATCGTCTCGGCCCTCCTCACGATCGGAGTCATCGCGGCGGTGACCGAACCGGGTCGGCTGCTGCTGCGCACGCTGTGGATCAACATGGGTTTCTGAGTGATCAATCTCCGCTACCACATCGTGTCCATCGCGGCGGTGTTCCTGGCATTGGCGATCGGCCTGGCGCTGGGTTCGACGTTCGTGGACTCGGTGCTCGTGAGCAACCTGGAATCGCGCGTGGACCAGCTCCAAGCCGATACTCAGGAGGCGATCGACCGGTCCGCTGAAGCTGAGGCAGCTCGTGACGAAGCTGTCGCGGCACGTGACGAAGCACTTGCGAGTGTCGAAGACGCGCGCTCGGAGCGGTTCGAGGTGGAGGGCCTCGTGCGGCCCTACCTTCCGCAGGGGCGCCTCAGCGGCACCACGACGCTGATCGTCGCGCCCGAAATCGTCGACCCCGCCGCCGTGGCCGCCGTCCGGGGCCGGATTGCCGAGACGGACGCACAGCTCGGCGGGGTGCTCTGGCTCAGCGATGACCTGCGCCTCGACGACGCGTCGGTGCGCAACCAGATCGCCGAAGCGTTCTCGTTGGCCGGCAACAGCCGCGCTGCGGTGCAGCGATCTCTGCGGTTCCTGGTGCCGCAGGCGCTGTTCCGGCCTGACGAGGCAGGATCCGGCGCAGTTCGCGATATCGATATCGACGCCATCACCGATTCCGGTGCCCTCGACGGCTTCTCGCGAGGATTCTCGTCGGTGCCGCGGACGCGCACTGCGCTCACCGTGCTGCGGGATCTGGAGCTGGTCACCCATGACGGCACCGGCGCCGTGGCGCTGCACCTGCTCGGCGGGGAGCAATTGCGGCTCGTGGTGATCACCGATGCCGCCGCTGCAGGCCTGAATCAGGCATTCGTGTTCGATCTGCTGCGCGCAATCGCAGATGATGGGCACGCTGGCACCGCGGTCATCGTCGAGGTCCCCGCCGGCGGCGCGGCGACTGCCGCATACGGCTCGGTGGTCGCCGGAGTCCAGTCCGATCCGCTGCTGTGGGAGTCGTTCTCGACCATCGACCGGGTGGACACATTCTCGGGCGACTTGGCGTTGCTGGTTGCGCTGGAGGAGCTGCCTGCGGTCACGCACTTCTCGGCGGCCGCCCTCGATCACGGACTGGGCCCGCCATGACCCATGCGGTGGCGATCGTCCCGGCATACAACCGGGCCGACACCGTCGGTGCCACGGTGGCGGCGTTGCGCACGGTGCCCGATGTGCTCGACGTCATCGTCGTGGACGACGGCTCTGCAGACCACACGGCGGCAGTCGCGGCGGCTGCGGGCGCGCGGGTCATCGAATTCGCCCGCAACCGCGGCAAGGGGGCCGCAGTCGCAGCGGGAGTAGCGGCATCCGGTGCCCCCGAGGCGTACCTGCTCATCGACGCTGACGTGGGCAGCAGAGCGGCGCTCGCAGGCGAATTGCTGGAGCCGGTTGCGCAGGGCCAGGCCGACATGGCGATCGCCGTGCTCGGCCCTCCGAGCCGGCCCAGCGGCTTTGGTTTCGTCAAGGCATTCGCGGCTCACATCGTTCGCGCCCAGACCGGACTGACGCTGGCCGAACCGCTGTCCGGCCAGCGCGCGGTGCGGGGATCGCTGCTGCGATCTGTCGAGCTCGCCGGGCGCTTCGGACTCGAGATCGGGTTGACGCTCGACGTGGCGGCGCGCGGCGCCACGATCATCGAGGTCGAAGTCGCGTTCTCGCACATGCCCAGCGGCCGCGACGTCAGGGGGATCTCCCATCGTGCCCGGATCGGCCGCGATGTCTACCGGGCGGCGGCGTCCCGCATCGGCGCCCCGAGAGCGGCCTTCCACCTGCTGGCCTCGCTGGGAAGCCGAGCGCAGGTCCAAGGCCGACGGCTGCGCTCGTTGCGCCTGCCGTGGCTGCGCAACGCCGCCTCACGGCTGCCGCTGGCACGATGGCGGCGTCGAGCTTCACGACTCGGTGCTGGGCTGCCGCAGCGGCTGCGGTCCCTGCGGAGGACACGACGTCGCCGGCCGTCGGACGAATCGTGACCTCCGGGTATCGCTGGCGCCTTGAATTCCCGTTGTCATGACGGCCGAGGTCGCCCTTCGGACCGCTGCGGCGCTGGCGACGACATTCGGGGGCTCGGCGCTCCTCGCAGGAGTGGTGTGGCGGTTGGCGCGATCCCGAATGCGGCGGGAACCCTGGCTGCGAACCAACTACCGCGGTGAACGCATCGTGGCCGTCTCGGGCATCCTCGTCGCCGTCGTGGGGACTGCGAGTGCTGCTGTGGTCGCGATCTTGAGCTTCCGCAGTTCGGGTCCTGGCTGGTTTGCCTACGCCGCCGCTCCGATCGATGATGCGCTCAGCGAAAGTCGCGCAGGAGCGGGTTCGTCAGATCTGCTGCCGGTCGACGCGTTCCGCGGCCTCACGTTGGCCGGTGCCACGGGAGCGGTCGCGGCGACAGTGGCTCTCCCGGCATTCGGATGGTTGGGATATCGAGACGACATTCGGAGCGATGGCGAAGCAGGCGGCTTTGTCGCACACTTCGTCCGCAGCTGGCGGCAGCGTTGGCCCACGACGGGAGTGCAGAAGGCTCTCGGTGGGGGAGCCGCAGCGATCCTGTGTGTGCAGATTGCCCTGTTCGGCAACATCGCCGGTCTGTGGAGCAGCGACGGCTGGAGAGATGGTCTCGCTTTCGTGCGGTCGCTCAGAGACCTCTTCATCGGGTCTCATGACAGCTGGGCCTTGGTGCCCCTGCTGCGCGGGTCGATGATCGTGGCACTCGGCGCCAACGTCCTCAATCTGTTCGACCGAGTGCCGGGCCGAGCCACGAAGATCGCATTGGTCTGGTGGCTCCTGGGGCTGGTGCCTGCCGTTCTGGTCGATCCGGCTTGGGTAGATGGGCTCTACGTCGAGAGCGTCCACGTCGGCTGGTTTGTTTGGCACTCTCCGGCGTTGTGGGCCGCAGGGGCGGTCGGCGCGTCGGTCGGGCTGCTGGGCAGCGAGATGCGTGAGCAGCACATGCAGGGCGATACAGGCGTCAATGCGACCGGCGCCGTGCTGGCGCTCGCCACGGTGGCGGCGGCATCGGGCTCGCTGGAGTGGGTGGTGCTCGGCCTGCTGGCAGCGCTGAACGTGGCCAGCGAGCGCTGGTCGTTCAGTCGCATCATTGACGCCGTCCGGCCGCTGCGCTGGCTGGACCGGCTCGGCTCGCCGTACCGCAACCTCTAGCAGGCTGCTGAAATGGTGCGGCACCGGTGCCGTCGCCCTGTCATCAGGCGAGGGCAACGACCGGCCGTCAAGCACCGGCTCGACTTCCGCGGCAACCGGCGCGTCAACTCGGCGCTGCACATCGCGTCGGTCACCCAGGCCCGCAGCCAGCCAGACGCCGCCGCCCTGCCTCGCCCGAAAAACCGGCGAGGGCAAGACCCGCCGCGAAGCCCGCTGAGCCCACAAACGCTCCCTCGTCAACCGCGTCATCCGACGCATGCGGCGAGACGAAAAACACCGACAACAGGCCCGACTTCACACCGCCTGACGACCACACTTGACAAGGGAGCGTCGGACAGACCCACCCGTGAATCCGGGCTAAGCGGTTGGATGTTTGGCATGTTCGCTCCTTTCGGCTGCAGCCTGCGTCAAGAATTTCGAAATATTAAGTGTTATGCGAAATATCTTGAGAATAGGTATTTGTCTTACTTGTTTCGCCATTGTGCCGCTACTGTTGTTGGCATGACGTCGACGATTGCTACCCGCGGCGAAGAGGTGTACGTACGTATGCGCGGCGACATCGTCGCAGGCGAATTTCGACCGGGAACGAAGCTTCGGTTCGCAATGCTGACCGACCGTTACGAATCGAGTGCGAGCGTCATCCGTGAGGGGCTGGCACGGCTGGTTGAGCAGGGTCTCGTGCTTTCGGAGCCGCAGCAGGGCTACCGCGTCGCACCTGTGTCGATTCGCGATCTCAAGGACCTCACGTTGGCGAGGTGTGCGGTGGAAACCCAGGCACTCAAGCTCTCGCTTGAGCACGGCAACCTTGCTTGGGAGTCGTCATTGGTCGCGGCGATTCACGCATTGGAACGAACACCCATCGGATCGAAACCCTCCTCTGGTGATCCGTGGCCGATCGTCCATAGGCGGTTTCACGAGATCCTGCTCGAGGGCTGCCCCTCACAGCGCCTGATCAATACGGCTCTCAGGTTGCGAGACTCAGCCGCGCTCTACCGGCGCTGGTCGCTTCCCGCCGACGACTACGGCAATCGCGACCTCAACGGAGAGCATCGAGCGATCGCGGACGCAGCGATCAGTCGGGACACCGAGTCGGCGTGCCATCTCCTGGAGGCACATCTGAACCTCACCGCTCGCCTGCTCGTCGAGCGAGGCCTACAAGAGGGATTCCTCGAAGAGTCTGAACCGGTGGAGAGCGGCTGAACTGTTGCCGGGCCGGGTTCAGGCCCAGCCGAGGCTGCTGCAGTGGCGCCCGTGGCCCCGGGCGGCCCGCGGGTGGCTCACACCAGGAATCTGCTGGTGGGCTGGCCGAGCAGGATGCGTCCGTAGTCGGCGTAGCGGACCTCGCGGTCGAAGATGATGTGGTTGGAACCGGTGGTGATGTCGCGCAGCGCCCGCTGGACGGGGTTGTCCAGCCGGCTGCCGCCAGCGCCGGTGACCGAGCAGATGTCGCGCACGGCGTCACGGCACATGTACACGGCGTGGGTCAGGCGCGACAGCCAGATGCTGCGGGTCTCGAAGGATGCGCTGTTGCGCTGGGCCATGACATCGGCGAGCACGTCGCGGAACATGAGCTCGGCTGCGGCGATCGACAGCGCTGCCCTCGCGGTGATCGCCGGCTTGCCCTGGTCGCGCTCGGGACCGCCGACGCCGGTGTGGTTCGCTGCGATCTTGGCCTCGGTCTGCGAGCGGTATTCCTCCAGCGCCATCTGGGCCGCGCCGAGCATGGGCAACCCCGCAGCGAAGCCGAGCACGGGAATCACCGGCGTGCGATACAGATCTCCTGAGTGAACCCGGGTGGATTCGCCGGCTGCGTTCATCAGCCCGACCATCGAGACGACCCGATCGGCGGGAACGAAGACGTCGTCGACGCGGATGTCCCACGAACCGGTGCCGCACAAGCCCATCACGTACCAGGCGTCGACCGGCTCGACGTCTTCGGGCGGCAGCGCGAAGAAGTTCGGCAGCACCCGCCCGTCGCCCTCGTCGATCATCGCGCCGACCAGCACCCAGTCTGCATGGATGATGCCGGTTCCCCATTGCCACTGGCCGTCGAGCCGGTAGCCGCCCTCAGTGGGGGTTGCCCTGCCGCCGCCTGCATTCAGCGTGGCAGGGGCCAGGATGAACTGGCGCTCGGCGAAGACCTCCTTCTGGAAGCTCTCCGGATAGCCGCACATCCAGAAGTTGTGCTCGATGTAGAACGAGATCAGCCATCCCATCGAGGCGTCGGCCCGCGACAGCGTCAGCGTCACCTCGAAATAGGTGTCGAGGTCGGCTTCGTGGCCGCCGTAGTCCCGGGGAACCATGAGTGCGAAGAGCCCGCTGTCTCGGACAGCGTCGATCACCCGGTCAAGCGGACGCCGAGCCAGCTCCGCCTCGCGGGCGGTCTCGCGCAGCAGCGGAGCGAGCTCGTTCGCGGCGTCGATCAGTTCCGCAGAGCTCATCGGGGAGTTGGCCATGTCGCGCCCCAGCGGTTCGTCTCAACCCTGCGATGTCGACCAGGGCGCCCCTCGGCGACTCGACTGGCCGACGCCGGTCACCGTAGCCGGGAGCGCTTGCGAAGTCGTCGTGGTGTGACCGTCGGACCACATCGTCTTCGCCCGCACGCCTGACAGACTGCGGCGGGTATATCCACGCTGTACCGATGACGGGGAACGAATGCGAACGCTGGGACTGGACGATGCTTGATCATTCCGAACGGGTTGCTGCAGCCCGGTCCGCCATCGACTACATCTGCGGCCGCAGCGACGAGGAACAGGCGGTGCCGGTTCCGAATTGCCCGGGCTGGACGGTCTACAACGCGGCGTCACATATCGGCCGGGTCGGAATCGCGTGGGAGGAGATGATCACCTCGACACCCGACGACCCCGAGTCCCGGGCACGGGGCTACGAGCGCGCCGGCCGCCAACCAGCCGGAACCTCGACGGCAGAGCTCGCAGCGTGGGCCCGCTCAGCTATCGATCAACTCGTCGGCGACCTCGACCGGCGTTGCTACTTCTCGATGACCGGAGGCGAAGGCAATCCGCGGTTGTGGGCTTGGCACGCAGCCTCCGAGCTCGGCATGCACCGCCTCGATGTCGAGGCGGCACTGGGCCACGCGTACTCCATGACGCCGTCGCAAGCACTCGACGCCGCCGATTACACCTGCCAGTTCTTCCTGCAGGCGATGCGCCGCGTCCTCGAACGTGATCCCGGCGGGCTCACCGCCCGTCTGGTCGAGGTCGGCAGCGTGACTATCGAACCCCTGCCCGAGACCGAGTCGCCGGCATCGGTCGTGGTCGAAGGCCCGCCGATCCAAGTGCTCCTTGCACTCTGGGGCCGCCCCCACGTCGGCGTCGAGATCACCGACGGCGACCCTCAGGTCTGGCAGCAGTGGCGGACCCTGCCCATCGAAGCCTTCCAGTTCGGCACCTGGGACTAAGAGGATGCGCCAATAGGTGGGGTCATTGGGGTTGCCAGCGGTCTCGGTGGTCGATGAGTTTGATGGTGATGATCAAGGCGACGGCGAGGGCGATCTGCGCGAGGCGGTGCTGGGGTTTGCGGTCGGTGTTGCGGCGT
>JAJEIW010000112.1 GCA_022828045.1 Acidimicrobiia bacterium | reverse complement strand
TGCGGGGCCTGGTCGGGCCCTACGGCGTGTGGGTGCGCGCACCCAGCGTGGGTATCGAGGCGCAGGCGCTGGGGGCCGCTGTGCGGTTCGCGTCGCCGCTGCCCGAGAGCGTCAAGGAGGCCGCTATCTGCACGGTCGGGGCCTTCTTCCGGGCCAAGTTCGAGTTCGCCGCGCACCGCACCCTCGGACTCGAAGCCGGACTCGACCCGGCAGATCTCGAAGCCCTGCGCGTCGGCGACACCCCCAGCTTCACCGGCGACGAAGCCACCGCCCACGCAGTCGCTGCCGAGCTCGTGCGCGACCACCGCATCAGCGAAGCCACCTACGCCGCAGCCATCGACGCCTTCGGCGAGACGGGCCTCGTCGAGCTGGTCACCACCGTGGGCTACTACTGCTTGATCTCCGTCACGCTCAACGCGTTCGAGATCCCCCTCCCCGACGACTGGGACGACCCCTTCCCCGACTAGCCCACCGACCGCCCGGCACTCCCTCAAAAGGAACCGGAATAGAACGCGAATAGAACGAGCGCTATTGGACGGCGAGGCAAAACCGCAGGTCAGCGCCATGTTGCGAACACTTGTTGGTGCCCCTAATAGAACCGGAATAGAACGCGAATAGAACGAGCGAGCGTGGATGGCTGGGCGAAACCGCAGGTCAGTGCACTGCGGCGGGTGCCCGCCCCTTTCCCAAAGAAGCGGAATAGAACGCGGAGAGATCCAACGTTGGATTGTGGGTTACTCCTGCTGGCGTCCGCGGCGCGTGCCAGCAGCCCGGCGGGCGGCACGACCATACCCGCTCCGGGCCGCGGGCTCACGCGCCGCGCGGCGATACTGGCAGACGATGACGCCTGACGAGATCACGCGACTCGCACAGCAAGGCGAATCTGAGACCGTCGAATTCAAGGCGACCACGGGCCAACGACACGAAGCAGCCAAGACGCTCTCAGCCATGCTCAACGGTCAAGGCGGGCGAGTGATCTTCGGTATCGGACCCAAGGGCAACATTGCCGGCCAGCAAGTGGGTGCCGACACGCTCACTGACATCACCAACGCTTGCCAGGAGATACACCCGAGCCATCCGCCTTCGATGGAACGCGTTCCGCTGCCCGACTGCGCCGGTCGAGAAGTGATCGTCGTAACCGTGCCCTCGGGTGCAAACAGGCCCTACGCCCACCGCGGCCATCACTACATGCGATCCGGGGCTGCCACGGTTGGGATGCCCGATGAGGTCCAGCTGTCGATGGTGCTCGAACGGGCGCACGGTCTGTCACGGTGGGAACTCGAACCATCCGGCTGTGACCTGGACGTGATCGACGAAGACGAAGTGCAGCGGTTCCGAGACGACGCCATCAACGCCGGGCGCGCCAAGTTCGAACCGAACGCATCGGCCGTCGACGTGCTGCGAGCACTGAACCTCTTGCACAGCGACGGCTCGCCAAATCGCGGCGCCATCGCGCTCTTCGGCGATGTCGGAGTACTCGGCGGCACTTTCCCGACGCTCGGCTGCCGGCTCGTAGCCGTCGACGGCACCGAACTCGCCGAGGAGTTTCGAGACGACGCTCTCTTCGAAGCCAACATCTCCGCCTCACTTCGCCGAGCGATGGCATTTTGTGATGAGCATCTCCACCACCGAGTCCGGATCAGCGGTGATCTGCACGCAGAAGCCGGCACCGAGATTCCGCTCGCCGTCATGCGCGAAGCGCTGGCCAACGCGTTCGGCCACCGTGACTACGCCATTGCCGGGCTGATCCAGGTACGCATCTTCACCGACCGGCTCGAGGTGCACTCGCCCGGCCAACTGCACTTTGGGCTCAAGCCGGCTGATCTCTATGCCGACCACAGTTCGCATCCGTGGAATCCGAACATCCTCGGCTGCCTGTTTAGGAACGGCACGGTGGAGCAACTCGGCTCGGGCACGGTGCGCATGGTGAGAATGTGCGCTGATGCCGGACTCGGTCGCCCGGCTTTCACTGCCACCAGAGCGTCAGTCACGTGCAGCGTGCCGAGACGAGGACACTGGCTGGCGCCCGGTGGAGCTGGCGTGGCACTCAGCGGGCTGGAAGCCTCCGTTCTGACAGCCTTGGCAGGCAGCCCCACCACACGAAGGCAGCTCGCCGACGACCTCGAGGTCAGCATCGCTGAGTTACGCGTGGCCTTGAGGCAGCTTCGAGACCTCGGCCTCATTCGTGTGGAAGGACACGGCCGAGGCGCGCACTGGGTGCTCGACAACCGCTAGCAGGATTCCCCGGCAATAGAGCGAAATAGAACGCGAATAGAACAAGCGGGCATGACCGACGAGGCAAAACCGCAGGTCAGCGCCCTGTTGCGAACATTTGTCGGTACCCCGAATAGAAACGGAATAGAACGCGAATAGCGCGAGCGTCCATGGCGGACCGAACGAAACCGCAGACCGGCAGGTTGTGACGAGTGCCCCGACACACCTCCCAAGGCACCGGAGCAGAGCGCGTTTGACGAACAAAATCCTCAGGACGCGGGCTCGCTGCGACGAAGCCAAACCCAATGGGCTGCGCGCGCCTAGGTTCGGGGCGAGGCAGGCGGAGGCCGGCCTGAGGCGTGCTGGGAGGACGGGTGAGCGAGGCAACCGACGCTGAGGAGCGGGAGGTGATGGACTGGCAGCGCTACGGCGTTGCCGTGCGGGAGTTGGCGCAGATGATCGCCGACGACGGCTACCGGCCCCACATGATCCTGGCGATCGCCCGGGGCGGGCTGTTCTGCGCCGGCTCGCTGGGCTACGCCCTGTCAGTCAAGAACATCTACGTCATGAACTGCGAGTACTACACCGGTGTCGACGAGCGCCTCGAAGTACCGATCATGCTGCCGCCCACGCCCGACCTCGTCGACCACCGCGACTCCGACATCCTCATCGCCGACGACGTGGCCGACACCGGCCACACGCTCAAGCTGGTGTACGACTTCTGCCTGCCGCGGGTGCGCAGCGTCCGCACCGCGGTGCTGTACGAGAAGCCCTGGTCGACGGTCAACTGTGACTGGGTGTGGCAGCGCACCGACCTGTGGATCAACTTCCCCTGGTCGACTGAGCCGCCCATCGTGACCGACGAGCAGGCCCGCTCCTGAATTCGGCTCAGTGCGAGTGACCGAAGGTGGGGAGCTTTCGGCGCTTTCGCACGTGCCTGCGGGCGACGAGGTGGTCCAGGTGGTGATCCTCGCTGCAGTCTGACGCCGAAGTCTCCAACTGAAGCGTGACGTGGGAGATGCCGTATTCCTGTTTCACGATTCGCGTGAGCTCGCTCAGCATCTCGCTGCGGTCTCCGCTGTGATCGGGATCAATCAGAATGTGCGCTGTCATGGACACGTAGCCAGAGGTGACGGTCCACACGTGGATGTCGTGGACAATCGTCACGCCGGGGACGTCCTCGAGATCCGCGCTCAGCGCATACACGTCCAAGTCCTCGGGAGTCGCTTCGATAAGGACGTCGAAGATCGACACCATCAGGTTCCACGAGCTGGCCAGGATCAGCAGGGCGATCAGCACGCTGAGCACCGGGTCGATCCACCACCACTCGAACAGCAGGATCAGCACCGCCGAGACGATCACTGCGACCGAGCCCATGATGTCGGCGATGACGTGCTGCAGCGCCCCCTCGACATTCAGGCTGTGCCCCGACGAGGCGTGCAGCATCCACGCCGCCACCACATTGACCAGCAGGCCGATGCCGCCTACCAGCAGCACCCAGCCGCCTTCGATGTCGACGGGATCGCCGCGCAGACCCTGTGCGATCCGGTGATACGCCTCCCAGCCGATCCAGGCCGAGATGAGCCAGAGCGACAGCGCGTTTGCCGCGGCGGCGAGCACTTCGGTTCGCTCCCAGCCGTACGTCCGCTCAGCAGACGCGGGGCGTGACGCGATCCACGTCGCAAACAGCGCCAAGCCGATCGCGGCACTGTCGGTCAGCATGTGGCCCGCATCGGCCACCAGCGCGAGGCTGCCCGAGAGCAAGCCGCCGATGACCTCCACCACCATGAACGTGGTGGTCATGATGAGCGCCGACTTCAGGCTGCGCCGCGAGACCTCCCGAAGGTCGTGATGGTGATGGTGGTCATGGTCATGGCCGTGGTGATGATGACCGTGGCCGTGCTCATGACCGTGATCGTGGTGGTCATGGCCGTGGCTATGGCCGTGATCGTGGTGGTCATGGCCATGATCGTGATCATGCCCGTGGTCATGGCCGTCATCAGCGTGATCGTGCCCGTGAGCATGCGCGTGACCATCACGACCATGCTCGCCGTGATGGTCATCGTGGTCGTGGCTGTGATCGTGAGCGCACGCCTCAGAGTGCGTGTGCTCCCGGTGCTCGCAGCCGTCGGAATGTGCGCCGGAAGATGAGCCGGCGTCTGAGCCAGCCACTAGGCAGCGGCTTGGCAGCACTCCTCCGTGTGGACGTGCTCCGCGATGTCGCAGTGATCTTCGTGATCAGCATGCGTATGACTCTCGTCGCTGCAGTGATCTGCGTGATCGGCGTGTGTGTGTTCGGGATGGTCATAGCAGGCGTCGCTGTGTACATGTTCAGACATCTCAGGCTCCTCAGGCTTGTTGAGAATGTTCTGAGAACACTAACAGCCGACCGCACACCGCGGGCCCATTTCGCTCCGAGTGCCGCTCAGGAGTCTCCGGGGCAGTTCGAGCAGCGACCGTACAGGTCCAGGACGTGATGAGAAGGAGTGAAGCCAACCTCGCGGGCTGCGGCATCCAGCGCCGCATCGACCGCTTCCTCGATGGCACCAGCGAGGTGCACGTCGCCGACATCGCCGCATGCGACGCAGATCAGGTGATGGTGGTGGCTCAGCAGCGGCTCGGCCAGTTCGAAACGCGCCCGATCAGCGCCGACGCTGATCCGGCGGACAACACCGCCGACCTCCAGCGATGCAAGGTGCCTATAGGCCGAACTCTGCGGCAGATTGGCTGTGGCCGCGACGATCTCAGGAAGCGTGAGCGGTCGTCTCGCAGATGCGAGCACGGCGACCAGGTCGCGTCGACCTCGGGTGTAGCGATGCCCCACCACCGCCAGGCACCGGGCCGCCTCGCGGTGAACGTCGTCGACGTCGGCTTTGGCGTCCAGTGCCATCAGGTCGCACCTCTCAGCACCTGTGCAGCCACGATGCCGCAGCGCCCCGCCTCGCGGCCGTCAGTGCTGATGCACACGCTCGCTGCTTTCGGCACCGTGTTCCTCATAGTGATTGCCGTGGTCATGGTCGTGGTGATGGCCGTGGTGTCCGACATGCGCGCCTGAGATCGCCCCGGCAAGCGGCCCTCGCCGATGATCGTCGACTCCGTGGGCGTGATGGTTCTCAAGGACGAATTCCTCACCGGAGCTGGCGTCGGCGACGACGCTCCCGCCGAAGGCCGCTGCCATGTTCACGTCGCGCAGCACCTCGTCGGGGGTGCCGTCGGCCAGGACCATGCCCTTGATGAGCACCACGCGATCGCAGCGACGGGCCTCCTGCAGGTGATGGGTCGACATCACCACGAGGCGTCCGGCCCTGCGTTCCGACTCGATCACTTCCAGGATGGTCGACTGGCTGGGCAGATCGAGGCCCGTGATCGGCTCGTCCAACAGCAGGCAGTCGGCTTCCGAGGCCAGCACCATCGCCACCATGACTCTCTGGCGCTGTCCGCCCGACAGCTCTCCGAAGGCGCGGTTGCGAAGACGCGCCACATCGAGCCGCTCAGCGGCTGCGCCGATCAAGGCCTTGTCGCTGCGGCGCAAGCGGCCGATCAGTCCTCGCTTGCGGTAGCGCCCGATCGCCAGCACTTCGGACACCAGCATCGGCATGTAGGCGTGCGGGTGGTGATGCTGGCAGACATACCCGACACTGATGCCGTCCTGCACCTCCATCGTGCCGGAGGTGGGCGGCTGCAGTCCGCTGAGCACCCGCAGCAGCGTCGTCTTGCCGCTGCCATTGGCACCCATCAGCGCGACAGTCTGGGGCGCATCGAGACGCAGATCACCGGTCTCGAGCACATGACATGAGCCGAACGAGACACGCACATCGCGGAGATGGAACACAGGCGTCCTCGCTTTGTTCTGGCCCAATCCTAGTTCTCAACAATACGCGAGATATGCAATAATGGTTCTGATACCCAATATCAGTCGCGAGACTTGCGCCCTGCTGAAGGAGCGAGTGATGAACTTCGAAGCCACTTCCCATCGACGTTTCTTCCACCGACGCAGGTGGAAGGCAGTGCCCGCAGCGGCCGTGCTGTTTGTGGCCGCATGCACGGGCACGAGCGCCGACGAGGCCAACCCTGATGCAGGGGCTGGCGCAGATTCCGCTTCGGAGGCGCCCTCGGTGGTGGTGACCACCGGCATCTGGGCCGATGTCGCAGGCAATGTCGGCTGTGATGACAGCGTGTCCATTACCACGGTCATCCCGCCCGGCGGCGACCCGCACACATTTGAGCCATCGCTGCGTGACCGCGAGACCATGGATGACGCGGATCTTGTGATCGCCAATGGGCTCGGACTCGAAGAATCGCTCCACGACACGCTCGAGGCCGTCGCTGAAGCCGGCACGCCGATTTTCGAGCTCGGCGATCACATCGAGACCATCGAGTTCGACATCGCGGCGGCGCACGGCCACGGCGAAGCCGAAGATGACGGCCACGACGACGAGGACGAGGCGGACGAGGGCGAAGGGCACGACGAGGACGAGGACGAAGGAGAAGACGACGGGCACGACGAGGACGAGGACGAAGGCGAAGACGACCATCACGAAGAGGGCGGCGCCGATCCGCACATCTGGTTCGACCTGCAGAAGGTGGCCAACGCTCTGCCGGCGCTGGCCGACGCCCTCGTCGGTGCCGGTGCCGATGCCGACCTGGTGCGGGGCTGCCTCGAGTCGTACCGGCAGGCAATGGTGGACGCCGATGCGCAGATGCTCGAGATCATCTCGGCCATCCCCGGCGAGCGCCGCATCCTCGTCACCAACCATGATTCGCTCGGCTATTTCGCAGATCGTTACGGCTTCGAGGTCATCGGCACCGTCATTCCGGCGAACACGACCGCAGCCGAGGCGAACCCGGCCGAACTCGCCGAGTTGGCAGAGATCATCGAGCACGAGGGCGTGCCGGCGGTGTTCTCGGAGACGACCAGCGCCGACGACGACGCACAGGCGCTCGCGACGGCTGCCGGAAACGTAGAGGTCGTCCCGTTGCTGACGGGCAGCCTGGCACCGGCCGGTGAGACCGGCGACACCCTGATCGGCCTGCTGCTGCACAACGCTCAGGCGATCTCGGACGCGCTGAATGCCGGCGGCTGATCGGCGTGCGGCTAAGCCGCGCACCGGACTGCAGGCGGTCGCACGACAGTCAGATGCGTGGGCATGACCATCTTCACCGATCCCGCCGCGTGGTGGATCGAGCCGTTCACGACCAATCCGTTCATGACCAAGGCACTCGCCGCAGGCCTGCTGGCGATGGCCACAACGTCGGTCGTGGGCACCTGGGTCGTCCTGCGCGGCATGAGCTTCCTCGGCGACGCACTCGCGCACGGCGTGTTGCCGGGCATCGCGCTCGCGTTCATCCTCGGATTCGACACCGGCCTCGGCGCACTCGCGGCAGCAATCATCATGGTGGGCGCCATCAGCGCTATTCCGCGCGTCTCGCCGCTGTCGGAGGAGACCTCGACGGGCGTGCTGTTCGTCGGGTTCCTGGCGCTCGCCGTCGTCATCATGTCGTCGGGCGCCGGCGCAGGCGCCGGCGACATCGACCGTTTCCTGTTCGGCTCGATCACCGGCGTCCGGACTGCTGACCTCATCCGCCAGATGGTGATCGCCGTGGTGTCCATCGGCACGGCGGTCTTCTTCTACCGCGCATTCTTCGTCATGACCTTCGACGAAGTTCAAGCCGAGATGGCGGGATTGCGGCCCAAGCTCACGCAGGGCGTGCTGATGGCACTGCTCGCCATCTCCATCGTCGGATCATTCCAGGCGGTAGGGAGCCTGCTGGTGTTCGCATTCCTGATCGCGCCGCCAGCGACTGCCTCGATGCTGGTGCGGAGAGTGCCGCTGATGATGACGACGGCGGTGCTGATCGGCGCCGTGGCCGTCTACTTGGGGCTCTTGCTGAGCTACCACTTCCGTCTCGCGGGCGGCGCATCCATGGCGCTGACGGCCGTCGTCATCCTCTTCGTAGTGATGCTGGGGCGCGCGCTGATTCGGGCGCTGCGTCCGGCACCGCCCGACGACGAGCTCCCCGTCCAGATGCTGATCGCCAACCGCTGAGCCAAACGGGCTGCGGAATCTGTCGCAGCACGGCCCAGATCGGGTACGGGCACGTGTGCGACGCGGGCCGCCGGCTACTGCTCGCCGTCGGTGAAGCTCGTGAAGATCGTGGGGTTCTCGAGGTCAGCGAGCTGCTGGTTGCGGTGATTGACCTCGGCCAGCAATTCAGGGTGCGAGAGCACCCAGAAGCGCCGCTCGTACATGGCCTCGATCACCTTGGCGGCCACCTCGGAGGGGTCCATGCCGCGCTCCAGCGCAGCTGCGATGTTGGCGTTGCGGCGGCGGGCATCGGCCGTTTCCGACGGTGCCTCGCCTTTCGGTCGCGGCTTGCGCACGCGGCGCAGCTCTTCGGGCCGGTTCCGCTGGGCTGTTGCGATGTTGGTGCGCACTACGCCCGGGCACAGCACCGACACGCCCACATCGGCATTGCGGTCGCGCTGCATCTCGAGGTGCAGCGTCTCCATGATCGCCACCACGCCGTACTTGGCGGCGTTGTAGGGGCCGAGGCCCGGCACCGACATGAGCCCGGCCACCGAGGCGGTGCTCATGATGTGCGACTCCTCGGCCTCGATGAGGTGGGGCAGGAAGTGATGCACGCCGTGGATCACGCCCCACAGGCACAC
>JAJEIW010000180.1 GCA_022828045.1 Acidimicrobiia bacterium | reverse complement strand
GGTGGCGTTCTGGGCGAGGCGCTCGACGGGTGAGACCAGATCGGGCGGCAGCACCAGCCAGCCCAACCGCCAACCGGTCATCGAGAAGTACTTGGAGAAGCTGTTCACCACGACCGCGCTCGGGCTGTGCGCCGCAGCGGTAGCGGCTTCGGTTCCGTAGGCGATGCCGTGGTAGATCTCGTCGGAGATCAGCCGCACGCCGGCGTCATGGCACCAGCGGGCTAGCCGGCCCAGTTCGTCTGCCATGAGCATGGTGCCGGTCGGGTTGGCGGGACTAGCCACGACCAGCCCATCGAGCGGGCCGGCGCTCGTGACCATGTCTGCGCTCAACCGGAAGCCCGACTCGGGCGTGACGGCAATCTCGACGACCTCGATGTCCAGTGCTTCGAGCGTGTTGCGGTAGCAGGGATAGCCGGGCGCAGTCACCGCCACCCGGTCGCCGGCCTCGAAGCACGCCAGGAACGCGAGCGTGAATGCCCCGCTGGCACCCTGGGTAACGACGATGCGACCGGCATCGGTGTCGTAGCGGTACCAGTCGGCGTAGTGCCGGACCAGCCGCGTGCGCAACGGTTCGATGCCCACGGCCGACGTGTAACCCAGCACGTCGCTGTCGATCGCCGCTTTGGCAGCAGCGCGCGCCCCGGCCGGCGCGGGCGTGGACGGCTGGCCGACCTCCATGTGCACGACATCGCCGCCAGCCGCTTCCCGGTCGGCGGCAGCCCGCATCATCTCCATCACAAAGAACGGAGCGATGTCCGCCCGCTCGGAGACCTTCAAGCCGCTCACGAAGCGCCGCCGTGCCGTTGCATGGCGTCAGAGGCTAAGAGACGGAGCCCTGGGCAGAGCGACCCGCGCCCGCCTGGCTCACGCCGTTCTTCGGCGGCGCTCCGAAACGATGCTGGACAATCCGACCAGGCACAGCAGCGCGATGCCGAGACACTCCACCCGGTCGGCGAGTCGGACTGCGGCTGGCACGTCGGGGGGATCGGGTCGGGGGCCGTCGCCCAACACTGGACGGTTCTCCTCGACAGTTCCGTAACGCAGAGGTCCTCCGAGCTGGCGGCTGATAGCGGCGGCCATCGCCGCTTCGGCCACCCCCGCATTGGGCGAAGGATGTGCCGGTGCGTCGCGGCGCACGGTGGCAAGGAGCTTGCGCGCTCGTCGGAGGTGCAGCGCGGCCAAGAGTCCGGCGAAGATCCGGGCGGGAACGTAGTTCGCAACGTCATCGAGGCGGGCGGCAGCCCAGCCGAAGTTTGCGTACCTCTCGTTGCGCCTTCCGACCATCGCGTCCATCGTGTTGATGGCTCGGTAGGCAGCCGCGCCGGGGGCACCGGCCACGACGGCCCAGAATGCTGGAGCAATCACCGCGTCGACGCTGTTTTCGGCTACCGACTCGATCACCGCGGCCGCGATCTGCGAGGCATCCAACCCAGATGGGTCACGGCCTACCAGCGCAGGCAGCTCCGCACGCGCCGTGGCCAAGTCTCCCGCCGCGATCAATTCGCCGACCTGGGAAGCCACTCGACGCAGCTCCCGACCCGCGATCACCGACCACACGGCAACCGCCGTCGACCCGGCTGCCGCACCTGCCGCCGCGCCCAGAGCTACGCCAGTCGCCGCGTAGATGGCACCGTTCGATCGGCGGTCGGCCCACAGCCTTTGCTCGATGCGTTCCATCGTGCGGCCGAAGGCTGCCACCGGATGCACGGCCGCAGGCGGCTCGCCGACAAGGCGGTCCAGCACCAACCCCGCCGCGACCGCCAGGCAGCGCGGTCCCAGCCTGCTCAGGACACGACCCCCGGTGTCGAGCCGGTTGTCGGCGGCGACATGCTCCATTCCCGGGTCCCGGCCCAGATTGCCTGGTGCACCGCCCGAGCGATGCGCGAGCCCCACTGTGAGCGGGGTCCGGCGAACCGCTCGGCAACGCCCTCTTCGGGCCATACCACGACCACGGCGTCGGTAGCTGTCCCCGTTCCCGGCACGCCCCGGTCTGCCAGAGCCTGCGCCTTGGCCTCGGTGGCGGTGATCACAGCGTTGACCGCAGCCCCAGGTTCCAACGCCACCGGTACCTGCACGACCAGATTGATCGTGCCCGGGCTGCCCTGCGCAGTTTCCGTCGCAGTGGGATCGACAGCCCAAGTCGGATGGCTGATTCCCACCGTGGCGTCGACGGACACGCCGTCGCCGTCCTCGCTGACCAGCCGGTCCAGGTCGACCGCGGTGAACATCGCCGCCCCGGTACCGCTCAGGCCCAGATCCGCCGTGATCTCGGCGGCGTGCTCGGTCAAGTCGGTGCGGCCGTAGTCCGAACCCACACCGATGTTGAGCGCCCAGTCCACTGGGCCGAAACCGCTGCCGACCGGTGCCGACGACAAGGCAAGCACGGGTGCCGTCCACTGCCATACGAGCACGCCCCGATGCCCTGCTGAGGCGGCGACTCGGGAAGGCTGGACCCGGATGCTCAAGAGTCGGAACCGTCGCTCAGACCACCGAGCACCCGGGCTGCCGAGTCGGGGGCCCGCGATTCTGAGAGAGCCTGGGACAGCCGCTGGGATGCTGCGTCCACGGGCGCGAATCGTACCGGTGGGCAGTCAGTCGCTCCGCGGGTCCCACGACAGGGCGCAGCGGCGCTTCGGTGCTCCTCAGGCCGAGCGGAGCGCCTCGGTGGGAGACACCCGCGCAGCTCTGATCGCCGGGTACAAGCCGGCGATCACGCCGATGGCGACCGCCGCAGCGAACCCGCCGATCAAGGCAACTGGTGGAATGATCACGCGCCATCCTTGGGCGAGCGAGTACCCGTAGGTCACCGCAACCCCCAAGAGCACACCTGCTGTGCCGCCCAGGGTCGCGAGCGTCAGAGCCTCGGTGAAGAACTGCCGACGGATGTGCGCCCTCGTCGCCCCGATGGCGCGCCGGAGGCCGATCTCCCCGCGACGCTCAATGACCCCGATCACCATGACGTTTGCCACGCCGATGCCGCCCACCAACAGCGCCACCGCGCCTAAGCCCAAGAACAGCGAGGTGAAGGAGCTCTCCGCAGCTGATCTGGCTTCGAGCAGATCCGACGGCCTGCTGATTTCCGCCTCCTCGGGATTCTCCGGGTCGACCGTCGCGGCGAGCACGTCTCGGGTCGCATCGATGTGGTCCTCGTCAACGCGTACATACACCGTGGCCGGAGCCAGCTCGGCGTCGTAGTAGCGCTCGGCTGCCCGGTCGCCGATCAGCACAGCGCGATCGAGGTTGGCGGCGAGTGCGAAGGGCTCGAGAACTCCGGCCACCTCGACCCAGCGGTCGCCGATGTACAGCCGCACCGGCTGGTCGAGGTTGCGGACTCCCAGGCGTTCGGCGGCGACCGCCCCGACCACCGCCACCGGATGATCGCGGGTGGCCTCCGTCAGGAATGAGCCGAGGGCGATGTCGCCGTTGAGGGCGCCCAGGAGGCCCGGATCGGTGCCGTACACGCTGATGCCCCCGGTGAGGTCTTCGGGCACGAGATCGTTGCGGTACACGCCCGCGTCGACTGCGTACACGGCGGACGTTGCCTCCACTGTGGGCACGCGGCTGACCGTCGCAACCGAGGTCTCGGGCAGGGCCGCATCGCCCGCACCGAAGCCCGAGCCTGCCTCGATGGTGAGCAGATTGGTGCCGAGCGCGCCGATCTGGTCGAGCAGCGCCGACTTCGATGAGTCCGACAGGCCCAGGACAGCCACCAGCGATGCGATGCCGATGGCAATGCCCAGCGCCGACAATGCCGAGCGGAGCCGGCGCGCTGCCAACGATCCGAGACCGACCCGCGCTGTCTCGGATGGACGCAAGCGGCTCGGCGCCAGGTTCATTGCGGGATCGTCCCTGTGTCGCGCACAAGACGCCCGTCGAGAATCTGCAGCTGTCGGGGCATCGCAGCGGCGATTGCTTCGTTGTGGGTGATGACAACAATTGTCCGACCTTCGTCGTGCAGCGAGAACAGCAGCTCGATGATCGAATTCGACGAGGCGGAGTCGAGATTGCCGGTGGGCTCGTCGGCCAGGACAAACGCCGGCTCGCCGACGAGCGCCCGGGCGATGGCGACGCGTTGCATCTCACCGCCGGACAGCTCGTTTGGCCGATGCCACTTGCGTGCGCCGAGTCCGACTCGCTCGAGCACAGCTTCAGCCGCCTCGCGCCGGTGCGGCCGGGTCGCGCCGGTGTACAGCAGACCGTTCGCCACGTTGTCGATCACCGCTATCCCAGACAGGAGGAAGAAGCGCTGGAACACGAAACCGACGCGCCGACCACGGATAGCCGATAGCTGATTGTCCGTCAGCAGCGAAGTGTCGGTGCCCTCGATCAGCACCGAACCGCTGGTGGGCTGATCGAGCGTGCCCATCACGTTGAGCATCGTCGACTTGCCGCTGCCCGACTGGCCGACGACAGCGACCATCTGGCCCCGGCCGATCTGCACCGAAACGTCGTCCAGTGCCTTGATGGGCGGCGATCCCGGGTAGATCTTCGAGACGCCACGCAGCTCGATGGCCGGGGGTTGAGGATCGGGCACAGCCCGCCGATCGCTCAACGGGGAACCACCACTCGCATGCCGCCTTCGAGTTCCGGGCTGAGCACTTCGACGTCGCCGTCGACGAACAGCCCCGTCTCGACGCCGATCAAGCGAGCGCTTCCGTCGTCGGCGAGAACCTCCACGGCGCTGCCGCCCTCGACGAGGGCAACCAGCGCGGTTGCGGGCACGACTAGGGCGTCTGCGATGAGGGTCTCGGTGACCTCCACCACCACCGAAGCGCCGATCCACACTGCCGAGGCTGGGCTGTGGAGCTGAATGGTCAACTCGACGACGTTCTCGCCCGTCGCGGGGTCAGCGACCGGGGACGGGTTGATGGCGATGACGGTGCCCTCGACATCGGTGCCGTCGGGCAACTCCACGTTGACGATGATCCCCTCGCTGACGAGATCCCTGTCGCCGAGGGGCAGGTTGGCGGCGACGCGCTGGGTGGTGGCCATGACACCGCCGGTCGGCGTCTCGATCACCGTCAGCGACGCAAGTGTCGTACCGGCGGGCAGGTCCTGACCCACCTCGATGCCCGCCGACCAAGGGCCGATCTGCACAGGGCCATCGACGAACAGCACATCGGCGGCGCTCACTGTCGCGTCGAAGCGGTGTCCGACGTCCTGCTGCCAACGCCGCACTGCCGCGCTCGTGGCCTCGTCGAAGACGCCCTCGGCGACCCGCTGCTCCCGGTCGAGGTAGCCGAGGTCGACGAGGTTCTCCTGGAGCTGACGGACATCGTCGCCGGAGGTTCCCGGCTCCATGGTGCGATATGCGGGCATGTCGCCGTACAGGACGATGAGCGAGTGCTGACTCTGGCTGAGATCAGCCCAGTTGGCCTCAGCGGCGTTGAGCCCTGCTTCAGCACTCTGGACTGCCGCCGTGAGCGTCGCGAGCTCGGTCTCCGACGGGGGAGCCAACAGGTCGGCCAGGGCCTCTTCCGCAACCAAGACTGCTGCGTTCGCGGCGTCGATCTCTGCGTCTGAGGGGCCGGCACGCAGGTCCGCAAGCGCTTCGGAAGCGGCGGCGAGATCGGCCCGCGCTTGCGTCCGCGCCGCCGCGGTGGGATTGTCGAGCAGGTCGAGCGCTTCCTGCGCAGCAAGCACATCTGCTTCGGCATCTTCGATCTCTGCGTCCGACGGGCCGTCGGTGAGATCGTCGAGCGCTTCCTGCGCGGCGAGCACATCGGCCTCTGCCTCGTCGACCTCGGCTTCGGTCGGGCCTGCAAGTAGTGCGGCGAGAGCTTCCTCAGCGGTCAGCAACACGGCGCGCAGTTCGTCAATCTCGGCGTCGGTGCTGCAGCACTGCAGCTCTTCGCGGAGCCGTTCCCAGGCGATCGCCACCGCCGCTTCGGCCGATTCGATCTCGGCTTCCGACGGCTCGGCGAGCAATTCTGCGAGCGCTTCTTGCGCCGTTACCACGTTGGCCTTCGCCGAGTCAGTTTCTGCTTGCGTTGCGCCGGCAATCAGTTGGGCAAGCTGATCTTGGGCGGCGGCGAGGTCGGAACGGGCCTGCGCGCGTGCGGCCTCCGTGGGGTTG
Source organism: Acidimicrobiia bacterium (assembly GCA_022828045.1). Taxonomy (GTDB): domain Bacteria; phylum Actinomycetota; class Acidimicrobiia; order Acidimicrobiales; family Poriferisodalaceae; genus Poriferisodalis. Next base: position 26,163 of record JAJEIW010000180.1, on the reverse strand, counting down.
TCGAGATGCTCGAGTGCTTCCGCAGCGACGGCCACAGCGGCCTCAGCCGTGCGGATCTCAGACACGGTAGGCGCTGCGATCAGCTCGTCCCGCGCCTCGACGGCCGTGGCAACATCGGCTCGTGCCGCGGCCATGTCGGCGTCCGAGGGCCCGGATCGGGCGCTGCTCAGGTCGTCTTCAGCAACCATGAGCGAGTCCTGCGCCGATGCGACTTCGGCCAGCGCAGTGGCGGTCTCCGCCTCGGTCGGGGGATCCAGGATCAGGTAGATGGATTCGCCCCGGCCCACAACGGTGCCCTCGGCAGCAAGATGAATCAGCGATCCCTCGCTGCGCGCGGCGAGTGTGACTGTGCCTTCGTAGTCGAGCGTTCCATCGATCTCGAGGTACTCGGTGAGGTCGCGCTGTTCGATCACCGTCGTGGTGAGGCTCGACTCGGCCGCGTCGGGGGAGGTGTCGTCTGGGTCATCGCGCAGGAGAACGAGCACGACGATGACGATCGCAGCGACGACGATGAGTGCCGCGGAGACGGCAGTGACTCTCGTCCGTCGGCCGGTGCGTGACGTGCTCATTGTCCCGCTTGCGGCCGACCGCCACGCTGGCCCGGGGCGATTGACACCTGTTCGGCGCAGATGTCCATTGCGTTGCTCACATCGGGATCGTCGAAGTCCAAGTCGCCGAACGGGCGGGCTGCCCCGCCTCCTCCGCCGGGGCCGAATCCGCTCGTGTCCGGATCACCGACATCGACGCCGTTGTCTCGCATGCACTGGGCGAATTCGAGCAGTCGGTCCGCCCGCTCGGCCTGGGCTTCGGCAAAGCCCTGGCTGCCTCGGCCGAATGCGAGGCCCTCGAGCAGGCCCCCGCATGCGTCGCGCGCTGTCGGCAGGTCCGGATCGCGGCCGATGCGCTGCAGGTTCTCGGCCGATTGCGAGGCACCGCCCGCGCCAGGTCGCAGACCGAAGCTGATCGTGCCGTCAGCCTCGACGATCGGGTCGGGGAACTCCACGCCGTTCTCGCGCATGCACGCTGCGAACTCCAGCAGGCGATCCTCGTCGCTGAGGGCTTCGTCGGCGCCATCCTGTGCCGCACCGGTCGACGCCGTGTCCGTCGATGCGGGAGCCGTGGCTGCGCTTGGCGATGCGGGCACGTCAGACGGGCCGTCCGAGCCTGCGGCCGTGAGCGCTTCGGCGGCACTGGTCGACGTGCTGTCCAGCAGCGTCGGCAGGCCGTTCTGGTTGCCCTCTGAGCAAGCCATTGCCACCAGTGACGTGACTGCCGCGACTGCGAGCAGCGATGGGCGGAAGAATCTCAGCACGCTGGTTTGCCTCCGAATAGCCGTAACGGGGTGCACGCACGGTACGAAGCTGAGATGAGAAGAATCTGAGAACTCCGCATGCCAATCCTGGCTGGCAGATGTCCCGTGGTGATGCCTCGCCTAGCCGCGTTCCCAGAGCGGTGCTCCGCGAGGCTGATCTCACGCACGGGGCTCACGCAAGCGGTTTGTACGCTGCCGCGGTGCCCGGCAACGCCACTGACGCACTGGCGCCTGGTCTGATGGTGTGCGGCACGGCGTCTAACGCAGGCAAGTCGACGCTCGTGGCGGGCTTGTGCCGGCTGCTGGCTCGGCGGGCCTTGCGTGTCGCACCGTTCAAGGCGCAGAACATGGCGCTGAACTCGGCGGTCACCGCGTCCGGACACGAGATCGGCCGGGCCCAGTACGCGCAGGCGCAGGCTGCGGGCGTCGAGGCCACGGCGAGCATGAACCCGGTCCTGCTCAAGCCCACCGGCGACACCGATGCCCAGGTCGTCGTGGAGGGCAGGCCTGTGGGCTCGATGAGCGCCGCGGAATATCACCGCTACAAGCCTGAGTTGCTGGAGCTCGTCCTGGAATCACTGCGTCAGCTGCGGTGCGACTTCGATGCGGTCGTGCTGGAGGGAGCGGGCAGTCCTGCGGAGATCAACCTTGCCGACAGCGACATCGTCAACCTGCGCATCGCCGAACGAGCAGGCGTGCCGGCCGTCGTGGTCGGCGACATTGATCTCGGCGGTGTCTTCGCCTCGCTGGCGGGGACGGTCGCGCTGCTCCCGCCCGCACACCGACGCCTCGTACGCGGCTTCGTCATCAACAAATTCCGCGGCGACCCGGCCCTGCTCGGCGACGGGCTCATCGACTTGGAACGACATTGCGCAGTGCCGACGCTCGGCGTGATCCCGATGCTCGACGGCGTGCACATCGACGCCGAGGATTCGGTCGCGCTCGCGCTGATGCCCCCGCCGCGTGCCGACGCTCACCTCGACGTGGCCGTCATCGCCTTCCCACGCCTGTCGAACTTCACCGATCTCGACCCTCTCTTCGGCGAATCCGATGTCGGCGTCCGCTTCGTCCGCTCGGTCCGCGAGCTGGGCCAGCCCGACCTGATCGTGCTGGGAGGCTCCAAGGCGACCGTGGACGATCTGTCGTGGATGCGCGCCCGGGGCCTTGCTGATGCCGTGACGGCGGCGGCTGCCGAGGGCGGGGCATCCGTGCTCGGCATCTGCGGCGGCTACCAGATGCTCGGCCAGATCATTCACGACGACGTCGAGTCGCGGCAAGGGACGGTGCCCGGTCTGGGCCTGCTCGACGTCGAGACCGTCTTCGAGGACGACAAGGTGCTCGCCCAGCGCCGGGGCGAGGCGTGCGGAGCGCCGCTGTGGGGCTACCAGATCCATCACGGACGGGTTGAGCCCACCGCCGGCAGCACTGCGGAGCCCTGGTTGTGGCTGGACGGCGAGCCCGAGGGCCGGTGCAGCGGCCGAACGATGGGCACAACGCTTCACGGCATCTTCGAGAGCGATGACTTCCGGCGCGCGTGCTTGGCTCGCGTGGCTGCGGATTGCGGCTGTCCCTACACGCCGGATCCCGGTTCGTTTGCCGCCCGCCGCGAAACGCAGTTCGATCGGGTTGCCGACGCAATCGAGACCCATGTCGACCTCGGCACACTCTTCGAGATCATGAAGATCACCGCCTGAGCAGCGGGCGCACCTAGCTAGTAGTCGATGCCCTTCTTGGCCCGGATGCCGTCGTCGTAGGCGTGCTTGGTCTTGACCATCTCGGTCACCGTGTCGGCGAGTTCGATCATCCACCCCGGCGCGTCGCGGCCCGTCAGCACCAGCGACACCTGATCGGGGCGGTTGCGGAACGTGGCTTCCACCTCGGCGGCGTCGATCCAGCCCCAGTTGAGCGGGTAGGTGATCTCGTCGAACACGACCAGCCGGTGCTCGCCGGCCTCCACCAGCGCCTTGCCGTGTCGCCATGCCTCGCGGGCCTCTGCCTCGTCCCGGGTGAGATCGTCGCTGTCCCAGGTGAAGCCTTCGCCCAGCGACCAGAAGTCGATGCCGAGTGGCTCGGCCATCATCTGCTCGCCGGTCACCCAGTTGTCCGACTTGAGGAACTGCACCACCGCTACCGGCCAGTCGCGGGCTCGCGCCCGCATCGCCGTGCCGAACGCAGCGGAGGATTTCCCCTTGCCGTCGCCGGTGTTCACCACCACGAGACTGCGCGCCGTGCGCAGCCCGTCAGGGCGAGGGTCGTCAGTGGGCGGTGCGTCAGTGGGTGTCGAGCCGTCTGGCTGTGATGCATTCATGAGTGATCTCCATTCTGTGTGGCGGCGCGCCCTGCCGGTGCCGCGCTGGTCGCGTGTGCCGATGTCGTTGCTGTGGGGACGATGACGGGACCGTCCGAATCGCGGAGCACCCTGACGTGGGCGCCGAAGTGCTGGGCGATGCTGTCGACGGTGAGCACGCCGTCGGGCGGCCCGCACGCCGCCACGCGCCCCTCAGAAAGGATGGCGACCCGGTCGCCATAGCGGGCTGCGAGCGTCAGGTCATGCAGCGTGGCAATGACCGTCAGGCCGCGCTCGCGACGCAGCCCGTCGACAAGATCGAGCACATCCTGCTGGTGGCCGAGATCGAGGGCGGTCGTCGGCTCATCGAGCAACAGGATCGGTGTTTGCTGCGCAAGCGCGCGGGCCAGCACGGCTCGCTGACGTTCACCGCCCGAGAGCGACTGCATAGCCCGCTCCCCGAAGCCGCCCAGATCAAGCCGTTCGAGCACTTCTGTGGCGATGCGAGTGTCGGTGGCGGTCTCGGCAGCGAAGATGCCCCGGTGCGGGGTCCGGCCCAGCAGCACATAGTCGCCCACCAGCATTCCCTGAGGAATGACGGGCGATTGAGGCACGTATGCGAGGTGCTGGGCTCTGACGGAGCGCCGCTGGCTGGACAGGCCGTCGATGTGCACCTTGCCGTCGTAGGCGACGAGCCCGAGAAGTGCCCGCAACAGAGTCGTCTTGCCTGCGCCGTTGGGACCCACCACGTTCACCCATTCGCCCGCCGAGACGCTGAGGTCGACCCCCGTCAGGATCGGCGTTCGGTCGAGGCTGACCTCGAGCGCCTCCACTTCGACGGCGGCGCTCACCAGATCTCCCGCCGGCTCGTTCGCAGCACGAACACAAAGAAGGGCGCTCCCAAGAAGGCGGTGACCACACCGATCGGCAGCTCGGCGGGGGAGAGCACAGTGCGCGCAGTCAGGTCGGCAAGCACCAGGAAAGCTGCGCCGAAGAGCACCGACAGCGGCAGCAGGATGCGGTTGCTGGTGCCGAAGACCAGCCGGATTGCGTGCGGCACGATGATGCCGACGAAGCTGATCAGCCCGCTGACCGACACCGCAGCGGCCGCGCCGAGCGACGCCGCAAGCAGGACGATCAGCCGGATCCGGCGGGGCTCGAGGCCGAGTGCCGCAGCTTCCTCGTCGCCGACGGCGAGCACGTCGAGTGCCCGCCGGTAGCGCAGCATGATGGCCGTCGTCACTAAGAAATACGGCAGCAGCAGTGCTGGCTCGGCCCAGCCCGATGTGGCAATTCGGCCGAGGAGCCAGGCGAGGATTCTGCGGAACGCATCCGCGTTCGCCTGCAGCAGGTACGTCTGGCAGGCCGCGAGAAAGCTCGCCACTGCGATCCCGGCGAGTATCAGCGATGCAGTCGACCGCCCGCCGATGTGTCCTGCGAGGTAGGCCACGGTCACGGCGCCGAGCGCCCCTCCGAAGGCCGCGATCGGAACGAGGTCGAACACGCCGGCGCCGTCGCCGATGTCGTTGACGATGGCGATGGTCGCGCCGAGTCCCGCGCCGGCGGCGATGCCGAGCAGGTAGGGGTCGGCGAGGGGGTTTCGAAATGCCGCTTGATAGGTGGCCCCGCTCGTGCCGAGCGTCGCGCCCACCAGCAGTCCGAGCACAACGCGGGGCAGCCGGATATCGGTGACGATCGCCTTGTGCGCGTCATTGAGCCCGGACTCGACCGCAATGCCAGGCAGCAGGTCGGCCAGCTCCATCAATACCCGGTGCGCCGGAATGCCGGCCGGACCAATCGTCAGCCCGGCGACGACAGCGATGACGACGGCAACGATGCCGGCAACAAGCGCGCGGGCGCGCAGCGCCGATGCCTGAAGCTGGATGCCGCTGGCACTGGCGGCGCCGGATGCGCCGTTGGCGCGCATCACAACCTCAGCCCTCAGTCACCAGCGCCGTACACAACGCTGCAACGCAGCGCTGCGGGCACCGATCAGCTCGCTGCGCCGATCGAAATGATCGCATCGGAGATTGCCGCGATGAACTCCACGAGGCGTGGCCCCCAGCGCGACACGATGTCGTCATTGAGCTCGACGACCCGGCCGTGCTGGACCGCGCTCAGCAGGTCCCAGCCTGGACGGGCAGCAACCGTCTCGGCGTTCTGGCCGCAGCACAGCGTGTCGGCCAGGAAGATCAGGTCGGGATCGGCGTCGACGATGTACTCGTTGCCGAGTTGCGGGTAGCCGTAGGAGCTTCCGTCGGAATCGGCAGGATCGGCGATGTTGTCGAGCCCGAAGAGCGCATACACCTGTCCGATGAAGGTGCTGCTCGTCACCGAGTACAGGCCGTCGGTGAGCTCGTGGTAGTAGCTGAGCCCCGAAGCGTCGGGTGCTGCGTCGATGAGGGCGCCGATCTCGCTGCGCATCTCCGAGATCAACGCAGCCGCTTCGTCGATCTGCTCGGTGGTCTCGCCGAATTGTGCGATCTGCACATACACCTCGTCGAAGGTGGTGGGGGCGTTGATGGCCAGCACCGCGATCCCCAGCGACTCGAGGTTGGCCTCGATGTCACCGTCGCTGCCCATGACGACAAGATCGGGGTCGTATGACGCGATGGCCTCGACGTTCGGCTGCCAGCCGCTCAGGTCGGTGACAGGCGCCTCGGGCGGGTAGTACGAGAATTCATCGACGGCGACCACCCGATCGCCCGCACCGATGGCGAACAGGATCTCGGTACCGGTGGGGGAGATGGAGACGATTCGCTGGTAGCGGTACTCCGGTTCGGCGGGAGCCGGTTCGGTGTCTTCGGTCTGTTCGGCCGACCCTGCTGCTTCGTCGGTCCCCTCGGCCGCTTCAGCAGCGGCCTCGGTCGTGGTCGTCGGCGCTTGTGTTGCCGCCGGTGCCTCGGTGGCAGGAGCAGCCTCCGTCGCCGGCGCAGGCGTTGGACTGCTGGCGGTGTCGTCGCTTCCACAGGCCGAGACGAGCAAGAGCACGGCTGCCAGTGCCCACAGCACCCGCAGTGGCAGGGCAGCTCGCTTGGAGGCAGTGCGGTTCATGGTGTTCTCCCTTCTGCTCGAGTTCAGGGCCGAGCAGCGGGAGCACCCACCGCACGAGCCGCTCCTTACCTCGAGGAATCGGTTCGCGTGATGGCGGCCGGGAGGCGACCGGACTCGTCCCCCGAAGGGGCATCACCGTTGCGGGACAGTGCCGGGATCTCACCGGCTTCGCTCACGACAACCGGGTGTGAGTCTAGGAGGCCCGCTGTAGAATCGGCGGGTCGGCGGTTCAGTCATTCGGATCGTCTTCGATCATGTCCCAGTAGTCGGGATCGACCTCGTAGTCGGCGATCTCGACCACTCCTGGTTCCACCAGCACGCCAGCGAACACCAGAGAACCGAAGACAGGGTCGACGATGTGGAGCGTGCGGATCTCTGGGTGCAGGCTAAAGAGCAGGTTCTCGAAGTCCCGAAACCCGATGAGAGCCGCAGCAAGCGGCCCCGACCAGAAGTCCCACTCCGACGGCCGTCCAGCAGCGCTCCGTTCGGGCCCGTACGCCCCGGTGATCTTCTCGGCTGCGGCCTCGCCGACGCGAACCTCGAACATCAACCGGCGGTTGCAAACCCGTAACGCTCCGCAACCGACTCGGACAGCCGCTCGCTCGTCGGGGTCGCAGCCTGCGGGAAATCGAGAAACGCCGTCGAGAACGGGATCGTCTCGCCGATCTCAGTCAGCCGCCAACCCGGCTCCTGATGAGACAGCTCGCTGACCTGAGTTCCAGTCATCCCCTCTAGCTGGTCAAGCACATCTTCGATGGTCTGCAACTCCTCGGCGGTGAACCAAGTCAGGTCGGCTTCGCGCTCGGGCACCAACCGCTGCTGAGGGCGACCCAAGAAGTCCTCCTCGATCAACTTGGCCTCGCCGGCATCGATCAACCGTCGCCGGACCGGAAGGAGCTGATGTGGGGCCGGTCCATGAGGAAGCTTCTGGAACTGGCAACCCGACACCACCTGGTGATGTCGCCTCAGGTGAGTGAACTCGACGAAGAACAGCACCTTGTTGAGCTTCGTAGCGCCCCCGGCGCGGTCGCCCTGCAACCGAGCGGCAACGTGCATCAGCAACTCGGCGAACTTCTCCTCGACGTAGGCGACCTCCATGGGACACATCGTAGGAGAGGGGTGTGACGGCCTCGCCGGATGGTGGGTGTTTGCCGCTCTCGTTGGGGCCGCCCAGACGCCTCGCCCCTCAGCGGGTGGCAGCAGTGAAGCCGGTCTTTCGCATGCGCCAGTAGCTGACCGTGATCGGCACCGTCAGGGTGACCAGGATCACCAAGTTGACCCGCCCGGTGATGCCCGGCGGGTACACCGGCTCCACCAGGTAGTTGGAGATGAAGCCGGTCTCGTACGGCTCTCTCCCGGCTTGGCGCAGGAGCCGTTTCTCCCACACCGTCAGCGGGCAGTCCGAACCGGTGAGGTTCACCACGCCCGCTGCGCCGATGGCCCCGAGGTGCCACTTCATCAGCCTGGGCCAGCGCTTCGCCATGAACCCGCCGACCAGCAGGAACACGATGTAGCTCAGGTGCGACGCCGCCACGAGGCGAGCCAGCCCGACCGCAACCATCGCGCCGACGCTACTGGTGTACCTGATATGCCGCCTGTTGTCGGATCGCGTCGCGTCGAGCCAGCGTCAGGTAGAAACAAGCCACAGCGGATATGTCCCGTCTCGCGGGACCCGACGCATTGCGGAGACGAACAATGCCCACGAGCGGAACTCGCGAGAGCGATGTGGCGGGCGGTGATCTCGCAGACATCCAGCGGACGCTGTGGGCTGCTGCTGACAAGCTGCGCGGCAGCATGGACGCTGCTGAGTACAAGCACGTCGTTCTCGGGCTGATCTTCCTGAAGTACGTCTCGGATGCGTTCGGCGAGGTCCGCGAGCAACTCGAAGCCGAGATCGACGAGGGCGCCGATCCCGATGACATTGACGAGTACCGCTGGCGCAACGTCTTCTGGGTGCCCGCACCGGCGCGTTGGGATGTGCTTGCCGCACAGGCCCGCCAGCCGCACATCGGTTCGATCATCGACCGGGCCATGGACGAGCTGGAGGCCATGAACCCGGCGCTCGACGGCGTGCTGCCCAAGGACTATGCCCGTCCGGCTCTCGATCAGGAGCGGCTCGGCCAGCTGATCGACCTGCTGGGCAACGTCACGGTGGGCGACGCGGCCGCTCGCTCGCGTGACGTGCTCGGGCGTGTCTATGAGTACTTCCTGTCGATGTTCGCTGACGCGGAGGGCAAGCGCGGCGGCGAGTTCTACACGCCTCGCTGCGTGGTGCGCCTGCTGGTCGAGATGATCGAGCCGTTCGAGGGCCGGGTGTACGACCCCTGCTGCGGCTCATCGGGCATGTTCGTGCAGTCGGTGGAGTTCATCGAGGCTCACGCCTCCGGAAACGGCAACGGCGGTTCACGCCCGCCCGGCACGCGGACGGCCATTTCGATCTACGGTCAGGAATCGAACTACACCACATGGCGCTTGGCGCGCATGAACCTGGCGATCCGCGGCATCGAGGGCCAGATCACTCACGGCGACACGTTCCACGACGACCGTCACCCCGACCTGCGGGCCGACTTCATCCTGGCCAACCCGCCGTTCAACGTGTCGGACTGGGGCGGCGAGCGCCTGACCGACGACCAGCGCTGGCGCTATGGCACGCCCCCGAAGGGCAACGCCAACTTCGCCTGGGTGCAGCACATGGTCCACCACCTTGCGCCGAACGGAGTGGCCGGCTTCGTGCTCGCCAACGGGTCGATGTCGTCGCGGCAGTCGGGCGAGGGCGAGATACGGAAGAACCTCGTCGAGGCCGACTTGGTCGACTGCATGGTGGCGCTGCCCAGCCAATTGTTCTTCTCCACAGCCATTCCGGCGTGCCTGTGGTTCCTGGCCAAAGACCGCTCGGGCGGGGACGGCCTGCGTGACCGGCGCGGCGAAGTGCTGTTCATCGACGCCCGAAGCCTCGGCCGCATGGTCGACCGCACCCACCGCGAGCTCACCGACGACGACATCGCCAAGGTGGCCAGCACCTACCACGCTTGGCGCTCAGCCCATGCTGACGAGGCGGCCTACGAGGACGTCGCGGGCTTCTGCAAGGGCGCCGCCGTTGAGGAAATCCGCGGTTACGACTGCGTGCTCACCCCCGGCCGCTACGTAGGCGTGGCCCCCCAGCCCGACGACGGCGAGCCGTTCGCCGACAAGATGCCCCGTCTCGCCGCCCAGTGGCGCGCCCAGCAGGCCGAGGCAGAAAAACTGGACGCCCAGATAGAAGCCAACCTGCAATCCTTGGGCTTCTGAGGCGTCAGCCGACGCCCTCAGTACACGCACCACCGGCCACCCCACAGAGGATCGCACCATGGAGAGCAGCGAAGCCGACGACACCGCGATCACAGTGAAGGAACTGATTGATCTGCTTGCGACCTACCCGGTCGATCTGCGCGTCGTCGTGGACGGCTACGAGGACGGGTATGACAACGTGCATCCGCACAACCTCAGCATCATCAGCATCAAGCCCAAGAAAGACGCGCGTTGGTGGGAAGGCGAGAACGAGCACGCTGGTCGAGACCCCAGCGAGCATGACTTCTCGGCCCTATGCATAGCGCGCGGGCACGGAGATTTCGATGACTGAAACCGAAGGAATCGACTACAGCAAATTCACCCGCTCTTTGGTGCGATTGGTGGAACAGCACCGACACCTGATGTACGACACCGACGAGTACCCGCCGTGGAACGTGGACGGGATGCGCGAGTCTGTCATTCAGCGTTTCGAAGTGTGTTTCGATACGAGCTGGAAGTGTCTTCGTCGGCATCTGATGGTCGCAATGGGCCTAAACCAAGTTCCAAACAGCCCGCTAGCCGTTTTTCGTCTCGCAGCCGAGAGCCTTCTCTTGGGCGGGGAGGAAGAATGTTGGGTGGCGTACAACAAAGCGCGCATCGATACCTCGCACGATTACGACATCGATAAGCGCGATGCAACCTTGGCGACGGTGCCCAAGTTCATTCAGGATGCAGTCAACCTGCACGAGCGCTTGACTGGAGAGCTGTGGGCGACACAGGTGCCGTAGACCTCGACCCCTCATATCGTGCGACGATATTGAGCCTGCTGAAGCAGCATGTACCTGCGTGCGAAGTTCGTGCGTACGGTTCACGGGTCAGGTTCACCGCGCAGCAGCACTCCGACCTCGACTTGGCGATACTGAATGCCGACGAGTCGAATCCATTGCAGCTCTCCAATTTGCGCGAGGCGTTCGAGGAGGCTGACCTGCCGTTCAGGGTCGACGTAATGGACTGGAATACTATTCCCGAGAGCTTTCGCAAAGAAATCGAACGAAACTACGTCGTGTTGCAGAGACTCAAGCAGCCATCCGGCTGGGGGACGACCACGGTAGGTGAATGCGCATCGTTGATTCGCGAGAATGTTGATCCATCTGGCTTGGACGGTGTGCCCTATATCGGCCTTGAGCACATTGGGGAGGGCAGCCTTAGCCTCATAGGGGTTGGCAGTGCTAGCGATGTCACAAGCACCAAGTCGTGTTTCCGGCATGGCGATATACTCTTCGGCAAGTTGAGGCCATATTTTCGAAAGGTCGTGCGCCCGAGCTTCGATGGCATTTGCTCGACTGATATCTGGGTCATACGGCCCAAACAGAATGTTGAGACCCAGTTTCTCTTCTACATCCTCGCAGATTCTGATTTCATCGAGCTGGCAACGCGTGGAGCCGAAGGCACAAGAATGCCGCGCGCAAAATGGGACTTTGTGTCAAGTCATAGGGTTTCACTTCCATCAATAGCTGAGCAGCGGCGAATTGCAGAAGTCTTGGGTGTGCTCGATGATCGGATCGAGTTGAATCGACGGATGTGCGAGACGTTGGAGGAGATGGCGCAGGCGCTGTATAAGGCGTGGTTTGTGGACTTCGAGCCAGTCCGAGCCAAAATGGAGGGCCGATGGCGTGAAGGCGAATCCCTCCCGGGCCTCCCCGTCGAGTTATACCACCTCTTCCCCGACGAACTCATCGACTCCCAACTCGGGCTCATGCCAAGGGGTTGGCGGAGTTGCCGTCTTGATGAGGTAGCGGATCACTTAAGGCAGACAGTCGACCCCAGCCGATCACCTGACCTTGAGTACCGCCATTACAGCATCCCAGCATTCGATTCGGGAAAGCGCCCCGTGACTCAACCCGGCAAAGCGATACTGAGCAACAAGTGTGTCGTGCATCCAAGCACAGTGCTGCTCTCGCGCTTGAACCCAGACGTCGAGAGAGTCTGGCTCGTCGGACCAGAGCCGGGCGCGGCGGCAATCGCGTCGACGGAGTTCGCCGTTCTGCGTCCCAAACAGCCGATCGATTCTTCGTTCTTGTATTGCACGTTGCGCTCTCACCGGTACCGCAATGTGCTGGTCGGACTCGTGACCGGAACTTCCAAGAGCCATCAACGGGTTCGACCTCAGGCACTAGCGGCAACCACATTGATCATGCCGCCACCAGAGGTCTCGGCAGAGTTCTCAATACTTGCGGCACAGTGGCTTGAGCAAACTCTGAAGTTGCAGTCCATGTCGCAAGATCTGGCAGACCTCCGTGACGCGTTGCTGCCTAAGCTGATATCGGGCGAGATTCGTGTGGGCGCATCCGAGGAGCTGGCCGGGGCCAGTAGATGCTGACGGGGCTTTCGATACGAAACTTCAAGTGCTTTGACGAAGCGGACTTGACGTTGGCGAATTCGATGGTGCTGACCGGCCCGAACAATTCCGGCAAGACATCGATCTTGCAGGCATTGGCACTGTGGCACACCGGGCTTCGCGCATGGCTTGACCATGAGGCAGACGCATCGCCAGCACTGAAACGGCGCGGAGCAACGCTCAACAGGCGCGACATCACAGCGGAGCCGATGCTTGAAGCGAACTTGCTGTGGTCGCGCTTGCGGACCCGCACTGAGGAACCCGAGGCGGCTGTTCCGGGGGGCTCCAGATATCAAGGTCGCTGATGCCTCCGAATGGGCTGCGCGCAGCGCCAAGGTGTCGTGCTCGACGGCGGCGCAAGTTGCCGGCTATGCCGTCGATCTGGTCGGCAACGCTCTCGACGTGGCCGTTCTCCACGAATGGCGCAAGGCGAAGTCTCCTACCGAATCACGGCAGAGATGTGGGTGTTTTCACGGTAGGATCATCTACAATTTCACGGCAGGATTGCCGGGGCTTGGGCAGGTCGGGCATGGCAGCACTGATAGCGCGGCGCGCCGAGGACATCGCGCTCCGGCGAATCCGCGAGACACCGGTGCTGCTGGTGCAGGGGCCGCGCACAGTCGGCAAGTCGACGCTGCTGCGAGCGCTCGCGCGGCGCCATCATGCCCGCGTCGTGGACCTCGACGATCTGGCGGTGCGCGATGCCGCCGCTGAGGACCCGGCTCTGTTCGTGTCCGGGCCGGGGCCGGTGTTCATCGACGAGTACCAGCACGTGCCCGTGCTGCTCGATGCGATCAAGGCGGAGCTGAATCGTGACGGCTCTCCTGGGCGCTTCGTGATTGCCGGGTCCACGCGGTTCGCTGCGCTGCCCCTCGTGTCGCAGTCGCTGACGGGGCGACTGCATCGCGTCGAGCTGCATCCGTTCTCCCAAGGCGAGATCGACGCCCAACGCGAGTCTCTCGTGCAGACGCTGTTCGAGGATCCGGCCTCCGCGGCGAGTCCGGACGCTTCCGCGACGACGCGCGATGACTACGTGCGGCGTGTTGTGCGCGGCGGCCTTCCGCTGGCGCTTGCAAGCTCGGACGCGGCACGCGGGCGGTGGTTCGACGACTACGTGGCTCTCTGCCTCGAACGCGATCTGCTCGAACCCGGTCGGGTGCGGCAGCCGAGCGCGCTCGCCCCGCTGCTGCGACGCGTCGCAGCGCAGACGGCCCAAGTACTGAACATGTCCCGTGCCGGAGACGCCGCCGGGCTCGCTGCCACGACCGCAGCCGACTACATCAGGCTCTTCGAGGCCAGCTTCCTCGTGAGGCTGCTGCCGGCGTGGGGCCCGACATCGCGGGCCGCGAGCACCACGCGTCCCAAGGCGCACATGGTCGATACGGGCCTCGCTGCGCGACTGCTACGCCTGCCCTCCGCACGACGCGGCGGTCACGATCCTGCCGCCCTGCAGCAGTTCGGCCATCTGCTCGAGACCTTCGTCGTCGGCGAGGTGCTCAAGCAGGCGTCGTGGCTCGAGCACCCGCCCAGTGTCGGCCATTGGCGAAGCCGTGACGGCACCGAAGTCGACTTGGTGCTCGAAAGCGGCGACGATGGCGCCATCGTCGGAATCGAAGTCAAAGCAGGCAGCCGACTGCGCCCGGGCGACCGGCGCGGCCTGGAAAGGCTGCGAACCCTGGTCGGCGACCGCTTCGCGGCAGGCGTGATATTCCACACCGGGCCCCGTTGCGCCCGTCTCGACGACAGCGGCACCATGATCGGACTGCCCATCGACCGGCTCTGGACCCACACCGCACCCGACCGGCGCCCCCGAGATCACTGACGACGATGCCGGCTGCGGCCCGCAGCCGCACTCGAACACCCTCATCCCGACAAAAGACCAAGCGCCATCATTGTGTCAAGGCCCACCGCTCGCGGAGTCCCAGCGGAGACACGCAAACTGACCGCGGCGCATCGGCCGGAGCGACGGATCGGCACCCCGACAGCTAGATCGGTCGTCGTCGCCCAGTGTGGATGGTCACGTCACCGATCGACGTTTTGGAGATGCGTCGCGGGTCCAATCGCGGAAGGTAGGAACACCGGCCGCCGTGGAGCTCCGGGCGCAACGCCGGCAATCGTCGCGGTCTCGGCGGCCGATAGGCCTGCGTCGCGGAGCGAGGCCACCAAACGAGCCACCAAGCGAGGCGTTTCCGGAGCGAGTTCGTCGCTCAAGGGTTCCTTGGTTCGCCAGCCTCGCTTGCTGAGGGCCTTGTAGAGGTACGTTCGACGAGCCGCCGACAGGGTCTCCAAGCGATAGGCACGTTCGATCAGTGCTTGCATCGAGACTCCCCAGTGACGCTTGAGCAGGTGCAGTCGCCCCAGGTCCAAGTTGTGCAGGTCGGGCCGGATGGCCGCGGCGGGCATGAGAAATTCTGCTGCGAAGGCATTCGCTTCGTCTTCGGGGTCGTCGAACAGTTCCGTGCTGTGCAGACAGATGTGTCCCAGTTCGTGGGCCAGTGTCAGCCGGAGACGATCGGTGGGTGTCCGCTCGTTCACGAGCATGACTGGGTAGTCGTGCGACCACTGTGAGAGGCCGTCGACTCGGCTGCCGCCGGTCATCGTTCCGAAGTCTTCGGCAACGATCAAGCAGCCCGCCGATTCGAGCCAACCAGTGAGATCGCGGACGGGACCCGCGGGCATGCGCCATTGCATGCGGACCATCCGGGCTGCATCCTCCGGGGAATACTCCATAGGATCGAAACGAGGAAGCGCCAGCTGTGGCACCATCTCGACGGCATCGGCGATGGCTTCGAGATGCTGCCGGTACACATTCAGCTTGGCCTCGAGTCGGCGCCACACGGTGGGCTTGGCAGTGGCCCGGCGTCGCATGTGCGCATCGATCATGAACGCCCCCACCGCTCGCTCCGCGCGCTGCAGGAGGGCCGTCGTGACACCAAGGGCGCGAGCGAGCGCGGCAATCGCCTCGGCATCGGGCGTTCGCAGCTCGTTCTCATAACGCGACAGCGCTGCCTGGGTGACCCCAGCGGTTTCAGCCAGTTCCTCTTGCGTCAGGCCATTCGCCCGCCGAAGCGTGACGATTGCCCCACCCAAGCTCACAGTTCTTGAGACCTCGGATCGTCGCTTCGAAGCCGTTCGAGGTCCAGGAGAGCCCGCACATGGTGCCAGAGGCGGTCGTGGATCCAGTTTGCCGATCCTCGTGAACTCGCCTGAGCAGCGAATTCTGGAAGCGTGCCTTGGTAGCGGAGGAAGTCCCTACGGGCGCCTGTGACGCTCGCAGCAAGCGCTTCCAGCACCTTGTCGCCCAGTTCGTCGAGCACCGTTGCCTTGTCGCGGATGCCGATCATCGCGGACCTGTTGACACGGTGGCATTGTCGAGCGAATTCATACCGAAATATATACCACTGCCTTCGCAAGCGGCGACGGCCGCCTCATCAGCAGATGATCCGACGAGCCACGAAGAGGGAGACAGGCCAGAGACACGAAGAAGGTTCGATTGGGAGGACCGCGCTGGCGCGGTGAGGCTCGTGATCGAGACGGGCAGGCGGGCAGATTCCCGGCGCATTGCCGCGGTATGGCTGGTGATGTGATCCGTTTCAAGCACCACCAGTGACACACTGACGCGATGGCCGACACGGCAGCGGATGTGCAGCAGTTGGCGCGCATCGTTGCGGGCGACCGCCAGCTGCCGCGTTACGCACGGCGCGAAGCGGTGGCGCTCGCGGGTTTGGCACGACGTCAGCCGGGGCGCGCTCGCGAAGGCCTTGAGCGGCTGCACGAGCGAGTGCTGCCGGATCTGGTTCTGCACACGCCAACATGCGACTACGGCCGCTGCGTGTCGGTCGAGACGTTCTGGCGTCATCACCTTCGGCCTGACCGCAAGCAGTATTTCGGCCCTGGCCATCGGTCGTACTTGGCTCACTTGCGATCTCAGCGCGATCCGGCTGCCACGGCCCACGCTGATCTCTCGCACGCACCCGTGGTTGTGCCAGCGGTCTACTCCTGGCTCGTGCCACTGCAACAGATCGTCGGAGTGGACGGCCCGACGCTCGTGCGGCACCTGCTACTGAGGGGCAGTTCACCGCCCTTCCTCATCTTCGTCTTTCCTCAAGATCGGTTGCGGCACGAAGGTGTGACCGTGCGTGAGCCGCGAGGCGTCGATGCGGTGCCTGCGAAACTGTTGCAATGGACACCCGGCGGTGTTCCGAACGAGCGCATCGATCGGGACATTCCCCTTGCTGCTCTTGGACGACTTGAATGGCGGGCGTGATGCGCCGAATCCCGACGCCTGGCTTGTACGAAGCCGTGCTGCAAGTGCTCGGCGGCGCCAACTCGTGGACGCAGCCTGCCGCAGGCCCGATGGCGGAACTGGTGGACCATCTCACGACCGACGAAGCCGAGTGCCTGCCGCGCGCAGTAGCAGATGTGCTGCCACTGCTGCGCGGTGACCGGGACCGGCTGCGATTTGCTGCAGAAATCGCCGCGCGGCTCGATCTCTTCGAAGCAGCGGAAGCCGTGCTGAGTCTCGCTCTCTCGCTGGATGATCGCCAGTTGCTCCTCAACGCAGCCGACCTGGCCTCCAACCCCGCAGCAGACCCGCCCGTCGTGCAGAGCCTTCTTGAGCAAGCCCGCGGGGACCGGCCGCTACGACTGCGTCTGGACAAGACCGCTGTGCCGGATGGCACCGATGAAGAGCGCCTATACGAGCAGTGCTGGCCGGGCGCTCGCACCAGTCAGTCACGCTTTCCGCTGCCTCCGGTGACAGTGTTCGACACCAGCCTGCGCGCGGACGCACTTCTGTGTCTCGCTGCGGCTGCTGATCGCGCTGGAGCGGCGGTGCGGAGACTGGACCCCGAGGCCGAGGTCCCATTCTGGTTCGGTGCAGAGACGGTGCTCGTGTGCGCGGACACGGCTCATCAGCGTGTCCGCAGCCGCTACGGGCATTTCCCCGCGGCACAGATCGTCGTGCCCGAGGGAAGCGAGCTGCCGCACGACCGGCTTGCGCAGGCCCGGCTGCGCCGCCAGGTCGACGCGGCCTTGGGTCGCCGACTCCTGACGCTGCCGATCGGAGATGCGCAGGACATCCCCGTGTCGCTGTGGTCGCCTGACGTTTTCGGTGCCGGTGTCTACTCCACCCGCGAAGCCGGGTTCTTGTCGGGTGCCAAGGCTTCGTCGCTGAGCTACCTGCACAGGCGAGGTGTGATGCAGCCTCACATAAAGGGAGCGCTCCGATGGAAATTCAGTGACGTTGTAGCGGTGCGGACATGGGCCTACCTCAAAACGGTCACCCCGGGACGAGTCTCGAGCAACGTCGTCAGTGCGCTGGCGGCATTCGAAGGCAGCGGTGATGCCGTCAGGATCGGCGTCACTACCGATGGTCGGGTCATGGCGGACCTCGGCAAGGGCTTCGAAGATGTGCTGACAGGTCAGATGGCACTCGACCTGCCGGTGACGGATGTTGACTCAGCGTTCCGACCCTTCGAGGTAGGCGGCGGCAGCGTGCCAGACCTCCTACACCTCAGTCCCAACAGCACTCTGCTGCCGACTGTGCTGAACGGAACGCCACACCTCAGCGGGCACAGGATCGCAGCGAAGGATTTGGGAAGTCTGGACAGAGCGGGCGGCACCGGAGCGATTACAGCCGCGTACCCCGAACTCAGCGATGCTCAATTCGAGGACGTTGTGACACTGGGCCATCAGCTGCTTGACCTCGTTTGAATCATGAAGCTGCTGTTCGATGCGCGTATGCCGCAGAGCCTCGCTTTCGAAGCAGCATCTGTCGCTGACCGAGGCGCCTTCGAACTCGTGCGCTGGTCAGGTGGCGACATTTCCGATATCGAACTCTTGGAGTCGGCCGCTGAGCAAGGCTTTCACGGTGTGGTTCTGCTCGGTCGCGACTCCTTGGCTCAGGCCGAGCTGCGCTCTGTGGCGGGCCGAGTCGGGGTCGCGATTATTGCCGTCGTGGCCGACGGGCCGTACGAGGCCAAGCAGCGCCTGGTGAGCAACTTGGCGGGTGTGAGACGCTCGCTGTCCGAACACAACTGTCTTCTGGTGTTGGCAAACAAGGTTCGCCCTATCGACGTCGGCATGAGCGGCGCTGATGCATGTTGATCGAGCCGGTCCTGCCCCACCGAGTCGAGCGGCAGCTGGGATCGCCGCTGTTCAAGCGGGGGTTCTGTGACGGGGCTGCATGAGGCCGAAGTAGAGCAAGCGGCGCTGGCGTGGCTCGGCGAGCTGGGCTGGGCAATCCGCGATGGTGCCGGACTCTGTCGGGAGGACGGTGCCGGGGAGCGCCAGGATCACTCGGCGGTGGTCCTCGCCCGGCGGCTGCGGGCGGCTCTGGAGCGGCTGAACCCCGAACTGCCGGACGATGCTCTTGACGATGCCTTCCGGAGGCTGACCACGCTGGTGGGGTCAACGCTGGAGGGTCGGAATAGGGCCCTTCATCGGATGCTGGTCGATGGGGTTGCGGTGGAGTACCGCAACGAGCGCGGCGAACTCCGGGGAGCGCAAGCGCAGGTGCTCGGTTTCGATGATCCGTTGGCCAACGACTGGTGGGCGGTCAACCAGCTCACCGTGACTGAGGACGACCACCACCGACGGTTCGACATCGTGCTGTACGTCAACGGGCTGCCACTGGGGGTCATAGAGCTCAAGAGCCCGACTGACGCCGACGCCACAGTGTGGACAGCGTGGCAGCAGCTCCAGACGTACAAGGCCGAACTGCCCAGCTTCTTCGCCTACAACGCGGCACTGGTCGTTTCCGACGGCATTGAGGCGAGATTCGGCACGCTCACCGCCGGACGCGAGTGGTTCAAGTCGTGGCGCACCATCGACGGCGACGACGTCGCCGAGGCCACAGCACCGCAACTTGAGGTTCTGCTGCGAGGAGCGTGCGCGCCATCTCGTTTGCTCTCACTGGTTCGCGACTTCATCGTGTTCGATGACGACGGCAGCGGCCGGCTCGTCAAGAAGATGGCGGGGTACCACCAGTTCCACGCCGTGAACGTCGCCGTCGGCGAGACGCTGCGTGCCGCCGGGTTGGGCCCCGACGGCAAGCGGCCCGATGATGCCGAAGCACTGCGCAGCGAACAGTCGAGCGTCGATGATCGCCGCATTGGCGTCGTGTGGCACACCCAGGGGTCGGGCAAGTCGCTGACGATGGCGTTCTACGCGGGGCGGATCATCCGTGAGCCCGCCATGGGCAACCCAACGCTCGTCGTGCTGACTGACCGGAACGATCTCGACAACCAGCTGTTCGCCACATTCTCTCGATGTTCGGACTTGCTGCGGCAGCCGCCGACCCAAGCCGAGAGCCGGGCGGACTTGCGAAGCAAGCTGGCCGTCGCATCAGGTGGCGTGGTCTTCACAACGATCCAGAAGTTCTTTCCCGAAGAGCAGGGCGATCGGCACCCGGTGCTCTCCGACCGGCGGAACATCGTTGTGATTGCCGATGAGGCGCACCGAAGCCAGTACGACTTCATCGAAGGCTTCGCTAGGCACATGCGTGATGCGCTGCCGAACGCGTCATTCATCGGCTTCACCGGTACGCCGATCGAGCAGGTGGACGCCAACACCCGAGCGGTGTTCGGCGACTACATCAGCGTCTACGACATCCAGCGCGCCGTAGAAGACGAGGCCACGGTTCCCATCTACTACGAGAGCCGGCTGGCTGAGCTCAGTCTCGACCCCGATGCACATCCGGGCATCGACGCCGACTTCGACGAGGCGACCGAGGCCGAAGAGCTCGAGCAGACCGAGAAGCTGAAGACGAAGTGGGCCGCGCTTGAAGCGGTGGTTGGCACGCCCAGCCGGATTGCGCTCGTCGCGGCCGACATCGTCGAGCACTTCGAGAACCGGCTTGACGTGATGGACGGCAAGGCCATGGTCGTGTGCATGAGCCGGCGCATCTGCGTTGATCTCTACGACGAATTAGTCCGGCTGAGGCCGTCGTGGCACAGCGATGACGACTCCGACGGCGCGATCAAGGTCGTGATGACCGGCTCAGCCGAGGATCCAACGCGGTGGCAGCAGCACATTCGCAAGAAGTCGCGCCGCGAGATGCTTGCGAACCGCTTTCGTGACGCCGCCGACCCGCTGCGCATCGTGCTCGTGCGAGATATGTGGCTCACGGGATTCGATGCACCCAGCTTGCACACGATGTATGTCGACAAGCCGATGAGGGGCCATGGGCTGATGCAGGCCATCGCGCGCGTCAACAGGGTTTTTCGGGACAAGCCAGGCGGCCTTGTCGTCGACTACCTGGGGCTCGCGCACGAGTTGCGGCAAGCGCTTCAGACCTACACGCAGAGCGGGGGCAGGGGCGACGCAGTCCTCAACCGTGCCGACGCGGTTGCAGCAATGCTTGAGAAGCACGACGTGTGCTCGGGGCTCATGCATGGATTCGACCGGTCGAAGTGGGTCGACGGGACTGCCGCCGAACGGCTCGCGCTCTTGCCCGCCGCCCAGGAACATGTGTTGGCACAGGAAGACGGCAAGGATCGTTTCATCCAAGCGGTTCGGGAGCTGTCCCAGGCGTTCGCGCTCGTCGTGCCCGATGAGGCAGCAATCGCTATCCGGGACGACGTGGGTTTCTTCCAAGCCGTTCGCAGCAGGTTGATGCAGCGGTCGCCCGACGAGGAACGAGCACAGGACGATCTCGATCACGCCGTTCGCCAGATCATCTCAAGGGCAGTGTCCTCCGGTGAGGTGACCGACATCTTCGAGGCCGCTGGCCTCGACAAGCCCGACATCTCCATCCTGTCCGAGGAGTTCCTTGCCGAAGTCCGCGATATGCCGCACCGAAACCTCGCGGTTGAACTGCTGCAGAAGCTTCTACAGGGGGAAGTCCGCCAGCGGCAGCGTCGCAATGTCACGCAAGGCCGGTCGTTCGCAGCAATGCTTGCCGAGACCATCCGTCGCTACCAGAACCGAGGCATCGAGGCAGCCCAGGTCATCGAAGAGTTGATCGAGTTGGCGCGCGAACTCCGAGCGGCCGACGAGCGCGGTGAGCAGCTCGGGCTCACCGAAGACGAGCTGGCGTTCTACGACGCCTTGGAAACGAACGACAGCGCTGTCGCCGTGCTCGGCGACGAGACGCTTCAGGCAATCGCCCGCGAACTCGTGGAGTCAGTCCGCAACAGCGTGGCCATCGACTGGACCCTGCGCGAGAGCGTCCGAGCAGGCATCCGCGTCAAGGTCAGACACATCCTCAAGCGTCACGGCTACCCGCCCGACAAGCAGGAGATAGCGACCCAAACGGTCCTCGAACAAGCCGAAGCCCTCTCCGCCGACTGGGCCGTCGCCTGAGCCTCGCCGAGTTCGAGATTCGGGCCTTGCGCGGTCTTCGCCATCCTGATTCGGGTCAGTCGTCTTCGACCGCTTCGATCAGGCGGTAGACACCAGACGACGGGTTGTCGTGGGGCAGCATCCGTTCGGCGCTGACGTGAAGCTCTGTGAGTTGTCGGGCTCGACGAACAGCAGCATCGCGAAGATGCATGTATATCGCGCTGTCGAGTTGCTTGCCTGTCGAGCCGTCATGCTCGCGGCGGATGCTGTGGGCCCTCCTGGTTGGTGATCCAGCGAGAGTGTTCTGCGTGGTGCAGGATCAGCCACAGCTCGAAGCATGGGTTGGAGATGGCGACGCGGATGCCGTTGTCTCGCGCCATCTGAATTGCGTCGTGGAGGCTCGGGTGAGGGCTGGGTGCCTCCACGTCGAAGACACACCAATACTCGGTTCTGGGTTCTCGGGCACCTGGCTCGGTGCGTCGAGCCTGTCTTGCCTCGGCAACGAGTCGGCGTGGGTCGTACCCCATGCCGCGAACGTCCAAGACAGCGTGCGAGCGGACGTCTGCAAGTGCAGCTAGCGCTGTGAAGTACACAGGCTCAGTGACTGTGCCTTCGCAGTAGACGACGAAGCGCTTGCGCTCGTCAGTCTGGGGTCGCCGACGGCGGAGGGGCTCTGTGGGGCGGCGACGCGGAGGCAATGCGGTGTCTCAGGCGTCCAGGCCCAGCGCCTCGCGGACGACGTACTGGTCGACAATCGGGACGCCGCCAAAGCGGCCCTGCAGGTAGCCGCGTTCGAGATTCGTGGACCGGCGGACGCGGTCTCCACGGAAGTCCGACAGGGGTGTCAGAGCAGTGCTGCCGTCCGGGCGCTTGTCGGTGAGCCACACCTCGTCGCGGTTGAGACTGCCCAGCAGGCTCGTGTCGTGTGTGGTGAAGATGATCTGGGCGTTGCGGCGGTTGGTCTTGGGGTCCTGGAACATCTCGACGAGCTGACTCGATATCGCCGGGTGCAGGCTGGAGTCAAGTTCGTCTACCACCAACGCGCCGCCGCCATGGAGGACGGCGAGCAGATCCGGCATGAGTCCGAGCCACGTGAGCGTTCCGCTGGATTCTTCGCCGAGTTCCAGTGGCCGCGGTGTGCCAGCCACATCGTGCAGTAGCCGCAGCCGCCTGCCTCGGTAACCCACCTCGTCCGAATGGTCGGTCACCTCGACATCGCGCACGCCGAAGTCGGCGAACCGAAGCATCGCCAGTGCTTGCGCACGATCCGTGCTCTGGCGCGTGTCTGCGCCGCCGTCGTTCGCTGAACGGGGCCTTGGAACGTCATCGCCGAACACCTCGAGCAACGACTCGTGCCAGTCGTGCCGACCGCGGCCGAATCCGAATCCGTGCATGCGGATATCAGCGGGCATGAATGAACGAGGCCATACGCCGATGAAGTTGATGTTCCGCACGGCCGCCGCGACTGCCTCGATCTCTGGTGTCAGGCGACTCGCGACCGACAGCGCGAGGGTCGTCGAGGTGAGGAGTTCGCGACCTCCTCCTGTGGTTTGAGTGCCGCGGCGAAATGTGATGCTCTCGCCTTCGCGCTCGAAGAGCGTCCGGCGGCGCCGCTGCGGGTAGCTATACAGGGCCTCGAACCTCACGGCCGAGTCGTCGACTTCCAATTCGTAACGATGGCGCACGTCATCGACAACAAGGTCCAGGCCGAAGCTCGTAGAGCGAGGCTCGCCGCTGCTGAATCCAAAGGGGTCGCGCGGCACGCTGTGCTCCCATCCCTTCAGCGACGCTGCCACCGCATGCTGTAGCCATGCGAAGCCGTCAAGGACATTCGTCTTGCCCGATCCGTTGGCACCGTAGATGCCGGCAACCGTGAGAACCTTCTCGTCACCCCAACCGAGCGGCCGCGCTGCCTCGCGGTGCTTGTCGACGGCGATCATCGACAGTTCGACCGATTCCAGGATTGACCGATGATTGGCAATCTCAAACCGCAACAGCATTGTCATTCCCTCGCAGGTTGGGGACACACAGCGGGATTTGTCGCAGTACTTATGCGAGAACAAGACTCTACATGTGTCAAATGCACACACAAATATGCTCAGATTCACCGTGGGATAGGTCGGTGGGGCTGTGCGTGCCTGACGGTTGCTCGGTTGTCGCAGCGCCGTGGCGGAATCCCGGAGGCGGCCTTGCGTGATCGCGGGCAGACTTGTGGTGTGGGCACGGCCATGATGACCGACCTGTACGAGCTGACCATGCTCGACGCAGCCCTGCAGTCGGGGGTGGCGTCGCGGCGCTCGTGCTTCGAGGTGTTCGCCCGGCGATTGCCGCCGGGACGCGGATACGGCGTGGTGGCGGGTCCGGGACGGCTGGCCGGGCTGCTGGCTGATTACCGGTTCGAGGCCGACGATCTCGACTACTTGGCCGGGCTCGGCCGTTTCAGCGACGGTCTGCTCGACCACTTGGCGACGTTCCGATTCGACGGCGACGCCTGGAGCTACCGCGAGGGCGACTTCTACGTGCCCGGCAGCCCGGTGCTGCGCGTCGATGCTTCGGTCGGCACAGCGCTGCTCGTGGAAACGTTGGTGCTCTCCGTGCTCAACCACGATTGCGCGGTGGCGTCTGCAGCCGCACGGATGCACGATGTTGCTGAGGGGCGTCATCTCATCGAGATGGGCGGCCGCCGCACCCACGAGCTCGCTGCCGTTGCTGCTGCGCGTGCAGCGTGGCTGGTGGGCTTCGATGCGACCTCCAACCTGCTGGCCGGCGAGCAGTACGGCATCCCTACTGCTGGCACGGCTGCCCACGCCTTCACGCTGGCGCACCACGACGAGGAAGCGGCTTTCGAGGCGCAGATGCGTGCGCACGGCCTCGAGACCACGTTGCTCATCGACACTTTCGACCTGAGAACGGGACTCGAACGGGGACTGGCTGCGGCGAAGCGTCTCGGCGGGGTGCCGGGTGCCGTCCGCATCGACTCGGGAGATCTCACGGTGGAGGTGCCCCGGGTCCGGCAATGGCTGGACGACGCGGGCGCTGAGGCGACCCGCATCGTGGTGTCCGGCGATCTCGACGAGTACCGCATCGCCGACTTGGCGGATCTGCCGGTCGACGGCTACGGCGTGGGCACTCAGCTCGTGGTCGGCTCGGGCCATGCGACCGCCGGCATGGTGTACAAGGCGGTTGCCATCGCGCGGCACTCCGGCACGTTCGAGCCGGTGGTTCCCGTCTGCAAAGAATCAGAGGGCAAGGCCACCCGTGGCGGCGTGGTGCGGCCCTACAGGGTGGTGCGCGATGGCGAGGCCACATCGGAGACGCTTGTCGAGCAGGACCGCCCCGGGCCCACCAACAGTCGGCCGCTGCACGTTCCGCTGCTGCGATCCGGCCGCAACGCCTATCCCTACACACTTGCCCAGGATCGGATCTTCCACCAGCGTGTCCGAGCGGAGCTGCCCGAATCGATGCGCCGCCTCGACGGCGCCCCGGCATTCGAGGCCCAAGTGGTTGCCGAGCCGGACTCGAACGGCTTCAGCCTGAGCTGATCCGCTGGCGCAGCAACCCGGCTCGGGACTGCGCTCCGGCCTGTGCTGCTGAGGGTGCCGCAGCCTTGTGTCGAGCCGCGGCCCGTGATTACTTGCCCGGCTGCGGCACGAGGCGCAGGTAGGGCAGTGGCGATTCCCAGCCGTCGGGGTACTTCTCGGCGGCCGCCTCGTTCGACACGGCGGGCACGATGATGACGTTCTCGCCCTGTTGCCAGTTGGCCGGCGTGGCGACCTGCTCGGCAGCAGTGAGCTGGCACGAGTCGAGCAGCCGCAGGATCTCGGCGAAGTTGCGTCCGGTGGTCATCGGGTAGGTGAGCGATGCCTTGATCTTCTTGTCCGGGCCGATGATGAACACCGTCCGGGCCGTGGCGTTGTCGGCCGCAGTGCGTCCCTCCGATGTGTCGCCTGCGTTGGCTGGCAGCATGTCGTAGAGCTTCACTACCGCCAGCTCCGGGTCGCCGATGAGCGGGTAGTTGGCCTCGTGACCGGTCGCAGAGGCGATGTCGGCCTTCCAGCTCACGTGGTCGCTCACGCCGTCGACGCTGATGCCGATGATCTTGCAGTTGCGTGCTGCGAAGTCATCGGCCAGCGCGGCAACGGCGCCCAGCTCGGTGGTGCAGACCGGGGTGAAGTCCTTCGGATGAGAGAAGAGCAGCGCCCAGCCGTCGCCGATCCAATCGTGGAAGCTGATCTCGCCTTCGGTGGTGTCGGCAGTGAAATCGGGAGCGGTGTCATTGAGGCGCAGTGCCATGTTCGTTCTCCTTGCGATGCGGAAGGTGCGGCGGTGCGGGAGCCGGCACAGCCCGTCCAGCGGAGGATAGCCGCATTTGACGACAAACCCGACCGGATTAGTCAGGAATCAACCGGCAGGTGCTGTGCCGATCCGTCCACGCCGCTCAGCGGCTCAGCAGCAATCGCGGATCGGGCTGCCGTCAGAGTGTTGGTAGTGGACCTTGGAGGCCTCGTTGAGCGCTCGGTCGCCGGTCGGCGCCTGAGAGGTCTCGATCTCTCCGGCGGC
>JAJEIW010000195.1 GCA_022828045.1 Acidimicrobiia bacterium | reverse complement strand
CGGCGTCGATCCGGTGACCTCACGCTTTTCAGGCGCGCGCTCTGCCAACTGAGCTACCCGACCGCGGTCCCGACGGGATTTGAACCCGCGACCTCTGGCTTGACAGGCCAGCGTGAACTCCAGACTTCACCACGGGACCAGTTGTATTGCTGTGTGCTCGCGCCGACGTCGAGATCGGGATCTCTGCCGATGCAAGCGCAGCAACGATAGCCACCTCGATCAGCAATCAGCGCCAATTTCGAAGTGCTCGTCCAGCTATCGGATGCCCGATGTGCGATCATCGACGACACTTGGCGATGAGCAGTGACTCGGTGACACCCCCTGCCTATTCTGGTCGTGTGGTGACCGAACGAACGCGCGCTTCCGTCAGGTTTGACGAATCGCAGCCGCATTGGTCACTGCACCGCGGCGATGTTCTCGACGTCTACGTGGAATGGCCTCAGCCTTCGCTGATCATGTCCGACGGCGCGTACGGTGTCGGCGGGTTTCCAGGCGATCCGCGAACGCCGTCGGAGTTGCCGAGCTGGTATGCGCCGCATATCGAGAACTGGTCGAAATTCGCTCACCCGGCTACGACGCTGTGGTTCTGGAATACGGAGATCGGCTGGGCGAGTGTGCACCCTCTGCTGGCCGAGGCTGGCTGGGACTACGTCCAGACCATCGTCTGGGACAAGGGGCTCAGTCACATCGCGGGCAATGTCAACGGCGACACGATCCGCCAGTTTCCGGTGACCACTGAGGTCTGTGTGTTCTACCGTCGTCGGCTTGAGTTCGAGACGAGCGAGGGCGTCATGCCCGCCAAGCAGTGGCTGCGCCATGAATGGCTGCGCGCTGGCTTGCCGCTGTACCGCGCAAACGAAGCGTGTGGAGTCGCCAACGCAGCGACTCGCAAGTATCTGACCCAGGACTGGCTCTGGTACTTCCCTCAGCCCGAGATGCTGGAGCGGCTGGTTGCATACGCGAACCGCCATGGTGACCCCACGGGTGCCCCGTACTACTCCGTGGATGGCGCCAAGCCCGTCACTGCGTCGGAATGGTCAAGGCTGCGCCACGCTTGGACTCACGCCCACGGGCTGACGAACGTGTGGCCTCGGCCCGCGTTGCACAGCGACGAGCGTTACAAGGGCAACGGCATCCGCTCCGCACCGCGTGTCCACAAGCCAGGTCGCCAGGCGGCTGTCCACCTCAACCAGAAGCCGATCGAGTTCATGCAGCGCATCATCACGGCGGCGACGCGTCCAGGCGATGTGGTCTGGGAGCCGTTCGGCGGGTTGTGCAGTGCAGCCGTCGCAGCAATTGCGTGTGGGCGGCATGCATTCGCAGCTGAGCGCGTGGACCACTTTGCCGATGTCGCCGATCAGCGGCTCTTGGGCGCATCGGCTGCTCCGCGTAAGCACGTCTGATGCCCAACGGAGCGCGCGCCGCGAGCGCGGACGAGCCAACCCCGCCCGAGCCGGACCCCGACCATCGGGTCACATCTCTCTCCAACAGGGTTCGGGATGCGCTCACCGCGTTGCCGATTCACTTCCAGTCGCCGACCGTTATGGAGGGTCTTGATGCGACGGATCTGTTCGCGCTGAACACGGTTCTCGGAGCGACGATCGAAGTGCAGGTGGTGGAAGCGCTGAACCGGATGCGCGATGTCTGGGATCCCGATGGCGAGTGGCCCCTGCACGAGTTTGTGAGGCAGGCGCAGACGTTTCCGGATGTCCTCCTGCGCAGCCGCAGCGCGCAGGGAGTCGACGACGTGGCGATGGGAATCGAGCTGAAGGGCTGGTACTTGCTCGCGAAGGAGGCGGTACCGAGCTTTCGGTACACGGTCACGCCGATGGCTTGCAGCCAGTGGGATCTGCTCGTCGTGGTGCCTTGGTGCTTGTCGAATGTGGTTTCGGGGAAGCCGCGCGTGCTTGCACCCGGCATCTGGTCGGCCCGTTATGCCGCGGAGTATCGCAACTACTGGTGGCAGAACATCCGCGATGCTCGCAGCGACACGGCAATCCGCGTTCCCACCGGCGTCGAGCCGTATAGCGGCCGGGACCGCACGGTCGACGAACCTGTCTCTGACAGCGGTCACAACTTCGGCAGGATTGCTCGCATCGGGATCATGGACGACTGGATCGATGCCGCGATCCGTCAGCCCTTGGCCGGCATTCCTGCTCGCGACTGGACAGCGTTCTTGCGAAAGCACACCGACGACAGCGATCCGGAGACCGTTTGGTCACTCTTGAGCGCCGAAGCCGCTGATGTGCTCGCGGGAGGAAGCGCAGCGCGTGCGGAAGAGGTGCTTGCCACCCTTCGACGTCTGGCAGCATTGCTCGGCGCAGAATAGTGGCCACCTCGATCAGCAATCAGCGCCGCTGACTGTGGCGCGCAGGCGGCCGGCGAGATCGCCGCGAGACAGCACCGACACTCCGTCGCCGCCGCACCACGCAGACAGCGCATGCAACTCGGTCGCCAGTGCCCCCAGAGCGTCTGCAGCGGCCGCGGCGCCGCTGGGCCACGACCCCGGTTCAGCCCACGAAGCCGGTACCTCCAGCACGTTGCGCTCCCGGTCGAAGCGCACATCGAGGCGCGCTACCAGCGCATCGTCGTGCAGGAACGGCAGCACGAAATAGCCGTACTGCCGCTTGGCCTTGGGCGTGTAGATCTCGATGCGGTAGTGGAAGCCGAACAGCCGCTCGGCGCGGGGGCGGTGCCATACCAGCGGGTCGAATGGGCTGAGCAACACCGATCGAGACCGTCGCCGGGCAGCGCGCTGGCCGGCGGGGACATACCCCGGCCGATCCCAGCCCTCCACTGCCACCTCGATGAGCTGGTCGTCTTCGACGAGGTCCGCGATGCGGGCGGGCGCGATGCGCTTGGGCAGGCGGTGGTAGTCGATGAGATCGTCGGCAGTGGCCACGCCGAGGCAACGGGCGGCGTCTGCCAGCAGCGCCCGGTGCGCGTCGGGTTCGTCCACAACAGCATCGACCACCTCGCTCGGCAGTACCCGTTCGATCACGTCGTAGCGGCGTACGAAACCGGTGCGGTCGGCCACGCCGACCCGCCCCGCCCAGAACAGCCACGCCAGCGCCAGCTTCCCGTTGCTGCGTGTTCCCCAAGGCCCGCGTACGCCGGGTCCCCAGCTCATTGCGGCATCCACTTCGGCTGTGGATGCGGGACCGCTGGCGTCGAGCCAATCGAGTGCCGCTCGGATCTTGGGCTGGTTGGCCTCTCCGAAGCGGGCATACCCGCTCCACATGTCGCCGGCAGCACCCCGGCGCATCCGCCAGCCGAACAGTGGCCAGTCGGCCACACGCACGAACGACGCCTCATGGCCCCAGTACTCGGTCAGTTCGCGCTCGTTGGCCCGCCGGGCGTACGCCGCGCGCTCGAGCAGCGCCAGCACAGCATCGTGAGTGCCGCCCATCCGGGCTCGCAGCACCAGCAGGTGCGAGCGAGCCAGCACGTTGACGGCGTCGATCTGCAGCAGGCCCATGCTGTCCATAGCCCGTCGCAGATGCCGGATGTCCAGCCGTCCGCCCGGCAGCGACGCGGCGAGCCCCTGGGCGCCGATGGCAAGACGTCGCGCCGCCAGCAGGCTCAGGCGAGCAGGCTGCGCCGCCGTCATGCGGTGCTCATGCAGCGCCCTCGACGGCGCCGCCGCTCAGCGTTCTTCTTTGAAGATGACGTGCCGGCGCAGCACCGGGTCGTACTTGCGCAGCTCGATCCGGTCGCGGGTGTTCGTCTTGTTCTTGCGCGTCGTGTACGTGTAGCCGCTGCCCTCGGTGGACTTCAGCTTGATGACCGGACGCTTGTCGCTCTTGGGCATCAGACCTTCTCCCCACGCCGGCGCAGATCGGCCACCACCGACTCGATGCCGCGCTTGTTGATGGTCTTGATGCCCTTGGCGCTGACGGTCAGTGTGACCCAGCGCCCCTCATTGGGCACCCAGAACCGCTTCCGCTGGATGTTCGGCTTGAACCAGCGCTTCGTCCGCCGATGCGAGTGCGACACGTTGAAGCCCGAGTGCGGCCGGCGGCCGGTGACTTGGCAGATGTTGCTCATTCGAAGCAGCTCCCTGCGGGTGGGCTTGACAGCGGCGCACAAGGCTACCGAGCTGTCTCGTACTGACCCACTCAGCCTGTCGCCAACCGGGGGATGATCTCGCGGCCGACGCGTTCGAGCACCTCGTAGCGGGGATCGAAGTTGGGCAGGATCATGATCTGGTCGAGCCCTCGCTCGCCCAGGTCGGCCAGCCGTTCGGCGACCTGATCGGCAGTGCCCACGATGCACATGGCATCGATGAGCTCGTCGTTGAGGAACCGGGCTTCTTCGGGCAGTACCCAGCAGTTGTGGCCTGCGTGGATCCGCTGGTGGATGCGCTCTGGATCGGTGTCATCGAGCATCGCGCAGTACTCGTCCCACACCGCCTCCAGGCGTGCACCGGGCGATCGGCCGAACTGCCGGTACTGGTCATAGGAGTAGTGCAGCGACGCCATCGCGAAGGCACCCGCCTCGTGGTGAACCCGCTCGCGCTGGCTGGCGAGCGTCTCGCCGTCGTCGAGGATCACGATCGTGGTGAGCGAGCACATCAGGTACTGGCTGCGGTCGATGCTGCGCCCGTCAGCCGCGGCACCTTCTTCGATGTACTCCCAGACGCGCGCCGTGGCCGAGCCGTCGGGCGGCACCGAGAGCACCGCGCCGTCGCCGTAGCGGCCCGCCAGCCCCAGCGACCGCGGCCCGAAACCCGACACGTAGAGCGGGATCTCGTCGTCGAAGTTGACGAATCCGGCGTCCGGCATGATGTGGCGGATCGGCTGCGCGCTGCCGCCGAAATGGTGGACGGCTTCCTCGCCGCGCAGCAGCGGTCGCAGCGCAGCCAAGTACTCGTCGAACTCGGCGATGCGCTGGGGCTTGTGTCCCATGATCCGCATCGCCGTGTTGCCGGTGCCGATGCCGAGAAAGGTGCGTCCGGGCGCGAGTGCGTTGATCGTGGCGATCGACGCGGCGGTGACCGGAGCGGGCCGCGTGCCCGAGACCGACACGCCGGTGCCGAGCTGGATGGTGCTGGTGCGCTCGGCGGCGAGCGCCAGGGTGGCGTAGCAGTCCGACCACAGCATGTGGCTGTCAGCGAACCAGGCATGCGTGTAGCCGAGCTCCTCGGCCCGCTCGACGTAGTCGAGATCGCCGATGTGCGACGCGATGCAGATTCCCAAGTCCATGTCTGTCCCCCGTTGTCGACCCGGCCGACCCCGACATGTACATCCCGGCCGGCGTGGACACGCTAGACACGAAGCGTGGCGTCCGATGGGGCGAAGTCGTCGAAGAAGAGCCGCAAGAAGGCGGCCCAAGCTCCTGCCGCGCAGCTCACGGTGAAGGCACGTCGGCGTCACGTCGAGCGGGGCCGCTACTCCAATGCGCCTGTGGACCGGGCGGCGGGCGGCGTGGTGTGCCACGACGGCGCCGTGCTGGTGGTGCACCGGCCGCGCTACGACGATTGGTCACTGCCCAAGGGCCACCTCAACCGGGGCGAGTCCTGGGAGGAGGCCGCGCTGCGTGAGGTGCGCGAGGAGACGGGCGTGAGGTGCGCGATCACGTCTGCGCCGTACCCGGTCAGTTACCTGATCGCCAGCGGGGTGCCCAAGCTGGTGCTCTTCTACGCGATGGCCCCGACGAAGGTGCCCAAGCGGCTCGCGGGCGACCCGAGCGAGGTCGACGAGGTGGCCTTGTGGGACATCGCCGACGCCGTGCGGGCGCTGAGCTACGAAACAGAACGCGAAGCCTGCGCCGCGCTCACCATCCCGCACCTGCGCCGTCGGAGTTCCGCCGCCGGCTAGTCGCCGCCGTCACCTCCCGCGTGACGAAGCGTTCGACGCTCCCGCGGCCGGGGAAGCACTCGACCGCTTGATGCCATTGAAACATAAGGAAACTATTTGAAAATACTTTGAAAACTTGAGATTATCAGTACCTCGCGGGACCTTCGCAATGGAGGCAGATTGACCGAGTCCGAGAGAGTCCAAGAGATGCTCGCGAGGTGGAGGGCGAGCCAGACCGGAGTGCGCTTCTCCGATCTGTCCAAAGTGTGCCGCATATACTTCGGGCAGCCCCGGCAGCGGGGCAGCCACCTGATCTATCGGACACCTTGGCAGGGTCTTCCAAGAGTGAACATCCAGAGCCACGGCGGAGACGCGAAGCCGTACCAGGTGCGTCAGGTACTGCGTGCCATCGACTTGATGGAGACCGGCAATGAATGATCCTCGGTACCAGTTTCGAGTGTCGTGGTCAGACGAGGATCACGCCTGGATTGGAGTATGCAACGGGTTCGTGCTGGTGAGTCACATCGCTGCGACCGAGGCGGCCTGCCTACGCGGGATCCGTGAGCTGGTGGACGACATCGTCGCGGACCTGCAACGCAACGGCGAGGCACTGCCTCGGCCTCTCCCTTGGGATGCATTCGACGATTCGCTTCTCGACACGGCAGTCGGCACGACCAACTGAACACACAGCTCAGCAACTGAGGCACTCCGCCGCCGGCTAAAAGCCAAGCCGCCTGGCTCGGCCTCTCATGGGTTTCTCATGATCTGCATTCCAGAATGAGGCCATGGGTGCTGATCGGCCGAGCGATGCCAGCCCCGCGGTAGCCGTCGTCGACGACGATCAGCGCATCCGGGCGGCCTTGCGGCGCGCTTTGCAGTTCGAGGGTTATGACGTGCTCGAAGGCAGCGATGGTCTCGAAGGCGAGGCGCTGGCCGGCCGGGCAGACGTCATGGTGCTGGATGCCACCATGCCGAATCTGGGCGGCTTCGAGCTGTGCCGCCGCCTGCGCGCCGCCGGGAGCCGGCTGCCGATACTGATGCTTACAGCGCGGGGCTCCACGGCGGATCGGGTGGAAGGCCTCGATGCCGGCGCCGATGACTACCTGCCCAAGCCGTTCGCGCTCGACGAACTGCTGGCTCGACTGCGGGCGCTGCTGCGCCGCAGCGCCGAGAGCTCGTCACCGGAGGAAGGTGAGCGGTTGGCGTGCGCCGGCATCGTGCTCGACACCGCCAGCTACGAGGTGACCTGCGCCGGCGAGCCCGTCACGCTGACGCACACCGAGCACCGGCTGCTGGAGTTGTTCCTGCGCAACCCGGGTCGCGTGTTGCACCGCGACGAGATCTACGACACGGTGTGGGGCTACGACGCGTCGCTGGCCTCGAACTCCCTGGAGGTCTACGTCGGCTACCTGCGACGCAAGCTGGCAGCGGTTGCCGGCGCCGACGGCGGCAGCCCGATCCGGACCGTGCGCGGTGTGGGGTATGTGCTGAGATCCTCATGACCATTCGTACTCGGCTCGGGCTGCTGGTGGCGGCTTCGGCTGCTGTCGCTGTGCTGGCGGTGTCGGGGGTCGCGCTGTGGATCGCACGCGCCGAGGCTCGCTCCGCGCTCGATCGCAAACTCGATGACCGCGTGGCGGTGCTGGCCGCGAGCGGCGGGCGTCTGCCTGAGCGCCGGGGCGTCCAGTTCTTCGGGCGGTTCGTGCCGCGGGACGTGCTTGTGCAGATCGTGACCCCGAACGGCGCAGTGCTCTACGCGTCCGACGAGCCGCTGCCGGTGGCGCGTGGCGATATCGCGGTGGCCAATGGACGGGATCGCCGACATCGAAGCGACGTGTCCGCCGACGGTGTCCGTCTGCGGGTGCTCACCGTGCCAGTGGCATCGGTGGGGGCGCTGATGGTGGCAAGCCCGCTCGATGAGGTGGACGAGAATGTGGAGGGTCTACGCAATGCGCTGGCTGCGGTGGCCGCCATCGGTGTCGGGGGCGCCGGACTGCTGGGGTTCTTGGTGGCGGGCCGTGCGATCCGGCCTGTTCGGCGGCTCACCGACGCGGCACGGAACGTCGCGCGCACCCAAGACCTGGACCAGCCCATCGAGTTCGAGCGCGACGACGAGCTGGGCGAACTGGCGCACAGCTTCAACGCGATGCTGGAGGCCTTGGCGATGTCGCGCGCCCAGCAGCATCGCTTGATCACTGACGCAGGCCACGAGTTGCGCACACCGCTCACTAGCATTCGCACCAACATCGAGCTGCTGGCCCGTGCCGAGCAGCCGCCTGAATCCGGGCACTCGCCTCAGGCCGGGCACCTGCCCGCGGCAGGACCGTCCGGCGGTGATAGCGGTGCAGCCTCGGCCGGGCCGGCGGGCCTGAATGCTGACGACCGCCGTCAGATGCTTGACGATGTCCAGTTCGAGCTGGATCAGCTCACCGAACTGGTGAACGAGCTCGTCGAGTTGGCGACCGACCGGCGATCCCAAGGCGAGCCGGAGCGCGTCGATCTGGCCGGGCTGGCGGTGTCGGTGGTGGAGCGGCACCGCCGCCGGACCGAGACGGTTTTCGTGACCGCGTTCGAGCCGTGCGAGGTGGTCGTGAACGCTGCGCTGATCGAGCGAGCGATCGGCAATCTCGTCGACAACGCGGTCAAGTGGTCACCGCCCGGCGATGCCATCGAGATCAGTGTCGCTGCGGTGGCCCGGGAGGCCCGGGTTCGGGTGCGCGACCACGGCCCCGGCATCCCCGTTGCTTTGCGCGAGACCGTCTTCGAGCGCTTCTACCGAGCACCCGAAGCGCGCTCGCAGCCCGGTTCCGGTCTCGGGCTGTCCATCGTTGACTACGCAGCTCGCAGCCACGACGGCTCGGTGTCGGTCGTCGACACCGATGGCGGGGGCACCACGGTCGAACTCCGGCTCCCCCTGGCGCCCGAGGAATAATCGCCCGCCGCCAGCACAGCCTGAACCTCAGAACTCTCGCATCCACGCTTGCGACGCTGCCGCTGTCCTGCGCGCCGAGCTTGGCGTTGCAAACGGGCTGTTTCTCGGCGTAACTGGGCAGCCCTCGACTGGCAGCGGCCGGTAAACCCACTGGTCAGGTTCATATTTTGCTGTCTAGGAAACGTTCGGAAACGTTCGTATCTTAGACATTCCGTCTGAGTCTGTCAAGCCATCATGCGCGGCGCTCGGCCGTCGGCCGCTGATGGTGCCCGTCCTGGCCGCAAACCCGCGTAGTCGCTGGGCTTGGCAGCGCGCGCCGCCGTCCCGCGGCGATGCGCTCGAGACAGCCCGAGTGGGAGCGTTCGGGAGCGTCCGTTCTGTCGATGAAACGAACAGTTCCTCGACAGAAAGGACCGGAACCGCTCATGACACTCACCGCACTACTTCCAAGGAGAGTGCTACCTAGCCTGTTGGCAGCTCTACTGATTGCCACTTCACTTGCCGTGGCCGTGCCGACGAGGACAGATCTGCCGGGTGTGCTCGACGCCCTAGAAGTCACATCAGTTGCCGCGCATGACCAGCAGGAATGCCACTACTACACCGTTACCGTTTACCCCAATGGACGCAATGGACCGGGGGCCTATCAGGACACCCGGCGACGTTGCTACAGCGTTGCTCACCACCACCCTGCGCGAGGTATCATCGCCGGCATCGGAGCCGGATTTGCGTGCGGCGTGCTTGCTTCCGGCTTGGGCCTAGGCGCAGCATTCGCTGTAGGCGCTGCGTGCGGCGGAGCTGTCGGCGGAGCGATGAGCTGACATGGAGGCATCTGTGACGATGGCGATTGACAGCAATCCGAAGCGTGGCTTCCGGAGCGGGCGCGAGATGTTGGCCTGCTTGGCGGGGATTTCGCTCATGGTGCTGTTGATACTGTCGGTTCTGTACGTGACCGACTCGACCGCCGTCTACACGCTCATGTGGGCAACTGTTGCGTCGATCGGTGGGATCGGCGGTTGGGTCTGGCAGCGGTGGGGACGCGAGAGGTTTCCGCTCAGGTCCGCACCGCGATTCCAACCAGCAAGACTGTTTCGGACACCCCGCGGCTAATGCGCTTAGTCGCTGCGGCGACTGCAGCCGTAGCGTTGGTTGCCGCGTGTTCGCAAACAGATTCAGCCGCCTGCGAGGCTGCTGCTTGGTCGCAGGCCGACGCCGAGCAGCACTGGGCGGCAACCTACGAGGCCCATACTGAGGCGCATGAGCACCAGATAGAGCATGGCGACGATCCGGCGACGGATGTGCTGGGTGCCCGCGTGACAATGATCCTTGCTGAAGCCGAGACCCGTCGACTGTGCAGCTAGATGGTTAGTTCCAAGGGGTGGGGTCCACCGTTGGTGGGGTGAGGGTGTCCGAGCTCGGGTGTAGTCACGCTTCGATCTTGGAGGTTCTCGGCGTGGGCCCGGGCTTGGACGCCCTCGCGGCTGCACTGTATGTGAGGATCGACGATTTGTTGGCCGGCAATCCCGACTGGGCGCCGCGGCGGCCCGCGGTGGGGTTCGCCCCGCGGCTGTCGGACGCGGGGCTGGTCACCTTGG
>JAJEIW010000283.1 GCA_022828045.1 Acidimicrobiia bacterium | reverse complement strand
CATCGCCGCCTCACCGGCAGCATCGCTCGCCGGCACAGCCGGCATGTCAAGATCAGTCACAGACATGATCCTCCCCGGCCCACAGCCCACGGCTGCGGACCATCAGACCACACCCGATACACAAAATTCCTGACAGGCCCCCTACCGGATCACGTTCGGGTTGATCACCCGGTGATCCGAAATAGGAGCCACACCGTCAGGTGCGACTCCTGCGTGAGTGCGATGTTTCCCTTCCGGAATCTTCGGAGGCCGTTAGGTCCGGCCCCATTTTGGGGCCGGACCTCGCCGACGAAAGCGAGAATGATGCGCATTAGAGATGAAATACTGCGAGAAGCGCAACGTCTCATTGCGCGTCATGAAACGAAAGGTCGACTCCTCGCCGAAGAGAATGTGCGGCGGGGTCGACGTACGACATCGCCAATCCAACCCCTGAAGCTAGAGCGTCCATCCCAATGGTCGATAGACGACGGCTTCAACCCCTATCTCACTCGCGCCAGAGCGTCTCGGGTCGCGCACAGCATCCGCAAGCGACTTGAAGAGCGAGAATACGAACCCAAGAATCCCATTCTCCTTCGTATACCAAAAGCAGACGGTAGCGAACGCGAGGTAAGTGTGTATCAGGTTGCTGACGGTGCCGTTTCGAAGATGTTGTTCGAAGGGCTACTCAAAAAGAACCTCCCGATCATAAGCGCTAGGGCCTATGCCTACCGCAAAGACGTGTCTGCGCAAAATGCCATACAATATGTCAAGTCTGAATTTGCCGCTTCGAACCGGCTGTTCATAGCAGAGTATGATTTCCAGAAGTACTTTGACATGATTCAGCATGATCACATTCAGAAGGTGCTAAAGGACCATTTTCTGTTGACCGAGGTCGAGCGCTCTGCAATTGAGGGCTTCTTGCGTGTGCCTGCACATGATCAGGACCGTTATGGAACCCAAAGTGTGGCCGCACGAGACTGCGGAATACCGCAAGGTACATCCATCTCACTCTTCCTCGCCAATGTTGCCGCTTGGCACCTAGACCGAGAGCTGGAGCGGTGCGGTGTGGGATTCGTACGCTATGCGGACGATACGCTCATCTGGTCTAGGGATTATGGCCGACTGTGCCAAGCCGTCGACGTGTTGCATGCACAGGCAGCGTCAATAGGTGTAGATGTCAATCTGGACAAGTCACCCGGCATTAGCCTTCTTGTGCCGCCTGACGCGAAATCAGAGATGAACAGTATCGAGGGTGTCGATTATCTCGGATACCATTTGGGCCTCACCAATGTCAGCATGAAGCAGACAGCTGTCGACCGAATAAAGAAGCGCGTCATCAGTCTCGTGTACTGGAACTTGCTTCATGAACCCCTCAAGCAAACACAGAATCCCAAGCGCTTCACAGGCAACGTCGATCGAGACTATGTTTCTTTGATCTGGAGTATTCGCAGGTTTCTGTACGGTGATCTCTCGCAGAAGGCTGTTCGTCGATATCAACTGCGCGAGACCCCATTGAGAAGATTCAAGGGCATGATGTCCGCTTATCCGTTGATTGATGATGATGCGCGACTCGTCGAACTCGACGAGTGGCTTCTTGACCGACTGTTTCTTGCCGTTCGAAAACGTGGTGCTCTCCTCTTGGGTCAAGGATATGGGCCGAAGTTGCCACTGCCACATGCTCAATCGCGTAGTGCTCTGCGTAATTTGAAGACGACCGGAACTACATCGCAGCAAGAGATTGACCTTGCAGTGCCGAGTGTGAGAATGATCGCGAAAGTGATTCGATCTGCCGCCGCTCAGCATGGCCCGAGCGTTGTGGGCAAGCGCGATCCTTACGGCCACCTGTCAACGGTCTCGTATCCTTGGTGACGGAGTAGCGCGACGTGTGTGACGGCAGCAGCCCAGTAGGCCGTCGAACTTGAGGCAGGTTAGTTCAGCCGTCGGCCAACATATTCAGCAACTCTTGGTGTCGCTCGAGATTTCGCCGAAGTGAAGCTTGGAAGTCTGGGTCTCTGCGCCGGCGTTCGACATGTTCTGTGAGAGCAGCGCGGATCACATCGCTGACGGTCAATCCTTCGACCTCAGCGACAGTCCGGGCCTGGTCGACCAGCGTGCGGTCAATGCGCAGCGTCAAATTCTTCGTGTCAGATGGTGTAGGCATCTGATCTTCCCTGCATCAGCATTGCGGTCGAACGTAGCTGCTCGATAGCGAGATGGCAAGATATCTAGATACTTGCACATGTAGCATCAACCAGTCGCCCTGAACGCGCTTGGTCTGCTGCGGGTTGGTTGGCCGGGGTACCGTCAGGGGCGCGGGGAGGCTGGCGGCATGGCTACGGCGGACCAGGTCAAGGCGCTCATCAAGAGCCATGCGTCTGGCGATGACGAGCGCTTCTACGCGGTCGCGCTGCAGCTTGCGGCAACAGAGGCTCGCAGCGGCCACGCGACCTACGCGCAGGACCTCAAGACGCTCATCGACGCCGGCAGGAGCCAACCGCGCTCGGCGGCGCCCACGCCGGTGGCAGCACCCCGCGGAGAGCTTGCATCGCTGCTCACAGCCGCCTACCCCGACGAGCGACTAGCTGACTTGGCCTTGGCGGCACCGCTGCGCCGTGAGCTGCAACGGGTGCTTCACGAGCAGCGGCAGTGCGACCGGCTGCGCTCTCGCGGTTTTGTGCCTGCTCGGCGGTTGCTGCTGGTGGGGCCTCCCGGCACTGGCAAGACGATGACCGCACGGGCGCTGGCAGGCGAGCTGTCGCTGCCGCTGTTCGCCGTCCGGCTGGATGGGCTCATCACGAAATTCATGGGTGAGACGGCGGCGAAGCTTCGGCTGATCTTCGATGCCATGACCGTCACGACCGGCATCTACCTGTTCGACGAGGTTGACGCGCTAGCGGGTGCGCGAGCCGCGCCCAACGATGTCGGCGAGATCAGGCGTGTGCTGAACTCCTTCCTGCAGTTCTTGGAGGACGACGATTCCGACAGCGTGTTGGTGGCGACATCGAATCTGCCCGAGGTGCTGGACCGGGCGCTGTTTCGGAGGTTTGACACTCGTCTGGAGTACTGCCTTCCCGATGTGCGGATCGGCAACAAGGTCATCCGAAACCGCTTGGCCGCGCTCGATCTCACCGACATCGACTGGCGCAAGATCGGTGCAGAGGCAAAGGGGCTGAGCCACAGCGAGATCACCATCGCCGCCGAGAGCGCTGCGAAGGCGAGCATCTTGGCCGACCGACGGACGGTTGACACCCAGACCCTGCTGGACGCGCTCCAGGCCCGCCATCGCGACGACCCACGCTCGTAGTGGCAGAACGGAATCGCTCACACATCACCGTGGCCGCGCCGGCCACGGCTGAGAGCTACAGACCGGCCGTGCTGGGTCGCGACGGCGCGGCACCTCCGTCGCCTGCCAATCGCGCAGCCCATGGCGAGCACTTGGGTGAGCGACTGAGGTCGGCGTTCGATGAAGCCCAGAGTCAAAGAGCGTCGGCACGCGAAATCGTTGTCGAAGGAACAATCGACGGCATCTACGTTGAATTCGAGTCGACCCCCGATGTCGAGCTCGCGTTGCAGGCACTCGAACCGCGCACCGCCAGGGTGCCTCCGGAGCTTCGAGCGGTGAGGAGTGTCACGGTCGATGATCGCGTAGTTCAAACTGCGACGGTTTTCGTTCCCGACCAGCAGGTCAGCGGGTTCTTGCGCAAGTTCGAGCGGTACGCCACCGAGGACACACCGCACGGCAACCCGCGCCACCGCAATCTTGTTGAACGGATCGCAGATCTGCGCCTCGCGACCCTCAGGGCCTTCTGGACTGATGCGGTGGAGCTGTATCCACCACCCGATGAACGCGTTTGGTGGGAGCTATGGCTGCGCGAGCGAGACGGCACCGAGGAGCGGCTTGAATCGTTCGCCGAACAAGCGGATGTCGTCGTCGGACCCTCGCGCCTGATCATTGAAGAGCGCCGCGTCGTGCTGGTGCGGGCAACCGCGAGGCAGCTGTCTTCGGCAGTCACAGTGCTGGATGATCTAGCAGAGCTTCGTCGTCCAACGGTTGCCGCGCAGCCGTTGGCTGATTGGTCGCCCGTCGACCAGGGCGAGTGGGTGGCGGACCTCGTCGGCCGAGTCGTTGCCCCCCAACCAACAGCACCCGCGGTCTGCCTGCTTGACACTGGTATCGACGCTGGCCACCCACTCATCGCTCCAGCCATGACACAGTCCGACGCTCATGCATGCGATCCGCAGTGGGGAACGACGGATCGTCGCAATCACGGCACCCAGATGGCCGGAATAGCCCTCTACGGCGACCTCGGCCACGCGTTGTTGGTGCACCAGCCAGTCGTTCTCGCGAGGCGACTTGAGTCGGTGAAGATTCTCCCGAATCAAGGCTTCAACGAGGAACGGCTCTATGCCGCGCTGACGGCACAAGCAGTCTCGATGCCGGAAATTGCCCATCCAGTACGAGACCGCATCTTCGTTGTCGCCGTGTCGGCAGAACACTCGCCGAGCGCCGCTGACTCCGACCTCGGCCAACCCACCGCCTGGTCGGCAGCTCTTGATGCGCTTGCGGCGGGACAGACGATCGATGCGTCCGGCGACGGCACTGTCACGATTCTGGAAGATGAGCAATCCAACCAACGGCTCTTCTTCGTATCCGCAGGAAATGTCCGCCGTCCTTACGACTCCGATCATCTCGCGCGGTCGGACCTCGAGCCGGTCGAAGATCCCGGCCAAGCATGGAATGTCGTCACCATTGGTGCGTCGACGGAGCTTCACGACCTGTCCTCGGAGGCGAGTTTCGACGGTTGGACCCCGCTGGCTTCACGCGGTGATCTCTCGCCATTCAGTCGCACATCGGTCGGATTCAAGCGTCAGTGGCCTCACAAACCCGATGTCGTGTTTGAAGGCGGCAATGCAGCCCTGTCACCCGCAGGAACCACCGTTGACACACCTGGCGCGCTGGGCCTGTTGACCACCCACTCCACGGTGCAGGGCGGTCGCCTGCTCACGACGATGACGGGAACCAGCCCCGCGACAGCTGCGATTGGCGGTATGGCAACCGACATACAGGCCGCATACCCGAGCTTCTGGCCGGAGACCATTTGTGCCCTCATCGTGCAATCGGCGCGATGGACGCCGCAGATGTTGGCGAGCACCCCAGTGAGGCAGAAGCAGGATTTTGTAAACCGAGTCCGCCGTTACGGATGGGGTGTTCCAAACAGGGAGAGGGCATTGCGCAGCGCTGACGACGCAGTGACTTTGATCGTTCAGGACACCATCCATCCGTTCCGCGACGGAAAGATGCGGGAGATGCATCTCCACGATCTTCCGTGGCCCAACGAGGTGCTGGCCGATCTCGCTGACACGGAGGTGCAGCTCAGAGTCGCGTTGTCCTACTTCGTGTTGCCAAACCCTTCTCGTCGTGGATGGACACGGCGGTTTCGCTATGCCTCCCACGGCCTGAGATTCGACATCCGCCGCCCGACTGAGTCTCGTGACGAGTTTCGTGAGCGCGTCAATCTGCTCGCCCGAGCCGAGGATGAAGAGCGAACCCCGCCAGCCGATGACGCAGGAGAGTGGTGCTTGGGTCCGAGGGAACGGGTGCGCGGCTCGCTGCATGTCGACTACTGGACAGGCTCAGCGGCCGATCTGGCGCAGCGCGCAACCATTGGCGTCTTTCCGGTCACTGGCTGGTGGAAGGAACTGCCAGCCCGCGACCGCAGCGACCTCGGTGCCCGCTACTCCTTGATCGTCACGATTGAGAGTCCCGAGGTCGAAGTTGATCTTTGGACGCCAGTCGCCGCCGCTGCGGGCACGGCCATACCCATCGCGATCCCTACCGGTACCTGATCCGAATTTGAGGGGTTCGATTGCCGATCCACCTTGAACTCGCTCAGTTGGGGTCGGGTTGCCGTGCTTGCGGTGAGCGGCTTGCTTGGAGACGCCGAGCATGACACCGATATCGGCTCAGAGTCGCTGCTGGGTCCGTGCGGAGCTGACGTCTTGGGCCAACTGCGTGTCGAGACTGTCTCGCCGCTGCGCCGTCTCGGCGATGGTCCGAAGGACGCCGATGTCGGCCTCGACCAGATCGCTCGGCGCAACCCGTTCCGCCCACTTCTCTAGCGCCGCTGTCCGCTGCACCCGTGTCGGCTTCATGGCGTGAACCATCTTGTCAAGAACTTGGCGTCGGCGAACGCGGTGGGATCCTCGTCGGCGGCCAGTGTCAGTCGTGGGGGATGGTGAAGCCGACGCTGCGGCCGTCGGTGAGGTGCAGGGTTTCGCTGACGTGGGCGAACACGTCGAGGTCTCTGATCCAGCGTCGCGTGCCGGGCAGTGCGAATGTGACGGAGCGCTTGTCGGTGGCGGCCACGAGGCCGGACTTGACGAGGCGGGCGCGGTAGACGCTGACGTATCCGCTGGTCACGTCCATGCGGCGTGCGATGTCGGCGAGCTGCGATTCGCTGTCGTCGTGGGCCATGGCGATCAGGAATCGTCGGGCCGAATCGGGCTGGTCTCGCCACAGGGGTGCGATGACGAGCTGGCCGATGTGCTGCTGTGCCACCTGAGCGCCCTCGACGGCATCGCTCACGGTGACGGCAGTGTCGGGCTCGGCGGCGGCCTCCCAGGAATGGAAGCCGACCAGTTGCACCATGAACGGGTAGCCGCCCGCGGCCTCCACGGCGTGCTCGATCGCCTCGGGCGACATGCGTCCGCCTCGCTGCCGGATGGGCTCGGCGAGTGCCGTGCGAGCGGCGGCGTGATCCAAGAAGCCGACCTCGTAGCGACCGCACCGCTGCAGGAACGTCACGCTCTCGTCCGACAGCAAGGTGTCCTCGAGCACCGGCAGCCCGGCGCCGACGAACGCCATCGGCAGCTGTGCGAGCCGGGTCACGTCCTGCAGCGCGATGCCGAGCGTGCGCAGCTCGTCGGCATGGCCGGCGTGCAGTTCGTCCACGGTGACGACCATGCCCGCGCCTTGCCGGTCGAGATGCCTTGCCAGCACGCTCAGCACGGTGCCGAGGCGTCGGGCGAGGTCGGCGCCGGGGTCGTAGGCGGCGGCGATGCCGATGCCCGCAGCAGCCAGGTCGCCGCGCAGGTCGGCGTCGAGCGCTTCCGCGGCGCGGTTGAGGTGTTCGGCGGCAGCATGGCTGAGCCGGTCGAGCAAACCGGGCGTCACTGCCGCGGCCGAGACTGTCAGCCAGCCGCGGCGCTGCGCCAGCGTTCGCAGCTCTTCGAGCACCACCGTCTTGCCCGTGCCGCGCCGCCCGAGCAGCAGCGCCGTGTAGCCGGGATGCGTGGGCCCGGTCTCCCACGCTGCTGCGATGTCGCCGATGACATCGGCGCGGCCGGCCAGCACCGGCGGCAGAGCGCCGAACGTCGGAGCGAAGGGGTTGGCCGAACGCATCAGATGCCGCTGGCGGCGTGCCTCATGCCGTCCACGTTAGCGTCGTTGTTGGATTTGTTGTTTCTTGTTGCAGTTGTTGTTTTTTGTTGTCATTGTTGGCCAAGGTAGGTCTTCGACGACTGTGCGGGACCGTCAACGTTGTGTGGTGGGTCGTTCGTCGACGGCACGACGCACATGACGACTTCGGGACCGTCGGTGGAAGTCCTTACCTCGCACATTGCTGCCCGTAGCCTTGGTATATGGCCGCAGCCGACGCCCTCGCAGTGGTGTCAGACAGTCCGATGCGCCAACGCTTTGCCTGGCGCACCACGGTCACATCGACCGGCGAAGGATCAGGTGCCCGCCACCAGCCGCAGATGATGAGATTCTCCGCGACGGAGG
Source organism: Acidimicrobiia bacterium (assembly GCA_022828045.1). Classification (GTDB taxonomy): domain Bacteria; phylum Actinomycetota; class Acidimicrobiia; order Acidimicrobiales; family Poriferisodalaceae; genus Poriferisodalis. The sequence continues at coordinate 6,756 of JAJEIW010000283.1, read as the reverse complement.
AGTCGTGGGAGGCGACCAATCGTGCGCTGGAACGACCGGTTCGCGACCTTCTGTTTGCTCGCGCCATCGTGGTGGGCGACGGTGCCACCGAGCGAGCATTTCTGCCGCCAGTGCTGCGGGACGCCTTGGGCCCGCTGGCGCATGGCATCTCGGTCGTCGATTCCGTCGGAATGGAGCGCGGCCTTGTCGGCGCGGTGATCAAGTTCGCCCGTCATATCGACGTGCCCCTCGTCATCTTCGCCGATGATGATTCAGCCGGCAGGCGGCAAGTAGGGCATTTCGTAGCGAGTCAGCAGCTGGGACCGGCTGGCCTGAGCCGCTGCGGAGACTGGTCGAGGTATTGCGCGGGCGTCTGGTAGAGGCACCTGCGAGCAGCGAGGGCATCAAGTGACACCCCTTCGCGTTGCCACGCCTAACGACTTCGAACAGACAGACGAGCAGCAGGACGTGGTCGACAGCGACGCCCCGGCGTTGGTCGTCATGGCGCCAGCTGGCACTGGCAAGACCGAGACACTGACACGGCGAACTGAGCGCTTCGTGAATGACCCTGCGTCGGGCCACGCTCGTGTCCTCGTGATGACGTACACGACGAGGGCGGCCAACGAATTCACAGTACGACTGCGGGACCGCATCGGCAGCCTGATGCGCCGCGTCACGGCAGACACGGTTCACGGATTCTCCCAGACACTCCTCGCGACTCATGGCAGCCACGTCGGTCTCCCTTCCGACTTCCAAGTCCTCGCCAACGATGTCGATCGTGCCGACCTGCTCGCGTCATTTGACAGTTCGTGGCGAGCCGAAGACTGCGCGGGCCTGCTTAGGGAGCTTGACCTCGCGCGAGCGAGGGGCAATGAGCATCCTCAACTCCGCAACTGGCGAGATGCGCTTGACGACAGGGGTGCCGTCGACTTCAGCGAGATGATTGCGAAGGCTGTCGAGGTATTGCGGATTCCTGCTGTGGCAACGACGGTGCGCGGAATCTATGGCTTGGTCATCGTCGATGAGGCACAGAATCTCACTCAACAGCAGTACAGCCTCATCGCTGCGCTGATCGGTCAACATGGCACCAGCGGTGTTCCGCTGGTGCCGACGACACTGCTGGGCGACCCGAATCAGTCGGTAACAGGCTTCGCTGGAGGTGACGGCAAGCTCATGGAGCGTTTTGCCACTGAATACGGTGCAAAGAGGCTCACACTGACCCGAAACTTCCGGTCGTCGCACCGTCTGGCACTCTTGGAACGTCAAGTGTCGCCACAACTGGGGCTGGGTAACGGCCGGGCCGAGGACCGGTCCCAGTGCGCAGCCGAGGGCATTCTGCTCTGTCGCGAGTTTGGTGACGAAGAGGCAGAGGCCGCTTTTGTCGCTGAGTGGGCGACGACATTGCTTGCTGAGGGGCTGCCTGCTCAAGCCGTGTCCGCTGGGGAGCCGAGCGGCGTACACGCTGAGGACATCGCCGTGCTGGCGCGGCACGCCGCTTCGCTCGGCCCGACCTCGGAAGCGCTAGCGGAACGCGGGCACGATGTCGCCCGCGTTCACCGGGACAGCGATCTGATGTCCAGCCCGCTTGGCGCCGTAACGCTGGAGTTGTTGAGGCTCCGCAGTGACCGACACCACATGTCGGCCGCATCTGCGCTGCACAGGGAGCATGGCATCGAGCTAGCGGCTGCAGGGGGCGAGGTGCCGGTCGATACCGACGTTCCCTCAGCCGACGCATTGCGATCGGCCGCTAGTCCTCATGTCGATATTCTCGTCCCGTTGCTGCAAGCCGAGTCGCCCTCCGCCTTCGTCGCGTCGCTGGAGGACTGCCAACTGCCTCAGGCCGAACAGACCGCGCTGCTTGCGAGCTGGGCTGCCGACAGGAAACTCATCAGCGATACGTGGCATGAGTTCGCGAACACAGCGTCGGTCGCAGAGCGCTCATGGACCCGTTTCGCACTGCACTTCGAGCGAACGGTGCGCGGTCGCGACTTGGGTTCCGGGATACGACTGCTCACCGTCCACAAGGCGCAGGCGCGTGAGTTCAAGGCGGTCGCGGTGGTCGGCATGAACGACGGGCAGTTCCCCGACTTTCGCGCAGCTTCGCGCGAGACGAGGCAGGCGGAACTGCAGACGTTCTATGTGGCGGCAACAAGGGCATCGCGAGTACTGCTGCTGACCCGCGCACGAGAGCGCCCGACTCGCTACGGAAGCCGTTCCACGGACCCGTCGCCGTACTTGCAACTTGCCGCTGCCACGGCGGAGCCTCCGTTCTGAAGCCGTCGGCCGACCCGACAAGACTTGAACACGGTAGGAAACACCTGCGGCAAACCTGACGGGACTCGAACGTCGGTCAGACGGGGACCCGCATGGAGTTCGCCACAGCGGTCTCGTACCGTTCGCTGCCGAGCCAGACCTCGATGTTCGGGTCGAGCCAGCGCTGGACGTTGGTGACGAGACGGTGGATCGTGTTGCCGCAGGTGCCGTGCGGCAACACAGCGGTGAGCTGACGGCTCGTGGCTTCCAGCAGGAAGGGCTGCCACAGATGGCGATCTATGGCCGCGACATGGACCTTGGTGGGGCCTCTCCATGTGATGTATCCGCCGATGCGAAGCCGGCTCGTTCGGCGCTTCAGGCCGAGATTGACGAAGCGCGCGAACGTGTCCTCGCTCAGCGGCTGACTGAATCGAATTGTGACCGGTGCGCCCTTCACCGTGAAGGCATCGTCGCCGACCTCGGTGGTGTCCAGCCAGAGTCGCTCCTCGGAGTGCTCGGTGACGCCGCGATACAGGCTCAGCACCTTGGCGATCTCTTGGCGGTGCTCGACGAATGAATCGCTTCGATTGGTGGCGTGGCCGTCGTGGTACAGCAGGTGGCCGCCCCGATTGCCGCCGGGGATCTGCAGCTGCACCAACGAGTGCATCGGGTCGTACAGATTGAGGAACTGCGGCAGCTTGTCTTGAAGCACGCCGAGCCGTTCGGTCAACGTCACCCGCGACCGGCGCCGCTCGACCAGTCCTCGGGCCACGTCGTCGTTCGCGGGTTCGTCTTCTTCGATGCGCTCGTCGTCACTTTCGTCAAGCCCAGGCGTGGCCTCGTACCAGGCTTCGTGCTCGAACCCGAGGCGGACATAGCGATGGGCCGGAGTGGTGCGCTGCACGTGATTCCACAGTTCGAACAGGATCGGCGACGAGAGCCAGAGGCGATCCAGCCACGGGTTGCGGTCGACTACCTGTCGGACCCACTTGTTGCTGTCGTCGGCATCCAAAGTGGTGTAGAGCACGGGATGCCGCTCTTTGAGCACCTCCAGCAGTCCGACCACTCGTCCCTCGTGCGTTTCGTCCTCGACGCGATACAGAGTGTCGTCGATGCGATGCAGATGGATACGGGACGGGAATATCGACTCCAGGCCGGGCGTGTCGTGGTCGTGTCGGGCCGTCTCGAGCATGTACGTCTTGAGCAGCTTCCGGCTCAGCTTGCCGTCGCGAAGCTCGGCGACAGCGGGCTCGGTGTAACCCTCGAGGTGATCGACGTACGCCTCGCGCGACTCAAGCCGCGGCATGTATCCGGTGCCCGTCGCTATAGTCCGGCAAGCGTACGCAGCAGTGCGGCCCGACGCGAACCGAGGGCTGTACCTGCGTCGGCAGCAGGGCAGAATGAGCGCATGGCGGATTCGGGACGAGTGATTGATTTGTCGGTCGAGGTGATCGGCGATGTTGACACGGTGTGGAGGGCGGTGGCGACCGGGCCGGGGATCTCGGCGTGGTATGTGCCTCACACCGTTGAGGAACGCGCTGGGGGAGCGGGAGTGGCTTCGTTCGGCCCTGAGCCCGAGATGCAGATCGAAGGCCGGGTGGCTGTCTGGGAGCCGCCGCATCGGGTGACCTTCGACGGGGGCGAGGGCGTCGAGGGCCTGTCGTTCGAGTGGATCGTCGAGCCGCACGACGACAACACCTGCACCGTGCGGCTGCACAACGTCGGCTTCGGCGACGACGACCCGCAGTACGACGCCATGGTGGACGGCTGGAAGCTGTTCATGTCCAACCTGCAGCTCCACCTTGAGCACTTCGCCGGACAGACCGCTACTTCTGCGCTTTCGATGGTGATGTGGCCGGTCACGCCCGAGCAGGGCTGGGTGATCCACGCCGGCGGGCTCGGCATCGCCCAGTTGCACAGCGTCGGCTACCGGCTCGACGTGGCCGCCGACGACGACACGAAGATGGGCGGCACGGTCGTCGGCACCGGCCCGCGCCGCATCAGCCTGCTGCTCGACACCCCCGCACCGGGCACCGGGTTCCTGACCTCCGAGGACGGGGGAGGGTTCACCATGGTCTCGGTGTGGCTGTACCTCTACGGCCCCGACGGCGCAGCCGCCGCCGAGCGCGACGACCCCCGCTGGCGCGCTTGGCTCGACAGCCACGCCCCGGCGACCGACTGACGTCTCGGCTGTCTTCCGCGGCCCCGAATCAGGGCCGCGAGAACTCAGTCGGGGTACACCTGCGTGCGGCGGCGCTTGAGCATGCGGTCCTGCACTCGCCAGCCGTCAGGCGTCTTCACCACCAGGTCGTGATACGAGGCGGTGCCGACCTTGCCGCCGCCGAGCAGCGCCAGGATGCGGAACTTCAGCTCCACGCCGTCCGCTGTCTCGTTCACGTAGATGTTGGTCATGGTGTGCGTGCGCGGGTGCTCGGCCTCATCGGCCATGAAGTCGCGGATCGCGGTCAAGCCCTCCAGCCGCGGCGCGCCCAGGTCGGTCAGATCGAACACCGCATCGTCGGTGAAGATCGTCCCCAGCCGGTCCCAATCGCGGTCGTCGATGATGTCGCCGTAGCGCCCCGGCAGCTCGTGCAATTCCAGACGGTCAGCAATATCCATGCCGCGACCCTACGGCACCGCGCGCGCCGCTGGCCGGGCGTCGAGGCGCTGACTCAGGCACCGAGGCTTACCGCTGCGCCCACAAGCCGAGCGCGCTAAGACGCACAGGGCCGCTAGGCCAGGTTGGCGCGAACTCTGGGAATCACGTCGCGGGCCATGCGCTCTAGTGAGGCGTTCATGACCGACGGGGGGAGGCCGGGCGGTCCGCCCCAGGTGACGAGGTCGGTGACGTCGTGGTCGCGGATCATGGCGGTGAGCTCGGCCACGCAATGGTCGGCGTCACCGACTGTCCACACCAGCGGGTTCAGCGGATCGGGCTGGCGCGGACCGCTGCGGGCCGCACGCTCGCGGGCCGTTTGCTTGTGGTCGGCGCTGGCTTTGATGATGCCGATGTAGACATCGCGGCGATACTTCTCAGCGGCCGCCACCGCCTCCCAAACGGGATCATCGGCAGGATCCGAGCCGTCGGTCACATACACGCCGCGGATGATCCCCACCCGCTTGTCGCCGGGGTCCCGGCCGTCGGCGGCCAGCGCTTCCTTCCACGGATCCAGCACGGCAGCCTTCGGCCCTTGGGGCAGCAGGTTCGTATCGAAGCGGGCAGCTCGCAACGCACCGGCGCGGCTCGTAGCCGCCACCCACAGCGGCGGCCCACCTGGCTGCACCGGATCGGGCGTGACCCGCAAGTCGCGGTAGGTGTACCGCTTGCCCTCATAGCTGAACGGCTCGCCAGACCATGCCAGCCGGACGATCTCGATGGCCTCCTCGGTCAGCGACACCCGCCGGCTGAGCGGCAGCCCGAAGCCGGCGAACTCATGCGCGGCATAGCCCATGCCGACGCCCAGCTCCATGCGGCCATCGGAGATGTTGTCGAGCACGGCGAGGTCCTCGGCCAGCCGCACCGGGTCGCGGAACGGCATGAGGCAGATGTCGGTGGAGAACCGGATGCTGCTGGTGAGCGCCGCTGCCGCACCTGCCACCGGCACGAAGTTGGGCAGGTAGCCGTCGGCCATGAAGTGGTGCTCGGTGAACCAGCACAGCTCCATGCCGAGCTGCTCCGCCAGCACTACCTGCTCGAACGTCTCGGCGTACACCTGCGGCATGGTCACGTCGCTGCCCGGCGGGCAGCGGAAGTCGTGCACGATCCCGAACCTGAGCGATTGCGCCATGCAGCGAAGCTACTTGGACAGCCCCAGGCCGGCCCGGGCTCGTTCGGGTCAGTACCAGGCGTCGGGCACGGCTGATTTGCGGTCTTCGACGAAGGCTTGCAGCTCGCGGTCGACTGCGCCCTCGAGGGGTGGGGGCGGCTCGTAGTTGGCGAGGGTTTGCTTCCACTGCTGGTTGGCACGCTGGGCCATGTCGAGCGCACCCTCTTCTGACCACTGCTCGAACGAGCGGGTGTCGCACAGCGCGGCCTCGAAGTTGGTGATGGTGTGGGCGGTTGCCAGATAGTTGCCGCCCGGGCCGGCTTCGCTGAACGCCTCGCCGCCGAGCTCGTTGCTGTCGACGGACAGGCCGTCTATGAGGCGATGCAGCATGCCGCAGCGATCGGCATCCATCACGAACTTCTCGTACCCGAGCGTCAGCCCGCCTTCCAGCCAGCCCGCTGCCTGCAGGATGAAGTTCGCTCCGGCCAGCAGTCCCGGCGTCATCGCATCGGCCGACTCCTGCATGGCCTGGGCGTCGGCGATCTTCGAGGCCGTGTAGTGGCCGCCGCAGCGGAACGGCAGGCCGAGCCGCCGGGCGAGCTGGCCGATCGCGTAAGTGGCCAGCGTCGATTCGGCAGTGCCGAACGTGGGCGCTCCCGAGCGGAGGTCCATCGTGGTCAGGAAGTTGCCGTAGATCATCGGCGAGCCGGGCCGCACAAGCTGGGTGAGCGCGATGCCGGTCATGGCCTCGGCATGG